>URUI01000001.1 GCA_900551015.1 uncultured Collinsella sp.
CTGGAAGTGCTCGCCGTCGCCCTCGGAGGCACCCTCGGCGCGAGCCGGGGCCTCAGGCTTGTCAAGACGATCGAGCGAGATCTTGCCACGGTCGTCGACCTCGATGACGACGACCTTGACCTCGTCGCCCACGTTGAGGACGTCCTCGACCTTCTCCACGCGGCCCTTGGCGACGCGGGAGATGTGCAGCAGGCCGTCCTTACCGGGCAGCAGGTTGACGAAGGCGCCGAAGGGCTGGATGGAGACCACGCGACCGGTGTACTCCTCGCCCGGCTCGGGAACCTTGATGATGAGCTTGATACGCTCGACGGCCTGGTCGACGGACTCGCCGGTGCCGCCGACAAAGACGGTGCCGTCCTCCTGGATGTCGACCGAGGCGCCGGTCTCGTCCTGGATACCGCGGATGACCTTACCGCCGGAACCGATGACGTCGCGGATCTTGTCGGTCGGAACCTGGATGGAAACGATGCGCGGAGCAGTGCTGCGCGTGGTGTGGCGCGGCTCGGGGATCACATCGAGCATCTTCTGCAGGATGAAGGCGCGACCCTCCTTGGCCTGCTGCAGAGCGCGGGCCAGGATGTCGAAGGTGAGGCCGGTGGCCTTGTTGTCCATCTGCAGGGCGGTGATGCCCTCGGTGGTGCCGGTGACCTTAAAGTCCATGTCGCCAAGGAAGTCCTCGAGACCCTGGATGTCGGACAGGACCACGGTCTTGCCCTCCTCCTGGATCAGGCCCATGGCGATACCGGAGACCGGGCGCTTAATGGGCACGCCGCCGTCCATAAGGGCGAGCGTGGAGCCGCAGGTCGAGGCCATCGAAGAGGAGCCGTTGGACTCCATGACCTCGGAGACCACGCGGATGGCGTAGGGGAACTCGTTCTCGTCGGGGAGCACCGGAAGCAAAGCGCGCTCGGCCAGGTTGCCGTGGCCGATCTCGCGGCGCTTGGGGCTGCCCATGCGGCCGGTCTCGCCGGTGCAGAACGGCGGGAAGTTGTAGTGGTGCATGTAGCGCTTGCCCTCGGTGGGCTCGATGGTATCCAGACGCTGGCCCTCGTTGAGCATACCGAGCGACAGGACGGAAAGCACCTGGGTCTGGCCACGCTGGAACAGACCGGAGCCGTGAACGAGCGGCAGGTAGTTATCCTTCACCATGATGGGGCGAATCTCATCGGCGGCACGGCCGTCGACGCGCTCGCCGGTCTCGACGACCATGGTACGCATAGCCTTCTTCTCGAGCTTCTTGAGCGCCACGGGGATCTCGCGCTCCCAAGCGGCCTGCTCCTCCTCGGTGAACTCGGCACGGATGGACTCCTTCAGAGCCTCGACCTTACCGATACGGGAGAGCTTGTCGGCGTCGCGAAGGGCGGCGGCCATCTCGTCGTAGTGGGCGAAGATGCGCTCCTGGACCTCCTCGACGGGCTGGTCGAGCGGGTACTCCTTCTTGACGATGGCGCCATTGACCTGCTCCCACTCGGCAACGAACTCGTCCTGGGCCTGGCAGAAGGCGGCAAGGGCTTCCTGGCCAAACTTCATGGCGGCGAGCATGTCGTCCTCGGAGATCTCCTCGGCGCCGGCCTCGACCATCGAGATGAAGTCGGCAGAGCCGCCCAGCTCCAGGTCCAGATCGGAGTTCTCGCGCTCCTCATAGGTGGGGTTAACGATAAACTCGCCGGTCTCCACGTTGCGGCCGATGCGCACGCAGGCAAGCGGGCCCTCGAAGGGCACGCCGCCGAGCGTCATGGCCAGGGAAGCACCCATGACGTTGATGACGTCAAAGGGGTTGACCTGGTCGGCGACGAGCGAGGTAGCGACGATGTGCACCTCGTTGCGGAAGCCGTCCGGGAAGCTCGGGCGAATCGGACGGTCGATCATGCGCGCGGTGAGCGTGGCCTTCTCGCTGGGACGGCCCTCACGCTTGAGGTAGCCACCCGGGATGCGGCCGGCTGCGTACATCTTCTCGTTGAAGTCGACGGTCAGCGGGAAAAAGTCGTAGTTCTTGCGCTCCTTGGAGACAACCACGGTGTCGAGCATCGTGGTGTCGCCCTGCTTGACCAGGCAGGCGCCGGTGGCCTGCTTGGCAAGCTCGCCCGACTCAAAGGTGTAGGTCTTGCCGTACAGCTCAAAGGTCTTGGATACGAGTGTCATTGTTCTCCTTTACCCCGCAGGCCCCTTGCCTGCAGGCTCCTCATGTGACGCGGGCCCCCTGCCCCCGCCACGCTTCAGAGCGTGATTGTTCACGCCCTTACACAAAAAGAGCGCCCCGCTGCGCAGGACGCTCCTTGCATGTACAAATCCTACTGGATGTTGTCGCGGATGCCCAGAGCCTTGATGAGCTCACGGTACTCGACGATGTCGTTCTTCTTGATGTAGGAGAGAAGACGACGACGACGGCCGACGAGCATGAGCAGGCCACGACGGGTGTGGAAGTCCTTCTGGTGGGACTTCATGTGCTCGGTCAGCTCCTTGATGCGCTCGGTCAGGATGGCGACCTGAACCTTGGGGTTGCCGGTATCGACCGGGGTGTTACCGAACTGGGCAGTCAGCTCCGCCTTGCGCTCTTTGGAAACAGTCATTGTTTCACCTTTCGTTTTGCGTCGCCCACGGGCGACTCGATTCGCCTCGGACTGGGAGGCCGCCGGTGGAGCGAGCAACCAAGGTCGAGGTACCAACAGGTCAGTATGTTACCACAAGCAGACCGCCCATGCGCATCATCACCGACCCAACATGAATTCCATCGCACGGAGGCGCTGGTCGGTATGCGTCGCCGCCCACACATGCGAAAGCCCGAGCAAAAAAGCTGCTGTATGGGGGTCGATCCTCTCGGTCATAAGCACATCGAAGGTCATGGACATGAGGGCGCGCAGCCACGCGACCTCACCGGTCGACACCAGCTCAGCACCCGGAACGCTCGACGCGCACGACCCGCACATGAGACCGCCCGCCTGGGGCGAAAAATACGACAGCATGGGGTCTCCGCACAGCACGCAGGCCGAAAAATCGGGTCGATAGCCAACGTGCGACAGCAGCTTAAAGACATATGCCGCCACAAGTAGATCCATATGCGCCGCGTCGAGCCCGCTGCCCACCAGGGCAAGCGCTCGCTGCGTTATGGCAAAGGTAAACGGGTCCTCGGCGTCCTCGAACGAGCACACGCGCGCGACCTCGGCGATCGCGCTTGCGGCGCATGTCATCTCGTAATCGGGAGCAGCGCCGAGCGGCGCCTCCATAAGCTCGGCCTGGGAAACCACGTCGAGCGACCGTCCATGCGCAAGCAGCAGATCAACGGTACAGAACATCTCGCAGCGCGCAGCCAGGCGTCCGCCGGGTTTGCGGGCGCCCTTTGCCACGGCACGAACCTGCCGACCCCGCTCGTCAAGCATCGTCAGGATCAGGTCCGTCTCTTTGAGCTTCGTCTTATCGAGCACGAGCACTTTCGTGCGATATGTACGAGAACCTGCCATTCGCGCCGCGTGTCCCTAATCCTCGGCGTTATAGCCAAAGCGGCGAATCTGGGCCTCGTCGTCACGCCAGCCGGCCTTGACCTTCACGTCCAGCTCCAAAAAGACCTGGGTGCCAAAGATGCGCTCAAGGTCGCGACGGGCGTCAATGCCGATATGTTTGATCATCTCGCCGCCCTTGCCGATGATGATGCCCTTTTGGCCCTCGCGCTCGACGTAAATGGTGGCGTGCACGCGCAGCACCTTCTTGGTCTGCTCAAGCGCATCGCAAATCACGCCCACGGAGTGCGGGATCTCATCACGGGTGCGGCGCAAGACCTTCTCGCGCACAAACTCGGCAACGAGCGTCTCATCGGAAGCGTCGGTACCCATGTCCTCGGGGAACCAACGCGGACCCTCGGGCAAAAAGTGCGCAACGGTCTCGATGAAGGCATCGACGTTAAAGTTCTTGACCGACGACGTCACGATCTCGTCGTCATATTCCATAAGCTCGTGGGCGGCCTTAAGCTGCTCCATGACCTGTGCGGGGTCGGCTTCATCGGCCTTGGTGAGCACCAGGACCTTCTTGGAACGGGCATTCTTGACACGCTCGGCAACCCAGGCGTCTCCCCTGCCGATCGGTTTAGTGGCATCAATCAAAAACGCGACAACATCGACATCGTTCAGCTCGAACAGCGCGCTCTTGTTGAGCTCGGACCCAAGACCGTCCTTGGGCTTGTGGATACCCGGGGTATCGACAAAGACCAGCTGGTAGCCGGGGCGGTTGACGACGGCGCGCATGCGACGGCGGGTCGTCTGGGCCACCGGCGAGGTGATGGCGACCTTTTTGCCATAGCAGGCGTTGAGCAGCGTTGACTTACCGGCGTTGGGGCGGCCGACCAAGGCCACGAAGCCACTGCGGAAACCGGGCTCAACGTCGCCAAAGCCCGCGAGGCTGTCGTCCTCGTCGCACAGGGCGTCGAGTTCCTCGTCGCTCATGCCCTCAAACGGGTCGAACTCCTCGGCTTCCTCATAGGCCTCGGTCGCCTTAGCATCCGGGGACTCGTCGTCCAAAATTTCATCGATAGGCTGCATATTGTCGGACAAGGGAATCCCTTTCTAAATAAAGCCGAGCGCGTGGGCAAATACCAGCAAGCCCACAATCGCGGCGGTGATTGAAAGTACGTATACCGAGGCGGCGGCGATGTCCTTGGCGCGTTTTGCCAGCGGATGGAGCTCCTGGGTCGCCAGATCGACAATGGCCTCCATGGCGGTATTGCACAGCTCGCCGTGAATCACCAGGCCGCAGCAGATGATAATCGTGGCCCACTCGGCAATGTCGAGCCCCACGATGCAGCCGGCAATGATGGTGCACACGCCCGCTACGAGCATAACCTTAATGTTGCGCTCGGTCTTGACGGCGGTGACGAAGCCCTCCATGGCGTAGGAGAACGACTTTAAAAAGGACGGATGGTCCTTGTTCGATCCGGGAATCATAAGCGGCTCCTAGTCGTGGGCATGATTGGTGATGGGGCCGACGTGAACGAGTTTGGGGTCCTCGCCGCGCTCGAGCGCCAGATCGCGCAGGATAGCGTCCTCGCGGGCCTCCATGACCTCGGCCTCGTCGTCCTCGATATGGTCATACCCCAGCAGGTGTAGCATGCCGTGTACGAGCATCAGGCGGCACTCGTCGGCAGGGCTATTGCCAAAGCCGGGGGCCTGACGGGCAATGACCTGCGGGGCCAAGATGATATCGCCGAGCTCGAGCGTCTCGTCGGCGGGAATATCCTCGTCAAAGGCCGAGTCGCATTCAAACGAGAGCACATCGGTGGTGCGGTCGATGCCACGCCACTCGTGGTTGAGCTCGTGCATCTCGTCCTCGTCGACATACGAAAGGGAAATCTCGACTTCACGTTCAACGCCCTCGGCGGCAAGCACAACCTCGCAGATGTGCTCCACCTCCTGCGCGTCGAGCAGCGTATCGAGCTCAGCATCGTTGCTGATCAATACACTCAACGGGACTCCTTTCGGTCGCGCGAGCGCTGCTCGCGCACGTCATCATAAGCATCATATGCCTCAACGATACGACCCACTAGGGCATGGCGCACCACGTCGGCGCGCTCCAGGTGTGCAAACGCCACATCGTCGACACGGCCCAAAATCTTCTCAACATCCGCCAAGCCACCACGACGACCCACCAGGTCGCGCTGGCTGAGGTCGCCGGTAATCACGAACTTGGAGTTGAATCCAAGGCGTGTCAGGAACATCTTCATCTGCTCGGGCGTAGTATTTTGCGCCTCGTCGAGCACCACGAAAGCATCGCTCAGCGTACGACCGCGCATATAGGCAAGCGGGGCGATCTCGATCACGCCGCGCTCCATAAGCTCATCGGTGCGCTCGCGATCCATCATGTCAAAAAGGGCGTCGTAGAGCGGACGCATGTACGGATCGATCTTTTCCTCGAGGGTGCCAGGCAAAAAGCCCAGGTTCTCCCCCGCCTCGACAACAGGACGCGTCAAGATCAAACGGCCCACCTCATGGCGCTTGAGCGCGGCAACGGCGAGCGCCATGGCCAGATAGGTCTTACCGGTACCGGCAGGACCCAAGCCAAAGGTGATGGTATGCGAGCGAATGGCATCCACATAGCGCTTTTGCCCGAGCGTCTTGGGGCGAATGACGCGACCGCGATACGAAAGCAGCACGTCATCGCGAAGCGACGTAGCCTCGTGCTCACCATCGCGCAAGACGGCCAGGCAGCGAGAGACATCGTCGGCAGACAGGGTACGACCGGCCGCCGCCTCGCGAAAAGCATGTTCGAAAAAGCGAGCCACGAGTTCGACCTCGTCCGGGTCACCGCTCACGGCGATGCAATCGCCACGGGCGACCACATGGGCGCGAACCAAGCTCTCGAGTGCACGAAGGACGCCGTCGCCGGCGCCCAAAACGCACGAGGGATCAATTCCCTCGGGAACGGTAAGTCTAATCTTCGAGGCTTCCATGGACCTCCCTGCGCGCATGGACCAAGCCGGAATCATCGACTCCGATGATAGCAACATCGAGCAGGCACGGGGCTGTAAGTCCACAGGTATCGTCAAGACGGGCATGATGGAACGAACCGAGCGTCAGGTTGTCACCATACTCGAGCACGGCACGCTCGACAGTGCCCACGCGACGACGAGCATCGGCAATAGCGAGCTCCTGCGCCGTATCTCGCATACGACGGCTGCGCTCGGCCATAACCTCGGGCGGCACCTGGTCGGGCATGTCGGCAGCAAGGGTACCGGGACGCTTGCTGTAGCGGAACACGTGCATACGCGAGAAACCCACACGGCGGCACAGCGCCAGCGACTCCTCGAACTCCTCGTCCGTCTCACCAGGAAAACCGACGATGACATCGCACGAAAGAGACGCCTGGGGCAAGTTGGCGCGAATCATACGCACCGTGTCCTCAAAGGCCTCCGCGCTATAGGGACGACCCATGCGATGCAGGGTCGCCGTACAGCCGGACTGCACGGGCAGGTGCAAAAACGGGGCGATACGCTGCGGATAGCGCGCCATAACCTTAAGCAGGCGCTCAGAGATATCCATGGGCTCGACCGAGGAAATGCGCACATGCGCAATAGTCGTGCGCTCCATGATGGCCTCGAGCAGCTCATCGATTTCGACATGCTCGTCGGTCGCGCTCTTGCCATCGTAGGCACCCAGGTTCACACCGGTCAGCACCACCTCGGGCACGCCGGCCTCCTGGGCCTCGCGAACTTGTTCAAGCACGGACTCGACGGGCACGGAGCGCTCGGGGCCGCGCGCCTTCCACACAATGCAATAGGTGCAGCGATGGTTGCAGCCGTCCTGGATCTTCACGCCCAGGCGAGAGCGACCGAGCGCATCGACCACCTCGCCATCGCTGCAGGCGGGAACGCTATCGGACTCAACGCCCAGCACCTCGCAGACACGTTCGGCGACATCAATCTTGGACGGCTCGGCGATCACGCGATCCGAGAGCTCCAACAGCTCCTCGGGATGCAAATTGACCACGCAACCGGTCACGAGCACATAAGGCTCGTTTGGATGGGCCAGCGCATGACGGACGGCCTTGCGGGTCTTAGCCTCGGCCTCGCCCGTCACGGCACAGGTATTGATTACGATCAGATCGGCATCCTGGGGCTCCACAATAGCAAAGCCCAGGCGCATAAGATCGGCAGTGATACGGTCAGACTCAACCCGGTTGACGCGGCAGCCGAGGTTGACAACAGAGATATGGGGTGCGAGCACGCGGGCTCCTTAATCGAGGATGTCGTCGAGGGCACTCTTGATGCGATCGGTAACCGATTTCTTGCCGGGAGCGACGTCGTCGCCGGACTCGGCGGCGAAGGCCTCGAGCAGGTCGCGCTGCTTGGCCGAAAGGCTCGTGGGAACGAGCACGCGCAGCTGAACGACCAGGCGGCCACGCGAGCCGCCACCGCCAATGCGGGGCATGCCGAAGTTACCGACGCTCACGGTGTCGCCGTACTGCGTGCCGGCGGGGACCGTGACCTTAACGACCTCGTCAGGCATAATGCCCTCGACCTCGATCTCGCAGCCGAGAGCCGCCTGCGCAATCGAGATATCGCTCACGAGGTACAGGTCGTCGCCGTTGCGCTTAAAGCGCTCGTGGTCGGCGACGCGAACGTTGACGATCAGGTCGCCCGAGGGCTCGCCGCGAAGGCCGGCCTCGCCAAAGCCGCTCACGCGCAGCTGGCGGCCGGTCGAAACGCCGGCGGGAATATCGATGTCGATCTTTTCGTGGGAAGGCGTGCGGCCCTGACCATCGCAGGTCTCGCAGGGATGATCGATGACCGTGCCCTCGCCGTGGCAGTCGGGGCAAGGCGAAGAGGACTGGACCTGGCCCAAGAACGAACGCTGGACCGTCGTGACATAGCCCGTGCCGTGGCAACGGCTGCACTGCTTTTCCTGTGCACCCTCGGCCCTACCGGTACCGTTGCAGTCCTCGCAAGGAGCAAGGCGATCATAGCTGATCGTCTTTTTGCAGCCGAGCGCCGCCTCCTCGAGCGTCACCGAAAGCGAGATGGCCATGTCACGTCCGCGACGACGCTCACGACGGCTGCGGGCACCACCACCGGCACCGCCGCCAAAAAACGACGAGAACAGGTCGTCCATGCCCATGCCACCAAAGATATCGTTGATGTCGACATAGCCCGAACCACCAGGGCCGTCCGCGGTGCCGTAGCGGTCGTAGTTTGAACGCTTCTGCTCATCGGAAAGAACGGAATATGCCTCGTTGAGCTCTTTGAACTTGGCCTCGGCCTCGGGGTCGTCCGAAACGTCCGGGTGTACGGTACGGGCCTTCTTTAGAAACGCGCGCTTAATCGTCCGCGCGTCGGCATCCTTTTCGACGCCAAGTACCTCGTAGTAATCCCTATTTTCCGACACGACCGAATCCTTCCGACTTTCATTATTGTCACAGTGCGTCCTATACCCAAGCTGGGGCGGCCGCAAACAGAGGGTTTGATGTTAGTACATTCCGTACGGCGAAAGCATGGCACGCTGCGAGCAGCTCGCAAACCAAACCGACACGAGTGCGAACATGAAGCCGTTGGCAAAACCGTTGGCAAACTGCATCGCGCCGCGTTTCCACCACAGCAGGCTGCGATGAAGCACGCCGTCCGAGAGCACCATGAACAGGCCCATGGCAAACGGAATAAAGCACATCATGGCAAAGGCCGAGAACACGCCCGAGATGGCCGACAGCACCAAAAACGGCGCCACAATGCCCATCAGGTAAAAGCCAGTACGAGCTTTGCCTTCCAAGCGCTCGGCCTCAACATGGGCGCGGCCGACCAGGTCGCCGCCCGCGGCACCGTTAGTGCCTGCGTGGCCCATGCCGCTAATGCGGACCTCGTCGCCATCGTGCGTGCCGGCAGGAAACTCAATCGTCTGCTCGGAGGTCACACGGGTTCGCCCGCTGCCACCGCAATCGGGGCAGGGGTCGGCCACGACCTTACCGGAACCGCCGCACTCGGGGCAGACCGACTGGAACGTGCCCGCACCAAACAGGAAGGACAGGTCGACGTCGATGTGGCCGCGGCCACCGCAGCTCGGACAGGTGTGGGCATGCTCTGAAGAAACGGAGCCCGATCCGCCACAATGCCCGCAGGTGTCAAAGCGGGTATATCGAACGGTCTTGTGGGCACCGCTCTTGGCCTCCTTGGCGTCGAGCTTGATATCGACGACCACGTTGGCGCCGTTCTCGGGATTGTAGGCAGCCTGCCCGCGACGCTGCTGGCCCCAGGCGCCACCAAAGGGAAAGCCGCCCTCAAAGGGATTGCCATAGCCCGTGCTGCCGGCGTAGCCGCCACCATAGGGCGAAGCCGTAGGAGCACCGGCAAAGGGATTGCCAGATCGCATGGCGTCGTAGCGCGCACGTTTTTGCTCATCCGAAAGCACGGCGTAGGCCTCGGAAACCTCTTTAAACTTTTCCTCGGCATCCGGTTCTTTGTTGACGTCCGGATGGAGCTTACGGGCCTTTTGCTGGAAGGCCTTTTGAATATCACGCGAGGTGGCGTCCTTGGAGACACCCAGAATCTCGTAGTAATCTTTTTCGTTCATCGTCGCCATGCGCGGCAACCTCCTGCTCACAGCAGCGTATATATTCCGGTAATTCTACCCGAGCGGCCTAAGCTAGATCCCAAAACAGCTCGAACAGAACATTTCCATCGAGCCAGCCCAGATGGGTCGGCGCCAGACGAGCTCGAACATGGCCCGCGACGACATCTGCCGTAGTGAAGAGTCCCTCATGACCCCAGAGCGTCTCGGGCACCCAAGTGGCAAGATCCAATTCGAGCGCACGATCGCAGGCAGCTGCCAGCTCGCCCGTTGGGATGACGCAAGCTGCACGAGCCAACAGGTCGGACGCAACACCGCGCGTCATGCGACAAGCGAGCATCAAGTCTTCGGCGACAGCCTCGCGCTGCGACAGATATTCGGCCTCGAACGCCGTCGCGTCATCGTCGCGTTGCACCAGACGCACACGGTACGCATCGCCTCGAGCAGACACGCCGGGGAACAAACCTGCAAGACGGTCGAAATCCTCGGCATCGAGCATACCCGCGGCAGAACGACCCAGGCCCAGGTAGCCCCGTCCGGTCCAGTAGGCAATGTTATGGGCGCACTCATGGCCGTCGAGCGCATAGCTTGCCACCTCATAGGGGTGATAACCGGCCGCACCCAGGAGCTCGCGTGCCACGTCCATGCATGCGGCCTGAAAATCCTCATCAGGCTCAAGCGACTCGTCGCGGCACGCCATGCGATAAAGGGGCGTCCCCTCCTCGAGCGTGAGCGGGTACACCGATACATGATGCGGCGCCGCCGCCAGCACGCCATCGAGCGTGCTCCGCCAGCTTGCGGCCGTCTGCCCGGGAAGGCCGCACATCAGGTCGCACGACACATCGAGGCCAGCGTCCTTCACCGTCGCGATAGCCGCAAGTGCCCGATTAGCATCGTGAATGCGGCCAATAGCAGCCAGCTCGGTATTGTCGAGGGTTTGCACGCCCAGAGAGATGCGCGTGACGCCCGCCTCGGCAAGCGCGGTGGCGAGCTCAGCAGTCAGCGACTCGGGATTGGCCTCGCAGGTAAACTCAACGGGCTTGCACCACATGGAGATACGACGGGCAAGTTCTACCAGGCGCTCCCCTGCCAGCGACGGCGTGCCGCCGCCTACGTAGACTGTGCGGATCTGCCTGAGTGCCCCAGCGTTGCCAAAGGCATCGAGCCGCGCATACAACTGCTCAAAATAGGCATTGAGCGCAGCGTCCAGGTCGCACGGGGCAAAGCTGCGCGAGTCAAAGTCGCAATAGCGGCATTTTTGAGCGCAAAACGGTACGTGCACATACAGTGCGGTAACGGCCACCCTTAGGCCTCCAGCGGATGGGCGGGCACCGACTCGCCAGCTGCAAGTGCGGCCTCGCAGGCCACCACATCGCGCTCGATATCATCGACCAACGCCATGAACTCCTCGTATGTGGAGCAGCGCACCACCTGGGCGCGCCAGGCGGCAGCATGGGGCATGCCCTTGAGATACCAGCTTGCGTACGTACGGGCACGCGACATGAGCGGCAACAGCTCGTGCGTAAGCGTCAGGTGCTCGCGCAGGGCATCCAGACGCTCGACCGAGGTGCGAGACGGCACCGGCGTGGCGTCGAACGCAAGGGCGCGAGCATCGCCGAACACCCAAGGATTGCCATAGATACCGCGCGCGATAAACACGGCACGGGCGTCGGAGCTGCGCAGACGCTCCGCCGCATCCTCAGCCGAGAACACATCGCCCGAACCGATCACGGGAATCTCAACGGCGTCGGCAACCTCATCGACGACCGACCAATCGGCCTGGCCCGTATAGAGCTGCGTGGCGCAGCGGCCATGCACCGCCACCGCGGCGGCACCGGCGCCTTCGAGCATCTGGGCAAACGTCGCGGCATTACGGTCCTCAGCATAAAAGCCCTTGCGAATCTTGACGGTCACGGGCACGTGCGCCGCGCCCACCGTCGCCTCGACGATCTTCTCCGCCAGGTCGGGCGTGCGCATGAGCGCCGAGCCCTCGCCCTTGGTAACGACCTTGCGGGCGGGACATGCCATATTGATATCGATGAGCGACAGGCGATCGCCAACGCGCTCCTCGACGGCGGCGACGGCACTCGCAAATTGATCGGGCTTGGAGCCAAAGAGCTGCACGCAAATCTGCTGCTCCTCGTCGGCCGGCAGCACCAGGCGCCACGTTTTGTTGCTGGCATAGGCAAGGCCTGCCACGCTCACCATCTCGCTGTAGGCAAGGTTGGCACCGCGGCGGCGGCACATGATGCGGTAGGCAGGGTCGGTCACACCCGCCATGGGAGCCATAAGGAACGGCTGCTCGGCATAGGCGCCCAGCAGCCGCTTGCTGTATTCAGAAAGCACCATAGACCTACTCGTCCACCTTGAGGATCGCCATAAAGGCCTCCTGCGGGACCTCGACCGATCCGATGGCCTTCATGCGCTTCTTGCCCTCTTTCTGCTTCTCGAGCAGCTTGCGCTTACGCGAGATATCGCCGCCGTAGCACTTGGCAAGTACGTCCTTGCGACGCGCCTTGACGGTGGAGCGGGCAATAATCTTGTTGCCGATAGCACCCTGGATGGGCACCTCGAACAGCTGACGCGGGATGATCTCCTTAAGCTTGTCGCACAGGCCACGGGCCAGGCCATAGGCCTTGTCCTTGTGGACGATAAACGACAGCGCGTCCACCTCATCGCCCGAAAGCAAGATATCGAGCTTAACGAGCTCGGAGGGACGGTACTCGTTGAACTCGTAGTCGAGCGAGGCATAACCCTTGGTACGGCTCTTGAGCTGGTCAAAGAAGTCCAAGATGAGCTCGGCGAGCGGCATATCGAAGCGCATCTCGACCGATTTGCTCGTGAGGTGGATCATGTCGGTCGTGACGCCGCGGTGCTCGATGGCGAGCTGCATGACGGCACCCGTGTACTCAGGCGGGCAGATGATCTTTGCCTTGAGGTAGGGTTCCTCGATACGCTCGATGCGCGTGGCCTCGGGAAGGTCCTGCGGACTGCGGACATCGATCATCTCGCCGTCGGTCTTGTAGACGTGATAGTCGACCGAGGGGCTCGTGGCAATGAGGTCCAGGTTGAATTCGCGCTCCAGGCGTTCCTTGACGACTTCCATGTGTAGCAGGCCCAAGAAGCCCACGCGGAAGCCAAAGCCGAGCGCCACCGAGGTCTCGGGCTCCCACACCAACGATGGGTCGTTAACGTGCAGCTTATCGAGCGCGTCACGCAGGTTCTCGTAGTCCTTGTTATCGATTGGGAACAGGCCCGTATAGACCATGGGCTTGGCCTCGCGGTAACCCGGAAGCGGCTCGGGGCAGGGGTTCGACGCCCAGGTAAGGGTGTCGCCCACGCGAACGGCCTCGGGGTCCTTCAGGCCCGTGACCACATAGCCGACCTCGCCAACCGTCAGCGCGTCAACCGGGGTCTCGGCAGGACGCTTGACACCCACGCCGTCGACCAAAAAGTCGCCCTCTGCCTGCATCATGCGCAGGGTATCGCCCTTTTTGATGGAGCCGTCAAAGACGCGCACCGTGGCGACGACGCCACGATACTCGTCGAAGTACGAATCCAGAATAAGTGCCTTGAGAGGGGCATTTGCATCGCCCTTGGGAGGCGAGATCAAAAAGACAATGGACTCCAGCAGATCATGGATGCCCTCGCCGGTCTTGCCCGAGACACACACGGCATCATCGGCAGGAATCGCCAGGTCATCCTCGATCTCGGTCTTAACCTCATCGGGATGGGCAGAGGGCAGGTCGATCTTGTTGATGGCCGGCACAATGTCCAGATTGGCGTTCATGGCGAGCGTCGCGTTGGAGACGGTCTGCGCCTCGACGCCCTGCGTGGCGTCGACAACGAGCACCGCGCCCTCACAGGCTGCCAGCGAGCGCGAGACCTCATAGGTAAAGTCAACGTGGCCCGGCGTATCGATCAGATTGAACTGATACGTCTCGCCATCGTCGGCGTCATAGGACACGCGAACGGCATTGGACTTGATCGTGATGCCGCGCTCGCGCTCGATATCCATGGTGTCGAGCAGCTGCGACTCCATGTCGCGTTCGTCGACGGTATGGGTGAGCTCGAGGATGCGATCGCTGATCGTGGACTTGCCATGGTCGATGTGCGCAACGATTGAGAAGTTGCGGATGTGGGAAATGTCAATTGAAGTATTCATGCGGACTATCTTACCCGAGCGGTACAAAAAATGGAGCCTGTTCCATAAAACAGGCTCCATTTATGCGCGCAATCTGTGTGGTGTGAAATTTACAACTTAGGCGTTGATGCTGTTCACGAGCTTGGCAAGACCGGACTTGCGGTTGGAAGCCTGGTTCTTGTGGATAACATGCTTGGCGGCAGCCATATCGAGACGCTTGGTGACGGTCTTGAGGGCAGCCTGGGCCTTCTCGGCGTCGCCCTCGGCGACGGCAGACTGGACGTGCTTGGTCAGCGTCTTGAGCTCGGACTTGACAGCCTTGTTACGCATGCGAGCTGCCTCATTGGTGCGGATACGCTTCTTCTGAGACTTGATGTTTGCCACTTCTGGAGTTCCTTTCGAGTTCCTTGCAAAAAATGTATGACACCTCTGAGACACGGTGAGGTCATGCAAGCGCCTACTATAGCACGCTCCCCCTCAAAGGGATAGAACGAATTTGTCAAATAGGCAGGTATCATCACGATTTTCTCAAGATGTTCGTAATCCAGAGCAAAAGCGCGGTCTGAGAATCGGCCGAACCCTTCAGCGCGAGCTCCACATCGACCGCGCCCTCGAGCGCGGCAACGAGCTCTGCCATCGAAAAGCGACGTGCCCAGGTCAGGTGATTCTTGACCTGCCAGGACTGGAGCTTAAGTGTTGCGGCCAGCTCACGACCCTGTCCGCGCGCCTCGAGCGCCTTGGCAACGATAAGCTCGCGGATGCGGCCGCACAGCAATGTGTAAGTCCACACATAGCTCTTGGCGGGCAGTAGATTGAAGAGCTCGAGCGAGCGTCGCATGTCACGGGCCGAGACCGCATTGAGAAAGTCCCAGGGTTGAACCTCGGCCGTACGGACAATCCAGCGCTCAACGTCGGCAAGCTCAATCTGGGGCGCCTCGACCATCTGGGCAAGCTTAGCCAAGTCGTTATCGAGCATGCGCGTGTTTTCGCCCGAACGCGAGACGAGCTCCTCGGCGGCCGCCGTCGAAATCGACTTACCGCGCTGCGTCGCCATCTGCTGAACACGGCGCGGCAGTTCCCAGCGCTTGGTACCCGAGCAATCGACGATAGCCTTCTTGTCGATCTTGGCGATTGCCTTATACAGGCGCGTATTCTTGGCAAGTGAGTCGGCGATGATGAGGCAGACCGTAGTGGGGCTGGGACTCGCCAGATACCCAACGAGCGGCTCCGAGACCGCCTTGGCGAGCTTTGAGCAGCCATCGAGGATTACCAGACGAAACTCGCTGCCCATCGGAAAGGTGTTAAGCGATCCGATAATGGACTCGATATCGGGGTCCTTGGTCATGTCTCGCTCGTCGAGGTTGAACTCGACCATACCCGACTTTTCCAGACGCGCTTTCATACGCGAGACGGCGTGATCGCGCTTAACTCCGTCGGTACCGACGATCAGATATGCCGGCAGCAAACCGGTTTCGGACATTGCGCTCCCCTCCCGCAGGCCTTCGCATTCGTTCCGTGCCATTCTAGCCCAGGGGCCCACCACACGCCAACGACGTCGTCACGGTCGCTGGCATCGCATCACAAAGCCATTCGCAGTCGGTGCGACGGTAATGTCGCCGTGTTCGATGGTACACGCGAACACACCACCCGCTTCCTTAACGGCATCGATGCAGGCATCGGACGGATGGCCGTATCGATTCCCCTCACCGGCGCTTGCGAGGGAAAGCTCGGGCTTCAGGACGTCCAGCAACTCACCATCGACTGAAACCTTGGAGCCGTGATGCCCAAGTTTAAGTACATCGATATCCCCCACCTCCTGCACGAATTCCCGTTCTTGGTCGAGCTCGGCATCACCGGTGAGAAGTATTCGCAGGCCCTTACCTTCCTGAACATAAGAGAGCAGCAGGACAAGCGAGTCCTCATTTCCCTCGCCATCCACGGACTCGAATGGCCACATCACGCGGGCGCAAAATGAGCCGATGTCGACCGTATCCCCACGGCGCACCTGCCGATACTCCACGCCGGGTCGGTTCAATACCTCGGCAGGAGCATCCTCCAGCGCATCCGCCGCCACGGCAATCGTTCCGACCGAAAACTGTTCGAGCACGGCAGGCAAACCACCCCAGTGGTCCTCATCCCAATGCGTCACAAAGACGGCATCGATATGGTGCACGTTATTGCGAACCAACGCCGCCACCACGCGCTCGTCGAGCCCGCAGTCGACGAGAGCTACTGCGCCGCCTTGGCGGATAAGAATCGCATCGGCCTGGCCCACATCGAGCACCGTCACCGAAGGCGGAGCGAATCGATCCCAATAGACGTACGGAATCGCAGCCAAGAGCATCAGGCATGCAAGCCCCGCCGCCATAGGACGTGCACGGGGACGCGGCCACCAGACCAGCAGAACCGCCAGAAAACACGGCAATAGGTAAATCCACATGCTATCGGGCGGCACGCTCACGTATGCACCCGGCACGGCGGCAAACAGCTGCTCGAAGAACAGCGCGCAACGGGCGGCAATCATGGGCACAACGAGCGCCCAAGTCCGCAACGGTCCCACGAGCGAAAAGGGAGCCAGCACGATCGACACAGCGAGCAGAACGCTCACCACCGGACCGATGACCGCATTTGACAACGGAGCAATGAGCGAGAATGTACCGAAGGCAGGAATGGTAATGGGAAGTGTCGCCAGTTGCGAGCACAGCGTGACGGAAAACACGCTGGCAACGCCCGATGGCACACCCAGCTCACCCAAAGCATAGGTCGCATAGGGGCAAAAGCACAGAATGGCTAAGACGCTGGCACATGATAGCTGAAAGCCCATCTCGAACAGCACCGTCGGCCGCAGTAGCACAAAGATGGACATGGTTACGAAGAGTGCCGAAAGGCCGTGCCGACGACGCCCCGCGTCGTTTACGACAAGCGTCACGAACACCATGCAGCACGCGCGCACGGCCGAGGGAGACGCGCCCGTAAATGCAGTGTAGCCCACAAGCGTTATCGCCAATATCGCCCGCTGAAGACCACGTGAGCACCGAGTCTTTTGCAATACGCCCTCGATTACAAACCCCACGATAGCCAAATGGCTGCCCGAGACGGCGATAAGATGTGCCGTTCCCGTCACAGAAAACCAGTCGCCCGCCGGCTGGGCGCGCAGCTCGGCCGAACGACCGCAGACGACACCGGCTATGAGCGCACGCGCCGGGTCGGTCGCAGGCGCGATGGACGCAAGCAGCCCATTTCGCAGCCGAAGCAGCGGCCCCGGAGAACCCTCATCGACCGACACAATCCGAACGGCTTTAACCTTACGCACCTCGCCTCGGAGCACGCGCGATCGTCCATATGCATCGTTCTCAAAACGCGAAACGCGACCGATAACACGCACGTGCGCCCCGACCTTGAGCTCACGATCACACGATAGGCGAACCGTTGCCAAGTTCTTACCGTCCGCGCGTGCCTCGCAGGTATAGGAATACACGTCGTCGTTTATGGATGGATCACCCTGCACGACAAACTCGAGGCCGCTTGCCGCTCGACCGTCGAGCGCCTTCGAGGCGCTGAGCACACCCACAGCCCACCACGCCGAGACGACCGCTCCCGCCACGAGACCGGTGGACGCGGCATACAGCCACCGCTTCAAAGGGGCAAGCCGCGCACAAGAGTGAGCCAGCACAACGAAAACCGCTGCCGCAACGGGAATGGCCCATAGCGGCCCGACCGCCGTCGCCCGCTCCCTCAGCAGCGCATCAGCGGCTATGCTGAGCACCAAGGCGCAGCTCACGCACATGCCGGCACACAGGGCCATCGTCCACGGAATCAGGGGTCGCGGAGGCATCACGTGCTCGCGCTCGGTCGCGCTCATACGCAGATGCAATCTTTGATTTTGGCAAGCTTCTTCTCGCCGATTCCCGACACACGCATCAGATCGTCAACCGAGGCGAAAGCACCGTTCTTTGTCCGCTCATCGATAATCGACTGGGCCATGGAGGGGCCGATGCCCGAAAGCGTCTGCAGCTCTTCTGCGCTTGCCGTATTGATGTTTACTAGGCCTGTTGCGCCACTAACGCCCGACGATGCGGAAGTCCCACCATCAACACCGGCTTCCGCAATGGACGCCTGCTGCTCCCCTACCGTTGGAACGTGAATTTTTTGTCCATCAGTGACCTTGGATGCACGATTAAGCCCCGTAACGTCTGCTTCGGGCGCCAGCCCGCCGGCGGCATCAATCGCCTGAGCCACCCGCGCCCCGTCTTTGAGGCGATATACACCGGGTGACACCACGGCGCCATCAACATCGACATAGACCTCTGCCGCGGCAGACGCCTTAGGCGAAGAGCCTTCGGATGTCTTTCCGCTCGAAGCATCGCCGGATCCCGGCTCCACTAACGTGCCCGAACCATCAGTGCGCTCAAACGACACACCGCCGGCACCGCCGCCAAGGTTCGCCATCGCCAGCCCACTCGCCATCGCAATGACGACCAGTATCGCCATCACCACTGCCTTATGACCGAGCAGTTTGCCCGCCCAGCGGTCCATCTTTTTGACTCGTTCGTGTTGTTCGCGCTGCGCCATAGCAAAACCTCCCAACACCATCGTGTCAGGAAAGGAGCTCCACAACAGCCACGCCCCAAAACCGGTTTTTGCGGTCAAACCAAAAACCGACCAAAACCTTGCACAAATCTGTCCATTTATTCAGGCACACGTCAGCAAATGAACGCTTAGCCGCAAAATGCCCAGATAGCAAAAGACCGACGATGCAGGCGCATCGTCGGTCTATGCACAAATTTACTCGTAATCTTGGTAAATCTCACGCGGAGCAAGCTCCGAATGTTTGCGTTTTAAGGTCTTAGGGGCCTTATATGTGTTGCTCTCGAAGTCGATGTACTCGGTCTGCTTGAGCAGGCGCTCAATCATCTCCTCGTGATCAAACAGTTCCCAGGCCTCATGCACGGCATCGAGTTTAGCGTGCGTCTCGGGTCGGCGCGGCATAAACAGCGTGCAGCAGTCGGGAGCGGCCTCAGTCGAGATATCGAACGTACCGATCTCCTCAGCACGCGCGATGATCTCCTGCTTGTCCGAACCGATGAGAGGACGGAACACGGGGATCTTCACGGCCTCGTTGACGGCCATGATGTTCTCAAGCGTTTGGGAGGCAACCTGCCCAAGCGATTCGCCCGTAACGATGGCCTTGGCGCCCTCGATGTGCGCAATGCGCTCGGCAACCGAATACATAATGCGACGATACATGATCACACGCAGGTTGCTGGGGCAGGTGACCGAAATCTCACGCTGGCAGTCGCCAAACGGCACCACGTACAGGCGGCCGATCTGGACACCCGGCTCAAGCGCACGGATGATGTCCTGCACCAAATACTCGCTCGTATCAGGCGTCTGCGGACGACCGGAGAAATGCACCGGCACGCACACCGCGCCGCGACGCGCGAGCATCCAGGTCGCCACCGGAGAATCGATACCCGACGACAGCAGCGTCACGACCTTGTCGGCAGAACCCACCGGCAGACCGCCCACGCCGCGCTCGGAGCGCGCATACACGTAGACACTACCCTGAACCACCAGAACGTGCACCATCGCGTCGGGGTCGTGCATCTGAACCTTTTTATCGGGGAAGGCCTCACACAGTACCTCGCCCACCTGACGATTGATATCGATCGAGGTGAGCTCATAGTCAGTATTGGAGCGCTTGGCGTGCACCTTAAACGAATCGAAGGAACCAAACTCGCGCAGCGCCTTCACGGCGGCGGCGCAGTACTCCTGCGGGTCGCGGTTGGTGTGATACGCCAAAGACACACGGGCAACGCCGGGAACGGTGCGAATGACACGCGCCGCCTCGTCGGCCTGATGTTCGTTAAAGGTCACGAGGATATAACCGGAAATTCGAGACACGGCATTCACGGAAAAGGCGGCCAAGGCCGCCTTGATGTTATCCATGAGGATATGCTCAAAATGTGCGCGGTTCTTGCCCTTCAGCCCAACCTCGTGATAGTGGACTAGGCAGACGCGAGCCGCCATTTAGGCTTCAGCAACCTTGTGGCCGAGCGCCTTCTCGTAACGGGCCTCGTCGTAAGAGATGTCACCGTCGACAATCTCGTCCATAGCCATCGAGATGGTATCGGCACCGGAAAGCCCGATGGTGATGTCATCGACATCCTGGACGGCAAGCACGCGGTTGTGCTGGCCACGCAGCATGCTATTGATGTCGCAGGCGCGCTTGGAGGCAAGCGAAGCGAGCAGGAAGCGGTTGTGATCGGTCTTCTCCAGAAGATCGTCAATGCAAGGCTTTACAACGGACACGGACCTCAGATCCTTTCATGCATATCGAGAACGCGAACGAGCTCATCGGTCGCGCGGTCGAGATCGTCATTCACCACGACGTCGTCGTAGCGGTCGGCAAGGGCAAGCTCATCGGCGGCGTTTGCCATACGCAGCTCAATCGTCTCGGGCGTCTCGGTACCGCGACCGACTAGACGCTCGCGGAGCACCTCAAGCGAAGGCGGCTTGATAAAGATCAGCACGGCCTCGGGGAAACGCTCCTTCACCTGCAGGGCGCCCTGGACATCGATCTCCAAAATCAGAGACGCGCCCGAGGCGAGCTTGGATGTGACCTCGCTCACCAACGTGCCGTAGCAGTTACCGTGGACCTCGGCCCACTCAACAAACTCACCGTTTGCCACGCGGCGGTCGAACTCCTCGCGCGTCAGAAAAAAGTAGTTGACGCCGTCGACCTCACCTTTGCGTGGTGCTCGCGTGGTAGCCGAAACCGTCAGACCCAGGTTCGAGCGGCGCTCGCGCACACGAGTGACGAGCGTACCCTTGCCTGCGCCTGACGGTCCAGAAATCACAAAGAGCTTGGAATCCTGAGCGCTCACTTATTTGGTCAGCTGCTCGAGGAGCTGCTCGCGCTGACGGACGCCGAGGCCCTGGACGCGACGAGTAGCGGAGATACCGAGCTCCTCCATGATCTTGGCGGCCTTGGCCTTGCCATAACCGGGGAGAGACTCGATGAGGGTGGAAACCTTCATGCGGGAAGCGATGGGGTCATCGGAGTTGAGCACGGACTCGAGGGACTTCTCGCCCTTCTTGATCTGCTCGCGAAGCTCAGCGCGGGCGTGACGTGCGGCAGCAGCCTTCTCAAGAGCCTGCTTGCGCTGCTCGTCGGTAAGCTGAGGGAGTGCCATTCGTACCTCCAAATAGTTGGGTTATATCTGATTCAATAATTGGCATTTTAGCACGTAGAACGTACAAAATGCCTAATCGCGGCTCCATAGGTTAGACGATACCCGCAAAAAGTGCAATATACTGCGCCCAAAGTTAAGCCCCTGACCTGCGATTCCACACAAAGGATGGGAAAGTTTACGCAGGCACAGGGGCTATTTTGTGCTAATGAGACCCAAAAGTGGTGACTTAGGGGAATCTTTTACGCGACGTTTTCGACCAGCTCGGCGACGATAGCGTCAAAGGCGGCAACCGGATCGTCGGCACCGGTGATGGGACGGCCCACCACAATGTGGCTTGCGCCACGCTCGATAGCCTGGGAAGGCGTCGCCACGCGGGACTGGTCACCAAGGGCGGCACCCACCGGACGCACACCCGGAGTCACGATCAGGGCATCAGGACCCAGCAGCTCACGCATGTCGTGAGCCTCCATCGGTGAGCACACGATGCCATCGATGCCGTTGGCCTGAGCAAGCTTTGCCAAGCGGGCGGCCTCCTCGGCCACGGGAGACTCGACGCCGATCTCGCTCAAGGCATCCTGATTCATGCTCGTGAGCACGGTGATGGCGACGAGCTTGGCGCGGTCCTCACGCGCCTCCTCGGCACCCTCGCGGCAGGCAGCGAGCATAGCACCCGAGCCCAGGCCGTGGACCGAAAGCAGGTCGGCACCGGCAAGCGAGGCCGAGCGGGCAGCGCCGCGCACCTGATGCGGAATGTCATGGAACTTAAGGTCGAGGAAGACCTTAAAGCCAAGGTCCTTAAAGGTCTTGACGATCTGGGGACCCTCAGCGTAATAGAGCGTCATGCCGACCTTGAGCCAGGCGGCATGGCCCGAAAGCTCGTGGGCGAGATCGAGCGCGCGCTCACGGTCGCAGTCGAGGGCGACGATAACACGGTCGCGGGCATCATTCTCTAGCATTCGAAAGCACCCACCAGCTCGTTGATGTCCTTTACGCCCTGGGACTCGGCCCAGGCCTCGAGCTCATGCGCGATCTTAAGCGAAGCACACGGATCGACGAAGTTGGCCATGCCGACCGACACGCAGGTGGCGCCGGCCAGGATAAACTCAGCCGCATCCTCGCCAGTCATGACACCGCCGACACCGTTGATGGGGATATCGACGGCCTGGGCAACCTCCCAGACCATGCGCACGGCGATGTGGTGGCACAGCGGGCCCGAAAGGCCGCCCTTGGGCTTGGCCACGCGGGACTTGCGGGTATGGACGTCGATGGCCATGCCCTGGATGGAGTTGATGACCGAAAGGCCGTCGGCGCCGGCAGCCTCGAGGGCCTTGGCGATCTCGGCGACGTTGACCGGCGCCATCTTCACGAACAGCGGCTTATCAGTCACCTTGCGGCAGGCAGCCATAACGGAAGAGGCGCCCTCGGGCGTGGAGCCCATGGCGGCACCGCCGGCGGCGATGTTGGGGCAGCTCACGTTGATCTCGTAGCCGGCAGCCCAGGGGCATAGCTCGACATACATCTCGAGTGCGCGGACAAACTCGCCAACGGAGTGACCGGCAACCTGACAGATGACCTGGCAGCCGTCCTTGGACAGCTGTTCGAGCCACGGACCGGACTCGCGGGCAAAGGCGGCCACGCCGGGGTTCTGAAGACCCACGGAGTTGATCATACCGCCGGGAATTTCGGCCATGCGGGGCGCGGGATTGCCGGGCCAGGGCTCGGCAGCGCAACCCTTGGTGGTGATGGCGCCCAGCTGGGAAACATCAAAGAAGTTCTGGAACTGCCAACCGTAGCCAAAGGTACCGGCTGCGGTGTTAATGGGGTTCTGCATCTTGACGCCGCCGAAATCGACGGCCATGTTCACGGTACCCACTAGAAGACCACCACCTTAGAAGCATCGAACACGGGACCGCACATACAAGCACCCTTCATACCGTCGACCGTCTCGACATTACAGGTGTTGCAGGCGCCAAAGCCACAGCTCATCATGCGCTCGAGCGACACCTCGCAGTACACACCGGCCTCGGCGGCAGCGGCGGCGACCTTCTTCATCATGACGGCGGGGCCGCAGCTGGCGACGTAGTCGTAGCCGCCCTCTCCAAGCAGCTCGGCTGCCGGATCGGTGCAAAAACCGTGCGTGCCGAGCGAACCGTCGTCGGTGCACACGTTAACCGTGGCGCCCAGCGCACGGAACTCATCGACACCCACGACTTTGGAAGCGGTGCCAAAGCCCAGGCACACGTCCACATCAACACCCTGCTCGGCAAGCATGCCGGCAAGACACAGCACAGGCGGAACGCCGATGCCACCGGCGACGAGCAGTGCCTTCCTGGTGCCCTCGGGTACCATCCAGCCACGGCCACCGGGGCCCAACAGGTTAGAGGTGGAGCCAGGGCCCATCTGGGACAAACGGCGGGTATCGTCGCCCACGACGGCGTACCACAGCTCGACGGTGCCGGCCTCGGCGTCGGCGCGATAGAAGCTCAGGGGCACGCGAAGCAGCGAGGAGGCATCGCCGGGCACGGCAATGTTCACAAACTGACCGGGCTTGAGCGCACTTGCAAGCTTGGGGGCCGAGATTACGAGCGAGAAGATGCCGTCGGCGATCTCCTGGTTCGAGACGACCTCGAAGTCGTGCATGCGTGCAGTGGAAGGTGTGGGCATAGACGCTCCAATCCCCCATGCGGTTGCATGGTCTAAACGAACAGAAAGCGCGGCACCGCAAGGGCGCCGCGCACAAAAGCGATAAGGCTATGCTAGCAGATGCAGCCGTCGGCGAGCGTCTGCTTGCCACCGACAAATACATCGGTGGCACGACCGGTGAGCGTGCGGCCGGCAAAACCGGAGTTCTCGGCGCGCGACTCGTAACCGTCCTCGCCAACCGTCCAGGTTGCGGAGGGGTCGAACACGGTCAGGTCGGCGACAGAGCCCGCCTTGACCTGAACCTGATCGAGGCCCAGAATCTCACGCGGCTTGATGGCCATGAGCTCGACCATGCGGCTCACGCTCATCTTGCCCGTGTTGACCAGCTCAGTGAGCACGAGCGACAGCGAAGTCTCGAGGCCAATCATTCCAAAGGGCGCGAGCTCGAACTCGCGGGCCTTCTCCCACGGGGTGTGGGGAGCGTGGTCGGTAACGATAGCGTCGACGGTACCGTCGATGACACCCTGACGGATTGCCTCAGCGTCCTCATCGGTACGCAGCGGCGGATTGACCTTGAGAGAGGTGTTGTAGGTCTCGTCCAGGTCGTTCTCGGTCAGGAACATGTGGTGCGGGGTGGCCTCGCAGGTAACCTGAACGCCAGCGGCCTTACCGGCACGCACGATCTCCAGGCCATGGGCGGTGGAGATGTGCTGGATGTGCAGCTTGGCACCAGTCAGCTTGGCGATCTCGATGTCGCGGGCGATCTGGAGCTCCTCGCC
Source organism: uncultured Collinsella sp. (assembly GCA_900551015.1). Lineage (GTDB taxonomy): Bacteria > Actinomycetota > Coriobacteriia > Coriobacteriales > Coriobacteriaceae > Collinsella. Next base: position 24,800 of record URUI01000001.1, read on the forward strand.
GGCAGCCGGCCAGCCCTCGAGAGCCAGACGGGTCGAGACCTTGCCCTCGTTGATCTGGCCGTGGCCGACCAGGTCCTCGTCCTGGCAGTGGCTCATAAAGACCTTGCCGAACATCTTGCCGTAGTCCATGCAGCGACGGAGCATGCCCGCGCCCTGCACGCCGCGACCGTCGTCGGTGAAGGCGACGGCGCCATGGGCGACCATATCGCCCATCTCGGACATGGCCTCGCCCTTAAGACCGCGGGTCATGGCGCCCGACGGATAGACGCGGCAGTGACCGACCTCGGCAGCACGGGACTTGACGAACTCCACGACGGTGCCGTTATCGGTGACGGGATCGGTGTTGGGCATGGAGCACACACCGGTAAAGCCGCCCTTGGCAGCTGCGCGAGTGCCGCTCTCGATGTCCTCTTTGACCTCGTAGCCGGGCTCGCGAAGGTGAACGTGCATATCCACCAGGCCGGGGACGAGGTACTTGCCGGAAAGGTCGCGGACCTCGGCTCCCTCGACGGCGAGATTCTCGCCGACCTCGGCGATCTTGTCGCCGTCAATCAGGACGTCAACGACACCGTCAAGCTCGACAGACGGGTCGACGACGTGGGCATTCTTAAGAAGCAAGGCCATTATCGGCACCTCCAAGCAGCAGATACAGGATAGCCATACGCACGCAGATACCGGCGTAGACCTGCTCCAGGATGACGGAGCGTTGCGGGTGGTCGGCCATATAGGAGTCGAACTCGACGCCGCGGTTGATGGGGCCCGGGTGGCAGATGATCGTATCGGGCTTCATGAGCTTCTCGCGGTCCTTGGTCAGGCCGAAGAGCTTGTGATACTCGCGAATCGTGGGGAACGGAGCGCCCTCAAGGCGCTCCTGCTGCACGCGCAGCATGTAGACGACGTCCAGCTCGGGCAGGACGGAATCGAGGTCGCTCGTCACGTGGTCGCAACCCAGAACCTCGGGCGCCGGCGGCAGCAGCGTGCCGGGGGCGACAGCGTAGGTCTCGCAGCCCATGATCTTAAGGGCGGGGATCAGCGAGCCGCAGACACGGGAGTGCGCGATATCGCCGACGACAGCGACCTTCAGACCGTGGAAGTCACCCTTGTGCTCCCAGATGGTGTACAGGTCGAGCAGGGCCTGCGTAGGATGGTTGTGCTTGCCGTCGCCGGCGCAGATAACGCTCGCGGGCGAGTTCTGCGTGACGATGTAGGGAGCACCGGCGTGCTTATCGCGAACGACGATGCAATCAATCTTGTAGGCGTTGAGGGTCTCGACGGTGTCGACGAGGCTCTCGCCCTTGACCGTGGAGGTCGAGGAGCCGCCAAAGTTGAGGCTGTCGGCCGAAAGGCGCTTCTCGGCGAGCTCGAAGGAGCTGCGGGTGCGCGTCGAGGGCTCGTTGAACATGTTGACGATGGTCTTGCCCTTGAGCGTGGGGACCTTCTTGATCGCACGCTCGTTGACCTCGGAGAACGCCTTGGCGGTCTCGAGGATGAGCTTGATGTCCTCTTCGGAGTACTCGGTAATGTCGATCAGGTGCTTATGGTTGAACGCCACGGTACTACTCACCTCCCAGCGGCGCGGAGCCCACATGGGAACCCGGCGCGACGTCGTTAATCTCGACAGCGGTGCGGCCGTCTACTTCCTTCATATATAGGTGCACGTTCTCCTCATGCGACGAGGGAACGTTCTTGCCGACAAAGTCCGGCGAGATGGGGAGCTCACGGTGACCGCGGTCAACGAGAACTGCCAGCTCGATGCGGCTCGGACGGCCCAGGTCCATGACAGCATCCAGAGCGGCGCGGATAGTACGGCCCGTATACAGGATGTCGTCCACCAGCACGACGCGCTTGCCGTCGACGCTGAAGGGAATGTTGGTAGCGTGGATCGCGGGAGCAAAATTGGTAGCGTAGTCATCGCGGTAGAAGCTGATGTCGAGGCTACCGAGCGGAACGTCGACGCCCTCGATCTCCTTGATCTCCTCGGCGAGCTTCTTTGCCAGAAGGTCGCCGCGCGTGACGATGCCGACCAGAGCGAGGTCTTCACAGCCCTCGTTGCGCTCGAGAATCTCGTGCGCAATGCGGGTCATCGCTCGATTGACGGCGGTCTCGTCCATGATGACCGCCTTGGGGGAAGTCGTGCCCATCGATCTCCTTCCTCACATGTCTTGACTGCTGACACAGTCAAAAAAATAGATGCCCAACCGCTTAAGCGGACCAGACACCCACAGGAAAGGCTGCTCTTTGGCAGCTATGTAATTCCATGTGGGTATCTCGTACCCCTTTAATGGTCAAGGGATAGTGTAGCCAACCTCGAGCTTAATTGCGAGCATAAATACAGAGCAATCCGTAAACGTGCGCAGGCGCTCCATAAACCTATATATATTTGTGGGACGAGCTTGAAAACACACGCACGAGCTGGCATAATCCCCTCTGCTGCACGCAAATCGGATCTACGTCCAGGGCCGTAGCGTGGGCACTATCGCCAAAAGAGGAATATCTCTGTGTAGATTGCGCACAGGGAGCGACTTCTGTGCTATAGTTCAGGCTTGTTTGCTAACGCGACATGTTCGTTTGTCGCCCAAGGAGGGTCAGTTATGTCCAAAGTTTGCGAAGTTTGCGGTAAGCACCCCGTTGCCGGTCGCTCCATCAGCCACTCTCACCGCGTCACCAACCGTAAGTTCCGCCCCAACATCCAGCGCGTCTACGTCGTCGTCGATGGTCACCGTCGCAAGATGAACGTTTGCTCCACCTGCCTTAAGTCTGGCAAGGTTGCGCGCTCCTAAATAAGGTCTTACCAACAAGTACCTCGGACTCTCCGGGTCAAAGACCTCGCGTTCATATAGAACTTACCAAAGGCGTCCTCCCCCACGGAGGGCGCCTTTTTGCACTCATTGGGGACAGACTTACATGAGTGTTTTCACGCATTGGGGACAGACTTAGATGAATGCTTTCCTAAGCTCACAGTGCATCGATCGGCCCCAATCCATACCTCAGGCCGCCTCGTTCCAGCCTGTGGTGGCCTTGGTTACGCTTGTAGCGCCGATACCGGTGATACGGGCAATTTGCTTGACCGTAAGATGGGCCCGCCTGAGCCTTAGCAGACAGGCATCGCGTTCGGGGCGTGGCAGGGCCTTGAGCAGCGCAGGATCAATGCTCGGCAGGGCCTCGTGTGCGACGGTAAGGGCATCCTCGTCGGGAATCCGTCGACGCGGAAGAATCTCAACTGACCAGATCCGCTCGGCAACTTCCTTAAGATGCTCGCAATAGCGACGGGAACCCCCGACAATATCGAGCATGGGGGCCGCATCGCAGATATCAAAGGGATCGTATCCCAGCTGGTATGCCTTGTAGCTTGACCAGCGGTAGGCATCAAGCGAGTCGAGCGCACCTTTCACGGGATTGAGATGGATATAATCGAGCAACTGCACCGCCTGCGTGTCCGACTCGACCGCGACCCGCGAATAGCGATTATCAAACAGGTGGCCCGTTCTTCCGGTTTTCCCATTGAAATACTTGGCATAGGCCGTCAGCGCGCACTGCATTGCCTTTGAAAGGTTGTCAAATGGATCATCAACCATCAAATGAAAGTGGTTGTCCATAAGGCACCAAGCCAACACCGCCACTTCAAGGCGCGCAAACCTGTCCGAGATATCCGATAGGAAACGATAGCGGTCGGAATCATCTTCAAAAATAATCTGTTTGGAGTTGCCGCGGTCAAAGACGTGGTAATAGCCGGTAATCGAAACGGCGCGGGCGCATCGGGGCATAATCTCTCCTTTCAAAGCTGTACAGGCAACACCTAAAAGGAGAGAAGCAACGCGAAATGCTGAGCCTGTGACCTATTTATATCCAATGAGCGGCAAAAACAGGCCCAGAACGGCAAAATGGCAAATCGATGTCTGTCCCCAATGAGTGAAACCACTCATGTAAGTCTGTCCCCAATGAGCGGGACGATGCACTGGCAGATAGTTTTAGTTAAAACGCTTCAGTTTGTTAAAGCGTTTTAGTGTGCCTTTTACGGGAATCTTACCGTTCGCCGAATAATTTCTTGCTATCATGCAAGACGTAGGGTAAATCTCCGATCGCAAGGAGACACAAATGGTGAAAAAGTCACCGGAAAACACTACTCCCGCAATTGTGGACAACGTAGAGGCGCTTGAGGCTAAGCTCGCTCAGATGCGAGAGGCCCAGGCGCTTTTTGCTACGTACACGCAGGAGCAGGTCGACAAGATCTTCTATGAGGCCGCCATGGCCGCCAACAAGGCTCGTATCCCGTTGGCGAAGATGGCCATCGAGGAGACCGGCCGCGGCGTTCTTGAGGACAAGGTCATCAAGAACCACTACGCCGCAGAGTACATCTACAACGCTTACAAGAACACCAAGACCTGTGGTGTCCTGGAGCGCGACGAGGCCTACGGCATCACCAAGATCGCCGAGCCCATCGGCATCGTGGGCGCCGTCATCCCGACGACCAACCCCACCTCCACTGCGATCTTCAAGACGCTGATCAGCCTGAAGACCCGCAACGGCATCATCATCTCCCCGCACCCGGCAGCCGCCAAGTGCACCATCGCCGCCGCCAAGCTCGTGCTTGACGCCGCCGTCAAGGCCGGCGCCCCCGAGGGCATCATCGGCTGGGTCGATGTCCCCTCCATCGAGCTGACCAACATGGTCATGCGCGACGTCGACATCATCCTCGCCACCGGTGGCCCGGGCATGGTCAAGGCCGCCTACTCCTCGGGCAAGCCCGCCCTGGGCGTCGGCGCCGGTAACACCCCGGTCGTCATCGACGACACCGCCGACGTGCTGCTCGCCGTCAACTCCATCATCCACTCAAAGACCTTCGACAACGGCATGATCTGCGCTTCCGAGCAGTCCGTGACCGTCATCGACACCATCTATGACCAGGTCAAGGCCGAGTTCCAGAAGCGTGGCTGCTACTTCGTCAAGCAGGGTGCCGAGATGGAGGCCCTGCGTGCCGCCATGTTCAAGAACGGCGCCCTCGATCACCGCATCCCCGGCATGGCTGCCGCCAAGATCGCCGAGCTCGCCGGCATCGAGGTTCCCGCCAAGACCAAGATCCTGATCGCCGAGGTCACCTCCACCGACCCCGCCAAGGAGGAGTTCTCCCACGAGAAGCTCTCCCCGGTCCTGGCCATGTACCACGCCAAGGACTTCCAGGAGGCCGTCGACAAGGCCGAGCACCTGGTGCTCGCCGGTGGCCCGGGCCACACCGCCTCTCTGTATGTGCACCCCGCCCAGGCCGAGAAGATCAGCCTGTTCGAGCACGTCATGAAAGCCTGCCGTATCGTCATCAACACCCCGTCCTCGCACGGCGGCATCGGTGACCTGTACAACTTTGGCATGAAGCCGTCTCTGACCCTGGGCTGCGGCTCCTGGGGCGGCAACTCCGTCTCCGAGAACGTTGGGGTGAAGCACTTGATCAACGTTAAGACTGTGGCCGAGCGCCGTGAGAACATGCTGTGGTTCCGCGCTCCCGAGAAGGTCTACTTCAAGAAGGGTTCCACGCCCGTCGCCCTCGACGAGCTCGGTACCGTCATGGGCAAGAAGCGCGCCTTCATCGTCACCGACCAGTTCCTCTTCAAGAACGGCAACACCCGCGCCATCGAGGCCAAGCTCGACGAGATGGGCATCGCCCACGATTGCTTCTACGACGTCGAGCCCGATCCGTCGCTGCAGTGCGCACGTCGCGGCGCCAAGCAGATGGCCCTCTTTGAGCCTGACGTGATCATCGCCGTCGGCGGTGGCTCCGCTATGGACGCCGGCAAGATCATGTGGATGATGTACGAGCACCCCGAGTGCAAGTTTGAGGACATGGCCATGGACTTCATGGACATCCGCAAGCGTATCTTCACCTTCCCCGAGATGGGCAAGAAGGCCTACTTCGTCGCCGTCCCGACCTCTTCGGGTACCGGCTCCGAGTGCACGCCGTTCGCCATCATCACCGACAAGGAGACCGGCATCAAGTGGCCGCTCGCCGACTACGCGCTGCTCCCCAACATGGCTATCGTCGACGCCGACAACTGCATGACCGCCCCGCGCGGCCTGACCGCTGCCTCCGGCATCGACGTCATGACCCACGCCATTGAGTCCTACGTCTCCATCATGGCTTCCGACTACACCAAGGGCCTCTCCGAGCGCGCTGCCAAGCTCGTCTTCGAGAACCTGCCCTCCAGCTTCGAGAACGGCGCCAAGGACCCGCACGCCCGCGAGGAGATGCACAACGCCTCCTGCATGGCCGGTATGGCCTTCGCCAACGCCTTCCTGGGCCTCAACCACTCCATGGCTCACAAGCTCGGCGCCTTCCATCACCTGCCCCACGGCCTCGCCAACGCCGTCATCCTGACTCGCGTCATGCGCTACAACGCCGCCGAGGCTCCCGTCAAGATGGGCACGTTCTCCCAGTATCCTTACCCCAACGCGCTGCACAACTACGCCGAGATGGCCAAGTACTGCGGCATCGAGGGCAAGGACGACAAGGAGGTCTTCGAGAACTTCATCACGAAGCTCGAGGAGCTCAAGGACTTCATCGGTGTCAAGAAGACCATCGCCGACTACGGTGTCGACGAGCAGTACTTCCTCGACACCCTCGATGAGATGACCGAGCAGGCATTCAACGACCAGTGCACCGGCGCTAACCCGCGCTATCCGCTCATGAGCGAGATCAAGGAGCTCTACCTGGACGCCTACTACGGCCGCGAGCCCCAGGATTACGCCGTCTGCTAGTTCTAGCACGGTTTTAACGGTGGGGGTGCCCGGGTGTTTCACACACCCCCGCCGTAGCTTCTATCGCATCGTTGAAAGGATGCAACCATGCTGCTACCCGATTCCAAGACCGAGCTCGTCCGCCGTGGCAACAAGGTCGTTTACGACCTGGGCGATAAGATCGTCAAGGTCTTTAACGAGACCAAGCCCGTCTCCGACGTGTTCAACGAGGCTTTGAATCTTGCCCGCATCAATGAGTGCGGCATCCGCAGCCCCAAGGCGCTCGAGGTTTCTCAGCTCGAGAACGCCAACGGCTGGGCGCTCGTGACCGAGAAGGTCCCGGGTACCACCCTTGCCGAGAAGATGACTGCCGAGCCCCAGCGCTTCGGTGAGTACCTCGAGATGTTCGTCGACCTCCAGATCGAGATCCATGGCTACACCTCCCCGCTGCTCAACCGTCAGCGCGACAAGTTCGCCCGTATGATCGACAGTCTGGATCAGCTCAATGCCACCACGCGCTACAACCTTCAGGAGCGCTTGGACGGCATGACCAAGGAGTTCAAGGTCTGCCACGGCGACTTCAACCCCTCCAACGTCATCGTTGGCGACGACGGCCAGCTGTACGTCTGCGACTGGGCTCACGCCACCCAGGGCTCCCCTGCTGCCGACGTTGCCACCACCTACCTGCTCTTTGCCCTCAACAGCAAGGACCAGGCCGAGGCCTACCTGGAGCTCTACTGCGACCGCGCCGACATGCCCATGCAGGTCGTGCGTCAGTGGACGAGCATCGTCGCTGCTTCCGAGCTCGCTCGTAAGCGCAACGTGAACGATGAGTTCCTTAAGAACTGGATCGACGTCGTCGATTATCAGTAGTATCTGAGCGATTTATTTCGCATCGGAGGCACAAAGGAAACCCCGCAGCTCACATGGGCTGTGGGGTTTCCTTTTAGCGATTGTGCACGCCGTCAAGATTAAAGGACGGCCCCGCATCTCCCCGATCTGGAGAAATACGGGGCCGTCCCGTATATCGAACTGCAAGCGAAATCGCCGATTAACGGCGTGCCGCCTTCACAAGCTCGGCAACCTTGGCGACCACCTCGTCAATCGCCACGTCCTCGCGCTCGCCCGTGGCACGGTCCTTGAGCTCAACGGTGCCGTTCTTAAGGCCACGCTTGCCGAGCACCACCTGATACGGGAAGCCCATAAGGTCGTTGTCGGCAAACTTAAAGCCGGGACGCTCGTCACGGTCGTCGACGACGACCTCGATACCCTCAGCGCACAGGCCATCAACGATCTGCTCGCAGACGGTAGCGCACTCCTCCTTCTTGGGGTCGAGCGGAATCACTGCAACCTCGTACGGGGCAACGGAGACCGGCCAGACGATACCGTGCTCGTCGTTGTGCTGCTCCACGACGGCAGCAAGCGAGCGGGACACGCCCACGCCGTAGCAACCCATGATAAGCGGCTTCTCCTTGCCGTCCTCGTCCATAAAGGTGGCACCCATGGCCTCGGAGTACTTGGTGCCCAGCTGGAAAACCTGGGAGACCTCGATACCGCGAGCAGCAGAGAGCGGCTTGCCGCAGTGCGGGCAGGGATCGCCGGCAACGACGGTAACCAGGTCGGCCCACTCGTTGACGGTAAAGTCGCGCTCGGGGCAGGCACCGGTAAAGTGATAATCGACCTCGTTGGCACCGCAGGCCCACTGCTTGGACTCGCGCAGGCTCTCGTCGCACACCAGACGAATGCCCTCAGGCAGGTTGACCGGTCCGATAAAGCCCTTGTGAAGACCGTTCGCCTGGAGCTCTTCGTCGGTCATCATACGATAGCCCTTGCCAAAGACATGCTCGGCCTTGCAGTCATTGAGCTCGTGGTCACCCGGGACAATAGCCACGACCGGCTTGCCCTCCGCGTCGATCAACGCCAGCGACTTGCGCGTGCCGTTCTCGGGGAAGCCGAAGAACTTGGCGACGGCCTCGATGGTGCCCATGCCCGGAGTCTCGACCTTGGTGAGCGTACCGTCACCAGGGCCCTCGGTCACAACGACCTTGGTACTTGCAGCCTCGTCATCGGCAGCGAAGCCGCAATCGTCGCAGTAGACGAGCGAGGCCTCGCCGGCGTTGGCCAGAGCCATGTACTCGACGGAGGTGTCGCCGCCGATCTCGCCGGAGTCGGCGACAACGGGCAGGGCCTTGATGTAGCAGCGCTCGCAGATGTTGGCGTAGGCCTGCTTCATCTTGTCGTACTCCTCCTGCAGACTCTCCTGCGTGGCAGAGAAGCTGTAGGCGTCCTTCATGATGAACTCGCGGCCGCGCATCAGGCCAAAGCGGGGACGGAACTCATCGCGGAACTTGTCCTGAATGTGATACAGGTTGACGGGCAGCTGCTTATAGGAGCGCAGCTCATTGCGCACCAGAGCCGTGACGGTCTCCTCGTGCGTGGGGCCCAGCACAAACTCGCGACCATGACGGTCGTCAAAGCGCACGAGCTCCTTGCCATAGGCATCGATACGGCCAGACTCACGCCACAGCTCGGCATCGACCATAATGGGCATCATGAGCTCCTGGGCGCCGGCAGCGTCCATCTCGTCGCGCACGATGTTCTCGATCTTACGAATCGAGCGCCAAGCGAGCGGCAGATAGGAATACAGACCGGCGGCCTCCTTGCGAATCATACCGGCACGAAGCAGCAGACGATGGCTTGCAAGCTCGGCGTCGGCCGGATCCTCTTTGAGCGTCGGCGCATAGAGCTTAGACATATACATTGCTCGGGTCATTTATTTCTCCTCAATAAGCTTGTCGACCTCGGCCATAAGCGCATCGACAATTTGATCCTCAGCTACTTTACCAATGATCTGGCCATGCGAAAAGAGCAGGGCCTGACCACGTCCACAAGCAACGCCCAAGTCGGCATCAGAAGCCTCGCCGGGGCCATTAACGGCACATCCCATGACGGCAATCGAAAGCGGCGCGGCATAGTTCTTAAGCCGCTCGGTTACCTCCTCGGCGATTACGATCAGGTTAACCTGACAGCGGGCGCACGTGGGGCACGAGACAATCTCGGGGCCACGGCGACGCAGGCCCAGCGACTGCAAAATTCCCCAGGCGACCGGCGGCTCCTCAACCGGATCGGCCGTGAGCGAGACGCGCATGGTGTCACCGATACCCTCAGACAGCAGGATACCAAGACCCACCGAGCTCTTGATGGTGCCCTGCAGCTTGGTACCCGCCTCGGTAACGCCCAGGTGAAGCGGAACGTGGGGAATCTCACGCGACAGGGCTCGATAGGTATCGAGCGTCGTTTGCACGCTATGGGCCTTGGCCGAAAGCACAATGTTCGTAAAGCCGCGGTCTTCAAAATGCTTGACGAAACGCTCACTCGACATCACGAGCTTTTCGGGCTGCGTGAGGTCGTCGCGCTCGGCGATATCCTGCTCAAGCGAACCGGCATTGACGCCGATACGAATCGCACAGCCCGTGGCGCCCGCAGCATCGATCACCGCATCGACCTTGGCCCAATCGCCGATATTGCCGGGATTGATGCGCAGCTTGGCAGCACCGGCCTCGACGGCACCAATGGCGAGCTTATGGTTAAAGTGGATATCGGCGACAATCGGCACCGGGGATTCGGCACAGATGGTGCGGAAACCCTCAAGCGCGGCCTCGGTGGGCACGCTCACGCGCACGATATCGCAGCCAGCCTGCGCCAACGCGCACACTTGCGCAAGCGTTGCCTGGGCATCAGCAGTATCGGTGCAGGTCATGGATTGAACCACCACCGGCGCGCCGCCACCGATCTGCACGCCGCCCACACGCACGGGGCGCGTCAGCTCGCGAGGCAAAGGATGGGATAAAGACAATCCAAACACTCCCCTATAGAATAAATCGAAGGATGTCGGAACGAAGCATATAGACAAACAGCAGCGCAAAGAGCGCGATGCCCACATAGCTCACAATCGTCTGGACCTTGAGCGGAAGCTCGCGGCCCGCAACCTTTTGAATGATCTCGATGACCAGCTTACCGCCATCGAGTGGCGGGATGGGCAGCAGGTTCATAAAGCCAAGCGAGAACGAAATGAGGGCGGCAAACGAAAGGAACGTGGCAGGGCCGGCAGCAGCAGCCTGTGAGGACATAACGCTAATGCCCACGATTGAAGAGGACTGATCGAGAATCTCCATCGTATGCTGCGGCTGGAGCAGGCGCATCACGCCCTCCGCTGTCTGCACGACATAGGAGAAAGACAGGCGAGCCGACGTGATAGGGTCTAAGCGGACCACCTGCGTAGAGGCATACACACCTAGGCGCTCGTCCTTTTTAAGCGCAACCGTGGTCGAATGCTGCTTGCCGTCACGCTCGTACTCAATGGCGATATCGTCCTTACCGGCAGCCTTGCCGATGGCATCGTAAACGTCCATCCAAGTAGAGCACGATACTCCGTCGACCGAAAGGATCGCGTCGCCGCCCTCGATTCCCGCCGCGGCTGCAATCGAGCCTTCGTCAACCTGGCCGATCACATTGGTATCCTCCGGCATGGTGACGCCTGCGATGGAATAGATGCTCATAAGGAGCAAAAAGCCCGTCAGGATATTGACGATAATGCCCGCAAGCAGCATAAAGGCACGTTTACCAAAGCCCTGGCCCAAATAGGTATGCGAGCGCTCGCGTGCAAGGAATTCGGCCTCGCCGCACGGCAGTTCCCATACATCGCCCTCGGCAGTCGCGTGCTCGCGATCGAACCGACAGCCGTCAAAGGTGGTATAACCCGCCGCGTCGCGAGGCAGGGTCTGGTATTTGGTGGGATAGTAACTGGGCGAAGGCTTTTCCCCTTCTTCATACCAGGGAGCGATGGAGCCCCAGCCCAACAGCAAAGCACAGGCCTCGAGCACATCCTCCTCAGACAGCTCGAGCTCGACGGCAAGATCGGCCACCGTCACCCGGCCGTGGCGATAGATGGCCGCGAGCACGCGGCCGGCACACGAAACATCGGTCGGGTCCATACCGCAAATGGCAGCATACCCACCCAGCAGCAGCGGGGTCACACCAAACTTGGTGCCGATACGGCGAGACGTGTGGTGGATATCAAAGCGACACGGCAGGCCCAAAAAGAACTCAGTCACCCGGACGCCACAGGCACGCGCCGCCAAAAAGTGGCCGCCCTCGTGCAAAAACACGAGGACGGAAAGCATCAGCAGGCCCCAAAAGACCGATGAGAAAACGCTCAGAACAGTATCCATAAAACGAAAAAGCAATCCTTATGGGTTAAGAACAGGTTGCGGCGAGCACCTGCGCGGCCTTTTCACGCGCCCAGCCATCGATGTCGCGAAGCTGTTCAAACGAATCGACCGTCTGCGCATCGTGAGCATCCATGCAGGATTCCACAATGCGGTCGATATCGGTAAAACTGCAGCCATCATGCAGGAAGGCATCGACGGCCACCTCGTTGGCGGCATTGAGCACGCACGGCATGGTGCCGCCCGTCTTGCCGGCACGATCGGCCAGCGCAAGGCAGCGGAAGGTATCCATATCGGCCGCGTCAAAGGTAAGCTGCCCCAACTCGCGGAAATCGATACGCGGAGCCGGCGTATCCCAACGCTCAGGATACGAGAAGGCAAACTGAATGGGAATGCGCATGTCGGAGGCACCGAGATGAGCCATCACAGAGCCGTCGGCAAACTCGACCATGGAGTGAATCTTCGACTGGCGCTGCACGACCACGTTAATGAAATCGAGATCGCAGCCAAACAGATGCATGGCCTCGATACGCTCCAGGCCTTTGTTCATGAGGGTGGCGGAGTCAATCGTGATCTTGGCCCCCATAGCCCACGTAGGATGCGCCAGGGCATCGGCGCGCGTCACGCGATCGAGCTCGTCACGCGTGCGGCCAAAGAACGGACCGCCCGAGCAGGTGAGCCAAATACAGTGAGCCTCGCGCGGATTCTCGCCCAGATAACACTGGTAGATGGCAGAATGCTCGGAGTCGACCGGGATAAGCTGACCCGGCTGTGCCAACGGCATCAGGAGATCGCCACCGACGACGAGTGACTCCTTGTTGGCCAGGGCAAGACGCTTGTTCGAGGTCAGGGCAGCATGGCTCGCCTCGAGACCGGCAGCGCCCACGATGGCCACGACCACGCAGTCGACATCATCGCGGCATGCGAGCTCGCACACGGCCTGCGCGCCAACGCCGAGCTCCGTGCCCTCGGGCAGTTCCTGCAGTACCGCGTCGGCGCCATGGGAGGCGTCCGCCACGGCAACCGCCGAAACCGAGAACTCACGGGCGGCGGCAACGAGCTCGGGGGTGCTGGAGTTAACGGACAGCGCCGTCACCTGCAGACGATCGGCATGCTGGCGGCACACGTCGAGCGCCTGAGTACCGATAGAACCCGTACAGCCCAGAATGGCAACGCGAAGACGCCCATCGGGACCGTAGGTGGTCTGATACGCCATTACAGCACGCCTCCGATCATCAGCAGCAGCTGCGCGGTAATGCAGCCAAAGATAAGCGAATCGCTACGGTCGAGCATGCCGCCGTGGCCCGGGATAAGATTGCCGGAATCTTTGACGCCCACACCGCGCTTGATACGCGACTCGATGAGGTCGCCGATAACGCCCAGGATGGAGACGACCACGCCGCACAGCAGTGCATAGGGCAGGCTCAGCTTATAGAAGTGCGTCGCCCACAGGATGAGCCAGATCAAGACAGAGCCCAAAATGCCGCCGACAAAGCCTTCCCAGCTCTTTTTGGGAGAGATCTTGGGGACCATCTTATGCTTGCCGATGCGGCTGCCCACGATGTAGGCAAACGAGTCGGAGACCCAAAGGGACGCGCAAACGCCCACCGAAAGCAGGGCGCCGGCAAAACCGGGCACGGCATCGCGCAGCAGCACGATAGCCGACAGCATAAAGCCAGTGTAGATAGGGCCCATGAGCGTCACGGCAACGTCAGAGATGCGAGTACGCGGAGACCAGACATACCAGATACCAACCGCAAGCATCAAAGCGAACAGCAGGGCGTTCAACAGCAGCGAATCGCCCAGTGCCGAGAGCGGAAAGAGTACGGCGGCAGCGATTCCAAGGCGCTCATTGGCAACCTTGCCGTCGAGCCTCGTCATGCGGAAGAACTCATAGCAGCACAGACCGCTCATGACGGACACGAAGATGGCCGTGGGAACAATACCCAAAACCAGGCACAGGATAAAGACAACAGCATAGACGATACCGGCGGCGGCACGGGTGATGAAGCCCGCCAGCCACGAACCGGAGCCGCTCTTCGCTGCAGGCGCTCCTGCAGTGGCAGCCTTACGCGCGGACGTCGCGGAAGTAGGCGCCTTGGGACGTTCGGACACGATTAAGCCTCCTCGGTCTTACTCAGTCCACCAAACCTACGGTCGCGACCCTGGAAGGCCAAAATGGCCTCGACAAGGCCCCAACGATCAAAATCGGGCCAATAGGTATCGGTGACATAGAACTCGGAATAGGCAACCTGCCACAGCAGATAGTTCGAAAGACGCAACTCGCCAGAAGTGCGAATCACGAGCTCCGGATCGGGAAGACCGGCGGTGTAGAGGTGAGAAGCCACCATGTCGTCATCAATTGCGGCAGGATCGATCTTACCGGCAGCCGCATCGAGCGCGATCTGACGGACAGCGCGGGTGATCTCGGCACGGGCACCGTAGTTAACGGCCAGCGCCAACGTCATACCGGTATGGTCGGCGCACTCGGCAAGGCCGCGCTCAAAGACGTCGCGGGTCTTCTTGGGCAGCGCGGTAATATCGCCCAAAAAGACAACGCGAACATTCTCGCGCTTAAGCAGCGGCAGCTCATCGATAAACGTCTTGGCAAACAGGTGCATCAGAACGTTGACTTCGTGCTGCGGGCGATTCCAGTTCTCGGTCGAAAACGCATAGGCCGAAAGCACGTCGACGCCCAGACGCACGCAGGCGGTAATGATCTCGCGCAGCGAGACGATGCCGGCCTTGTGGCCTTCGGTGCGGGCAAGACCGCGCGCTGTGGCCCAACGGCCGTTGCCGTCCATGATGCACGAAATATGGTGCGGAATGTTATTGAGGTCAAGGTCGGAAAAACCGACGCCCGCAGGGGCGTCGGCAAAGTACTCGACCAGTTTATGCTCGTCGTATTGCACCTTAGATCTCCATGACCTCGGCTTCTTTTTCCTTCAGAAGCTCCTCGACCTTGGCAACATACTCATCGGTATGCTTCTGGACCTTGGCCTGCTCGCGACGGACATCGTCCTCGGTGAGCTCCTCGTCGCGCTCGAGCTTGTTGTTAAAGTCGCGGCGGATGTTGCGGATGGAGACCTTGGCCTGCTCGGCGTACTCGCGGCACTCCTTAACGAGCTCGCGACGACGCTCCTCGGTGGGAGCCGGGAACGGCAGACGCACGACGGTACCATCGGAATTGGGGGTAATGCCCAGGTCGGAGGCACCGATGGCCTTGACGATGGCATTGATGAGTGCCTTGTCCCACGGCTCGATAAGCAGCATGTGGGCCTCGGGGGTCTTAACGGCGGCAACCTGCGTGACGGGCGTGGGAACACCGTAGTAGTCGACGGTGATGTCGGAAAGGATGTTGGCGTTAGCGCGGCCAGTGCGGACCTTGGAGAAGTTGTGCTTGAGGGACTCGAGTGACTTGTCCATGTGGGCGGTGATGTTCTCTGCCATGCTTAATCCTCCTGATAGACGAGCGTGCCGACGGGCTCACCCGCGAGCGCGCGCTTGACGGTGTCCTCGCCATCGATGTTGAGGACCAAAATGGGCATACGGTTGTCCTGGCAAAGAGCCGTAGCCGTGGAATCCATAACCTGCAGACCGCGAACGAGCACCTCGTGATAGGTGATCTTGTCAAATCGGACGGCGTCGGCGCACTTGACGGGATCCTTGTCGTAGATGCCATCAACCTTGGTGGCTTTAATCAGAATCTCGGCACCGATCTCGCAGGCGCGAAGGGACGCAGCGGTGTCAGTCGTAAAGTACGGATTACCCGATCCGGCGGCGAAGATAACGACGTTGCCCTTGGACAGATGGTTGATGGCACGGCGGCGAATATAGGGCTCGCAGATCTCGTTCATCTGGATAGCGCTCATCACGCGGCAGGGAACATCGTTGTGCTCGAAGGCATCCTGCAGGGCAAGCGCATTCATAACGGTAGCGAGCATGCCCATGTAATCGGCCTGGGCGCGCTCCATACCACCGGCAGCACCGGCCATGCCGCGGAAAATGTTGCCGCCGCCGACAACGACGCCGACCTCATGACCAAAGGCGAGCAGCTCCTTGACCTGCTTGGCAAGATGATCGGTAACCTTGGGGTCGATGCCGTAGTTGCCATCGCCCATCAGCGCTTCGCCGGAGAGCTTCAGAAGCACGCGTTTATATCGGATGTCGGACAAAGCGATCCTCCTTTAATTAGACTCACAACATAATATCAAAGGCTCAACGGGGAGCCATGAAAAAGCAGGCTGTGAGTAAAACCCACAGCCTGCTCATTACCAGCTACAAGAGCTTATTTACTCGCCACGGACCAGACGGTCAAAGGCAACGACGGTAATGGTGTCGCCGAGCTCCTTGGAGACCTGCTCAGCGTACTTCTTGATGGTGAGGGAGCTGTCCTTGATGAACTCCTGCTCGGTGAGCACGGACTGCTTGTAGAACTTCTCCAGACGGCCAACAGCCATCTTCTCCTGGATAGCCTCGGGCTTGCCGGACTCGGCAGCCTGAGCCATGTAGATCTGCTTCTCGTGCTCGACGGTCTCGGCCGGAACCTGATCGCGGGTAGCGCAGATCGGGGCGACGGCGGCAACCTGAAGGGCAACGTCATGAGCAAAGGTCTTGAAGGACTCAGCCTGAGCGGTCTCGGCCTTCTCGAAAGCGAACTCGACGAGCACGCCGATCTTACCACCCATGTGGATGTAAGAAGCGAGAGCGCCGTTCTCAGCCTTGCGCGCGGCGAAACGAGAAATCTTCATGTTCTCGCCCATGATATGAATCATCTCGGTGAGCTCGGAGGAAACGGTCTCCTCGCCCATCGGCTTCTCGAGCAGAGCGTGGACGTCAGCGGGCTCGGTGGTAGCGACAACCTCAGCGACCTTGGAAGCAAAGCCGGTGAACTTGGCGTTGGAGCCGACGAAGTCGGTCTCGCAGGAGAGCTCGAGCAGAGCGCCGGACTTGCCGTCCTCGGAGACGAACGCGGCGACAGCGCCCTCGTTGGTCTCACGGCCAGCCTTCTTGGCAGCCTTGGCGAGGCCGTTCTTGCGCAGAACGTCGACAGCGGCGTCCATGTCGCCGTCAGCCTCGACGAGAGCCTTCTTGCACTCCATCATCGGGGAGTCGGTCATCTCGCGGAGCTGCTTGACCATAGCGGCGGTAATCTGGGCCATTGTGGTTCCTTTCAAAGAGATGAAAAAGAATGAACTAAGACTGATTTACTCGGCCTTGGGCTCAGCGGCCATCTCGGCCTCGGAGACCTGCTCCTTGCCGGAGCCAGCGAGGCAGGCGTCAGCCATGAGCTCGCACATAAGGGTGACAGCGGAGATAGCGTCATCGTTGCAGGGGATGCCGTACTCGACCTCGTCGGGATCGGAGTTGGTGTCGATCAGGGCGACGACGGGGATGTTCAGGCGCTGAGCCTCCTTGATGGCGTTCTCCTCGCGCTTGGTGTCGATGACGAAGAGAGCCTGGGGCAGACCCTTCATGTCGCGGGCGCCACCGAGGTTGGTCTGAAGCTTGGTGAGCTCCTTACCGAGCACAGCCTGCTCCTTCTTGGGGAGCACTGCCATGCGGCCGTCCTCGACCATGGCCTCGAGCTCCTCCATGCGGTTGATGCGGGAGCGGATGGTGACGAAGTTGGTCAGCATGCCGCCGAGCCAACGCTGGTTGATGTAAGGCATGTTGGCGCGCTCAGCGGCGTTCTTAACGGCCTCCTGAGCCTGCTTCTTAGTGCCGACGAACAGCACGTTGCCACCCTTGGCGACGTTCTTGACGAAGGTGTAGGCCTGGTCGGCGTCGAGGATGGTCTGCTTGAGGTCGAGGATGTAGATGCCGTTGCGCTCACCGAAGATGAACGGCTTCATCTTGGGGTTCCAGCGACGGGTCTGGTGACCGAAGTGGCAGCCGGCCTCGAGCAGGGTGCGGATATTAATCTTGGTAGCCATGTTAAACCTCCTGTGGTTTGCCTCCGCGCGGGGTCATCCTCCAAAACCAACCCGGACATGTGCTACCAAAGCCCGGGCACCACGGTATGAAGTAGCCGCGCGTGCGTGATAAAAACCTGTTGCCGTGAAGCAACCCGATGAATGATAGCAGGATTGCCTCTTCCTGCCAACCCGCAATCAAAACCACACACCTAAGCGTAACGCGAGCCGCCCAGCTTACTCGCCCCGGGGATGGGCTTGGGCCACGGCGCGCTTAAGCCGGTCGGGCGTGAGATGCGTGTAGATCTGCGTCGTGGATAGGCTCGCATGCCCCAGCAGCTCTTGAACCGAACGAAGGTCCGCGCCGCCCTCAAGCAGATCGGTCGCAAACGTATGACGCATCGCATGCGGCGCGATGTCGGCCGGAATGCCGGCGAGCGTCGCCAACATATGGAACCGTCGCCTGAGCATGGCGGCACTCATGCGGTTGCCGCGCACAGATATCAACAGCGGATGGGGACCGTTTACGGCATCGCGACGCTTTGCCTGCGCAAGCAGCGCCGGTCTCCCCTCCTCGACATAGGTGCGCGTCGCCTCGAGTGCGCGACGATACAGAGGAACGATACGCTCCTTGCTCCCCTTGCCCCATAGCCGCACCGTGCGCTCGGACCATGAGATGGATTCAACATTGAGCGCCGCAAGCTCTGAGATGCGCGCGCCGGATGCATAAAGAAGCTCGAGCATCGTCGCATCGCGCAATCCAGCGGGCGTTGCGGTGTCGGGGGCTTGGAGCAGTGCCTCGACCTGCTGGGTCGTCAGCACACCAGGCAGGTCGCGCGGCAGCTTGGGCGAGGAAATCGCCGAGACCGTATCACCCTCCACGATTCCCTCGGCAGCCATCCAACGATAGAACGACCGAATAGCCGACAAATGTGCCGCAAGGGTGCGAGGCGCCACCTGCTCGCGCGAAAGCTCGGCCAAATACGCGCGGACGATACGCACGTCGGTCATACGCGCATCGACACCCGTACGCTCGCACCAGGCAGCAAAGCGCTCCAACCGCGATCCATAGGCCATCACCGTATTGGGAGAGAGCCCCTCGACACGGGCGATGTAGGCGATAAACGAGTCGACGGTATCGTACAGGTCAAAGGCTATGACCGGTCGCCTCCAAACAAGTCGGAACGCGTAGCCAAGTAGACATCGAGGGCCTCGAGGGCGCGATCCGCATAAGCCTGGTAGCGGTCGCGCTTACTGCGGCGCTTGCCGTCCTCGAGCGGCGGTACCAGGCCAAAATTGACATGCATGGGCTGGTAGCCCACGGTTGCCGGATCGGTCGCATAGCCCACGAGCGCACCCAGGGCGCCCACGCGCGGCAGTTCGACGGGAGCAACCTCAATGGCCTCGGCATAGGTATTGAGCGCGGCGAGCAAACCCGTCGCCACGGCCTCCATGTACCCCTCGGTGCCGGTGATCTGACCGGCGAGGCGCACGCCCGTGCCAGGCACGGCAAAGGTGCCGTCAAGAACGTGCGGCGCATCGACAAAGGTATTGCGGTGCATGACGCCATAACGGAAGAACTCGGCATTCTCCAAACCGGGAACCATATGGAAGACACGCTTCTGCTCGCCAAAGGTCAAATTAGTCTGGAAGCCCACCAGGTTATAGGCGGTCTTCTCCTTGTTCTCGGCTCGAAGCTGAATCGCTGCCCAAGGGCGACGGCCGGTTCGCGGGTCGGTGAGGCCGACGGGCTTCATGGCGCCAAAGCGAATGGCATCCTTGCCGGTGCGGGCGACTTCCTCGGCAGGCTGACAGGCCTGGAACAGGTCGCCGCCCTCAAAGTCCTTGAGCACCACGCGGTCGGCGGTGGTGAGTGCCCCGATAAAGGCCTCGTACTCCTCCTTGCTGAACGGAGCGTTGAGATAGTCGCCGCTCCCCTGCTCCTCGTAGCGCGACTGCGAGAACAGCACGTCCATATCGAGCGTGGAGGCATCGACGATTGGCGCGGCAGCGTCAAAGAACGCCAGGGCGTCGCCACCGACGAGCTTCATGACCTCTTCGCTCAATGCCGGTGAACACAGCGGGCCCGCGGCAATGACCACGTGGCCCTCGGGAATCTGCGTGACCTCGCCGTGCACGACCTCGATATTGGGTCGGGCGGCAACCTCGGCCTCGACAAGCACGGAAAACGTGACGCGGTCGACCGCCAGGGCACCGCCAGCGGGAACGGCCGCACGATGGGCGCAATCGAGCAGCACCGAGCCCATGCGCTCGAGCTCGGCCTTTAGCAGGCCAGCAGCGGAATCCGGACGGGTTGACTTAAACGAATTTGAGCAGACGAGCTCGGCCAAGTGGTCGGTATGGTGGGCCGGAGAGCTCACCTGGGGACGCATCTCGCACAGCTTTACGGCAAACCCGCGATCTGCCAGCTGGATCGCACATTCCGAACCCGCCAAACCGCCACCGATAACCGTCACCTGATCGAACCGCATCTGCAAACACCTTTCTAATTGACACGCTTTCCATTGTGACCGAAGGGCGTCTGGGCGTGAAGCGCAAACTTTGAGGGCGCATACCTTCCATCCATCATGCGCTCGATGAGGCCCTCGAGCTCGAGCGAGCCCAAGAGCTTGAGCACGCCGACAGCATCAAGCGAGACGAGCGCGGCAATGTCGTCGACCTTGAGCGGCGAGGCGATAAGCGCGTGCATCACGGCCTGCTGCGTGGGGTCCAGATCGGCAATACCGGGCGCATCGGGACGCGAGTAGCGCAGCGTGCCGTAGATGCGCGAGATAGCCATCTCGATAGATTCCTCGTCGATGATGCAGCAGGCTCCGTTAGCGATGAGGTAGTTGGTCCCGCGTGACTCGGGCGAAAGGATGGAGCCCGGCACGGCAAGGAGCTCTCGTCCCAAGTCCATAGCAGCCTCCGCCGTGGAGAACGTACCCGAGGGCATGCCCGCCTCGGAAACAAAGAGCGCCTGCGACAGGGCGGCGATAACGCGATTGCGCCGCGGAAAGGCGAACTTACGCGGTCCCATACCCCACGGCGAAATCGAAACGACCGCGCCGCCCGTATCGAGTGTGCGCGTGATGAGGCCGGCGCTCGAGCGCGGATAGACAACATCGGCGCCGGTCCCCAGCACCACGACGTGTTTGCCCCCGGCGTTGACCGCAGCCCAACCCGACGCCTGGTCGCAGCCGACCGCACCGCCCGAGACCACCATCACTCCCGCCTCAACCGCCACCTTGGCCGCAAGTTCTGCCACGGCGAGACCATACGGCGATGCCTTGCGTGCACCGATGATGGAGAGCGCAGGCGTCGATAACACGGCGGGGTCGCCACGCACATAGAGGGTCCGGGGCACATCCGGGAGCTCCAAGACGGTCTCGGGATACAACGCATCACCGGGATGCAACTGATAAGTCTCCTCGCCCATTATTGGTCCCTCCTTCCCTGGTACATCGCCGCCTCGAGCACGTGATCCTGCATCACCCGTTCGCTTTCGGCAACATCGGCGATCGTGCGTGCGATGCGTACCAGGCGCACGATGCCGCGGCCCGTGAGATGCGTGCGCTTCGACAGGCCGAGCACGCATTTCTCGGCGGCCTCATCAAGCCCAAAGGTCGAGACGACGCCGTCAATGGACCGCGACTCATCTTCCTCGGCCTCGGTGTCCGCATCGTCCATACGGGACTCGCGCCAGGCACGAAAGGCGCGACCGCGCACAACGTAGTCACGCAACTCGGCCGACGACATACCCTCCGCGCCCTCAATGATCACCTGAGGGTCGGGACGGGTCACATCGATCATCATGTCGATACGGTCGGCCAAAGGACCGCGCAGCTTTGCCCGATAGCGCTCCACCATCGATGCCGAGCAGCGGCATGGCACCTCGCGATCGCCCAAAAAGCCGCAGGGGCAGGGATTGCTCGCAGCGAGCAGCTGAAAGCGCGACGGGAAGGTAAAGGCCCCGTCGACACGCACGATCCTCACATAGCCGCGTTCGATAGGCTGACGCAGCGTCTGCAGCACACCCGTGGGAAACTCGGCAAGCTCGTCCAAAAAGAGCACGCCGCCATGAGCCAGGCTGATCTCACCCGGATGCACCGGGCGTCCTCCGCCAATGAGGCCCGCCGTTGAAATACTGTGATGGGGGCTTCGAAACGGCCGATGACCTGCCAATAAGCCATCGATGTTCTCGCCCAAGACCGAATGGATGCACAGCGCCTCCTGCTGATCCTCAACGGAAAGCTCGGGCAGGATGCCGGTCATACGGCGCGCAAGCATCGTCTTGCCCGATCCCGGGGACCCAATCATGAGCAAGCCGAGTTCTCCTGCCGCCGCAAGCGCCATGCCGCGTTTGGCAACCTCCTGCCCCAGCACGTCGGCATAGTCGAGCTCAGGCTCAAAGGTCGCCTCGACGACCTCGGAATCCAGATAGTGCCGAGCCGCCTCGCCCATGCCATGGGCAAGCTGAGACAAATGATCGATAAATCCGCAATCCACGCCCGCAAGCGGCACATGCTGATCGGACCTGCCGGCGATAAAGGACAGCCCCATATCACGCGCCAATAGCTGAAACGCCACCTCGCCCTTGACGGGAAGCACCGTACCGTCCAAGCCGAGCTCGCCGGCGATAAGGCAGCGATCGAGGTTGTCACGGGGAATCTGCCCATCGGCCGCCAGAACCGCGATGGCGATGGGCAGATCAAAGCCGCTACCGGTCTTGCGAATATCGCCAGGCGCCAGATTGACCGTAATGCCCGAGCGCGGGATTTCGAACCCGGCGGAGCGCATCGCGCAGCGAATACGACCGCGTGACTCCATCACCTCCATACTCGGAATGCCGAGCATCTGAATGCCCGGAACGCCGCCGGCAAGCGAGACCTCGACCGTGACGTGAATCGCCTCGACGCCACGGATGCAGGCCGCGTGAACGGCAAACGTCTCGAACGCCATCACGACACCTGCCAATCGAACGCGTTGTACTGATGCTCGATCTCAGCGATATGCCCGCCGCGAATGGTGACACCCACGGCATCGAAGCGAATCGCCTTGAGCGGATAATGATCCATGAGATAGCAACTTGCGATGCGGCGGTAGCGGCGTTGCTTTTGGGCGTCCACGGCCTCCTCGGGAAAGACCCGCGTGCTGCAATCCAGTGCGACGCGTCTGGTCTTGACCTCGGCCATCACCACGACATCGTCGAGCTCATCGAGCAGCACCAGATCGGCCTCGCCCTCGGTGCAACGATAACCCTGCTCCAGCAAGGTGTAACCGCGCTCGTTAAAGTAGTCGATGGTGATCAGCTCGCCCAGCATGCCCAGCTCGCGGGGACTGAGCCCCTTGATAAACTCGGGCGTCATCGCCCCGCAGTCGAGCTCGCCGTTTTCCCAACGCTCCTTGAGCTGCTGCGTCTTGCTCTTTTTGCTTGCGGCACTCATGGGGTCTCCTTTCCCGCACGCTGCATTGCCCCGATGATGAGGGCACCTTTCATGCGGGTAAGTACCGGAAGCAAACCAAAAGCTGACCAAATGCCGTCAAAAAACGGGCCGTACGCAGCAATGGTGTTGCATACGGCCCGCTACCAGCAGGTTTATAAAACCCCTGAGGTCCCTGTCTCCACAATTGACCTAGAAAAGGCGCTCAGTCTGCAGAAAGTTTCCGCAAAAGCTCACGCGGTGCAGTGGACAAAGTCCATGTTTGCGAATGGCCTCGATATGCTCGGGGCTTGCATAGCCCTTCGACTCGGCCAGATGGTACTCGGGATACTCGGCGTCGTACTCGACCATCATCTCGTCACGCGTGACCTTGGCCATGATGGACGCCGCGGCGATGCAGGCGATTTTGGCATCACCCTTCACCACATCGCGCTCGTTAGGAACGGCGCCCAAGGGGTTGCCATCCATGAGGACGCAGTCGGGTTCAAGTCCCGTATCGGCCACGGCGCCCGCAACGGCAGTACGGATAGCACGGGCCATGCCCATCTCATCGATATCCGCAGGAGCGATATGGCAAAAGCCGATGGCAGTCGCCACCTCGGCTATCTTCACCGAGAGCAGCTCGCGGCGCGCGGGCGTGAGCTTTTTGGAATCGTTGATGCCCCAGATGCGCGGCTCCATCGGAAGACACACGGCACACACGGTCAAGGGACCCGCTACCGAGCCACGGCCCACCTCGTCGACGCCCACGACCACACCATCACCGCCGAGCTCATGCATAAGCTGATACATGCCGTTGACGCGCTCGCGCTCGGCAAGCTCTTTGGCATGGCGTTTGAGGGCACGCTCGCAAGCCTTGATCACCTGCTGGCGCGGATCCTCGCGATAATGCTCCACGAGGGCAGGAATCTCCTCAAACGTAGCGCTCGCCAACTCACCGGCAACCTGCGATGCCGAAACCGAGCTCGTCATGTTGGCCATACCAGGCCCTCCTTGCATGCAAATCAGATAAAAAGAAGGGCCACCCGAAGGTGACCCTTGTGTCCAAACGAGTGGACAGACGCTGCGATCTTCTTAGCGCTTCTCGGGGATGCGAGCAGCCTTGCCCACCTTGTCGCGGAGGTAGTACAGCTTGGCGCGACGGACGCGACCATGACGAACGACCTCGAGCTTGGCGATCTTGGGGCTGTGAAGCGGGAAGGTACGCTCAACACCGACACCGAAGGACATCTTGCGGACGGTGAAGGTCTCGCGGGCACCGGCGCCGGCCATGCGGATGACGTCGCCCTGGAAGACCTGGATGCGCTCGCGGTCGCCTTCCTTAATGCGGTAGTGAACCTTGACGTTGTCGGCGACGCGAACCTGAGGAATGTCCTCGCGGATCTGCTGACGCTCGATTGCGCGGATGTAATCCATGTGCAATTCCTTACTCTTCTAGAGGTGCCGTACCACCTTGGCCGGCACGTAGTTGAACAAACGTATTCGAGTATACACGCGCGGGTTTCCGCTGCAAGAACAATTTTTTACGCAGACAAAAAGACAAAACCCGCACATGATAACCGCCCGCCTCACGAATGAGACGGGCGGCATGAAGGGGGGCTACGCTAGGCGTCTAAACCCAAAACGTTAGGCGGAACGCTTGGCCTCGAGCTTGGCCTGAGCGGCGGCCAGGCGTGCGAGGGGCACGCGGTAGGGCGAGCAGGACACGTAGTCCACATCGGCCACGTTAAACAGGCTCTTGATGGACTTGGGGTCGCCGCCGTGCTCGCCGCACACACCAAAGTGCATACCGGGGTTGGTGGCGCGGCCCGTTTCGACGGCCACGCGCACGAGCTCGAGCACCGCCGTGTCGATGGTCTCGAAGGGGTTGTCCTTCAAGATCTTCTTGTGCATGTACAGCGGGATGAACTTGGCCTCGGCATCGTCGCGGGAGAAGCCGAAGGTCGTCTGCGTAAGGTCGTTGGTGCCAAAGCAGAAGAAGTCAGCGTGCTGGGCGATCTCGTCGGCGACCATGCAGGCGCGCGGCAGCTCGAGCATCGTGCCCACGGGAATGTTGAGCTCGACGCCCTCTTCGGCGGAAACCTCGGCGATCACGCGCTCGATGACCTCGCGGGTCTGGACATGCTCGCCCGTGATGGAAACGAGCGGGACCATAATCTCGGGGCGCGGGTCGACGCCCTCCTTGATAAGGCGGGCGGCAGCCGTGGCGACGGCGCGGACCTGCATGAGCGGCAGATCGCTAAAGACGACGGACAGGCGCACGCCGCGTAGGCCGAGCATCGGGTTGGACTCGACCATGCCGTCGATACGACGCAGGCGGGTGCGCAGGACGGCAAGCTCTTCCTCGCTGGCGCCAGCGGCTTCCTTCTTGGTGATGGCGACCTCGAGCTCGCGAGGATTATCCAGGAACTCATGAAGCGGCGGATCGAGCAGGCGGACGACCACATCGCGACCAGACATGGTCTTGAACATCGCCAGGAAGTCCTCGGTCTGGACCTTAAGCAGGTCGGACAGGGCCTGCTGCTTCACGGCCTCATCGTCAGACAGGATAAAGCTCTGGATGATGTTCTTGCGATCGCCCAGGAACATATGCTCGGTGCGGCACAGGCCAATAGCCTCGGCGCCAAACTCGAGGGCAAGCTCGGCGTCCTCGGGATTGTCGGCATTGACGCGCACATGGTTGGCATGACCACAGGTCTCGTCCAGGCGAATCTCGTCGGCCCAGGACAGGATAGTGTCCAGGTCGCCGGTAAGCTCGGCGGAGACCAGGTCGACGGGACCGTCGACGACGATGCCCTGGGTGCCGTCGATGGAGATGACATCGCCCTCATGCAGCACGCGGTCACTGCCCTCGATGCGCACGACCTTCTCGGCGGCGTCGATATGGAAGCGTTCGACGCCGCAGACGCAGGGCGTACCCATGCCGCGGGCGATAACGGCGGCATGGCTCGTCTTGCCACCGTGGCTGGTCAGGATGCCCTCGGCGGCGACCATGCCCTTCAGGTCATCGGGGTTGGTCTCCCAGCGAACCAAAACGACCTTGTGACCCTCGTTGGCGCGCGCGACGGCGTCATCGCTCGAGAACACGACCTCGCCCACGGCGGCACCGGGGCTGGCGTTCAAACCGCTGGCCAGGGCCTCGTACTTCTTGGAGGCGTCAAACTGCGGGTGCAGGAGCTGGTCGAGCTGCGCGGGATCGATGCGGTTTACGGCCTCCTCGCGGGTGATCAGTCCTTCCTCGACCATTTCGATAGCGATGCGCAGAGCGGCGGTTGCGGTACGCTTGCCCACGCGGGTCTGGAGCATCCAGAGCTTGCCCTGCTCGATGGTGAACTCGATATCGCACATATCACGGTAATGATCCTCGAGCGTCAGGAACACGCGCTCGAGCTTTTCACCTGCGGACTCGAGGCCCGGGGTGGTCTTGAGGTCGGCAATGGGCTCGGTGTTGCGGATGCCGGCGACGACATCCTCGCCCTGGGCGTTGACCAGAAAGTCGCCGTAGAACTCCTTAGTGCCGTCGGCCGGGTTGCGCGTAAAGGCGACGCCGGTCGCGGAGGTCTCACCCTTGTTGCCAAAGGCCATGGCTTGGACGTTGACGGCAGTACCGAGCTCGTCAGAGATGCCGTGCTGTTTGCGGTAGATGCAGGCGCGCTCGTTCATCCAGCTGCCAAAGACGGCCTGGATGGCAAGGCGCAGCTGAAGCTCAGGATCGTGCGGGAAGGCGGGCTTGCCGTCGGCGACCTCGAGCTCGGGATACAGGGCGGCCTCGACGTTCTCGGAGAAGATGCCCTTAAAGGTCTCGACGAGCTCCTGCAGATCCTCGGCCGAAAGCTCGGAGTCGACGCGGACGCCAGCGACCAGGCGGGCCTGGGTCAGGGCATTCTCGAATAGGTCGGCGTCAACGCCCATGACAACGTTGGAGAACATCTGGATAAAGCGACGATAGCTATCCCAGGCAAAGCGCGGGTTCTGCGTCTGCGCGATAAGGCCCTGGACGGAATCGTCGTTGAGGCCCAGGTTGAGGACCGTGTCCATCATGCCGGGCATGGAGAACGGAGCGCCCGAGCGAACCGACACGAGCAGCGGATCGGAGGCATCGCCGAGTTTCTTGCCGCAACGGGCCTCGAGGTCCGCCCCAGCGGCAACGATCTCATCGAGTGCGCCTTCGGGCCACACATTGCCGGCACCGGAGTAATCGACGCAAGTCTGGCAGGTAATGGTAAAGCCACCGGGAACCGGCAGGCCGATACGGCTCATCTCTGCAAGGTTAGCGCCCTTGCCACCAAGCACGAAGTTCATGGACTTGTCGCCCTCAGTGACACAGGTGCCCTGGGCGTCGGTTCCAAAACGGTAAACCCTCTTGCAATCGCTCACGATACTTCCCCTTCCATGCGCTTACGCGCACGACCGTGGTAACGAATCGACCCGCCGGATGCGGGCCGTGAGGGAACTATACGGCGGGTTTTGGACAGGCTTGAGCAGAGGGTACGCGGTTTGGTAAACGTGCTAAAACCGGCGGTAAACGGTAGGTAAAGGTGGCTACCTTATGAAGATACCACTACAAGGAAAGTGCAGGTCGAATGCGATGTATTTGCTAAATCGCTTTACCATTTATCAGCATTATTTCCAAGTATTCTCTTTGGTTAGCTAAAAGAGCCCCGTCCCAAATTAGCTACCCAAACAACCTTGTCCCAAGTGAGCTACTTTTGTTGAGCGCGGCGGGCGGCACGGCGGGCTCTTGCCTCTTGAATCTCTTCGAGGTGAGCAATGATCTCGGCAGCGCTTTCCTCGATGGCTTTGCCGTCGGTACGTACAACAAAGCAGCCTAAGCGCTTCATGAGGGCACGAGCTTCCTCAAGCTCGCTGCGCACGCTCTCAGGCTCGGCATAGGAGCCGGCAACGGCACGGGCGTAGTCATCGCCCAAGCGGCTATCGCGAATCTCAGAAATAACGTCGACGGTCGAAATCAGGCCGAACAGGTGCATCGGGTCAACCTCGTAAATCGACTTGGGCGGCTCCATGCCATGCGCCAGTGGGACATTGGCGACCTTGTAGCCCTGATAGGCTAAATACATCGACAGCGGCGTCTTGGATGTACGCGACACACCCAGCAGCACGATATCGGCACCCGACAGATCGTCGCAACCACGACCGTCATCGTGCTCAACGAAATACTCCATGGCCTCGATACGATGGAAATAGCGGTCATCGGTCTTGTGAATCACGCCCGCAACGCACTTGGGCGGCACACCGATGAGCGACGACAGCACGGCAAGCGTCGGGCCGATCAGGTCGACCGAACGGATATGCAGCATACCCAGGTAATCGAGCACGCGGGCGCGAAGCGCCGGATCGACAATGGTATGGAACACGGCGACATCGCGATGGTCGGCATCGACGCGCGGCCCCACAAATGACTTGACCTGCTCCACCGAGGTCACCTTGGGCAGGCGCAAAACGCGAAAAGCCCCTTCATCAAATTGCCCGGACGCCGCAAGCACCACCTCACAAGCGGTATCGCCGAGCGAGTCGGAGATAACGATAACGGTGGGACGAGCGGTGACCGGGCAATCCATGCGGGGCTCCTTTTGCGCTTATGCGCAGGCTGGCTTACTTTTTGCGGGCAAGCTCACCGATGTTGGCAATGCCGGAGAAAACGGCCTCGAAGCGGTTGAGCAGCTTAAGGCGATTATCGCGAAGCTGCTCGTCCTTGTCCATGACCATGACCTCATCGAAGAAACGGTCGATGGGCGCGCGCAGGGCGGCGAGGGCGGCAAATGCGGCCGGGTAGTCCTCGACAGCAAGGGCGGCATCGACAGCGGTCTGAGCGGCCTCGGAGGCGTCGGCGAGCGCGAGCTCGACCTCGCCCATCAGGCTGCGGTCATACTCCGCACCAAGCTCAGGCTTGGAGATATGCGCGGCGCGGGCATAGGCGGTCGCCAGGTTGTCGAACGTCTCAGCGTCGTTCTTGCGGGCCTCGTCGAGGGCGGCGCAGCGGGCGAAGAAGACGGACGGGGCGATAATGTGCACCGCGGAGACGGCGGCAACGGTATCGGCCGGGATCTTTTCGTCGCGGGCCATGCTCACCAGGCGGCCATGGAAGAAGTCACGAACCTGCTGGGCGACCTCGGCGGCGTCGAACTCAATGCCCTGCTCGCTATAGAGCTCGAGCGCAAAGTCGATGAGCGACGTGGGATCGATCGGCAGACGGTCGCGCAGGATGTTGATGATACCGATAGCGGCACGACGCAGCGCGTAGGGATCGGAGGAGCCAGTCGGGGGCTCGCCGATGGCAAAGATACCGGCGATGGTATCAAGCTTGTCGGCGCAGGCCACGATGCAGCCAGCGGTGCCCTCGGGCAGCTCGTCACCGGCAAAACGGGGACGATAGTGATCGCGAATGGCGTGGGCGACCTCGTCGT
Organism: uncultured Collinsella sp.; assembly: GCA_900551015.1. Taxonomy (GTDB): domain Bacteria; phylum Actinomycetota; class Coriobacteriia; order Coriobacteriales; family Coriobacteriaceae; genus Collinsella. The sequence goes on from URUI01000001.1 coordinate 54,535, forward strand.
TCTCCCCCATCGCGGTGGCGTAGTAACCGCCCATCACGCCCTGCTGACTCGTGAATTCGACGACGGCGTTGGATACCAGGTCGGCCTTGCACAGGTGCGCGGCACGAGCAGCGTCGGCGGCAAGATGGGCGCCCAAATGAGCCTCGCGGGCAATAGCGAGCGCGAGCTGCTCAATACGCTCGGACTTGGCGAGCACGCTGCCGAGCTTCTCCTGGAAGGCAACCTTGGACAGACGCTCACGGAACTCGTCGAGGGAGATCTTCAGGTCCTCCTCGTAGAAGAACTTAGCGTCGTCCAGACGGGCGCGCACGACGCGCTCGTTACCGTCGATCACGCGCTCGGCATTCTCGGGCTTGCTGTTGGAGACGACCACGAACTCACGCGTCAGCTTGCCCTCGCCGTCATAGATCGGGAAGTAGCGCTGGTTGGTGAGCATGGACTCGCAGATGATCTCGTGCGGGACCTTGAGGAACTCCTCGTCGAAAGTACCGACGAGCACCGTCGGCCACTCGCAGAGGTTGATAACCTCCTCAAAGACCTTCTTGGGCGTATCGACATGGCAGCCGGGACGGGCAGCCTCGACCTCGGCGATACCAGCTAGAATCGCCTCGCGACGGCGCTCGGCAGAAAGCACGCCGGCGTCCTCGAGCACCTGCTCGTAGGCGGCGGGGCTAGCGACAACGTGGTCACCGGGGCCAAGCACGCGATGGCCGCGCGTAGTGTTGCCGCTCGTCACGTCGGCAAACGACACGGGCACAACATCCTCGCCCAGAAGGCAGCAGATCCAGCGGACCGGGCGCACGAAGGTGGCGTGCTCGTGGCCCCAGCGCTGACTACGGTAGTTGGGCCACTGCAGGCCGGCGATGGCCTTCTCGCACAGGGCCGTCAGGATCGGAGTAGCCGGAGCGGAAGGAATGTTCTTCTCGGCAAAGACGTACTCACGGCCGTCGGTGTCCTCGCGACGGACCAGATCCTCGGCAGCCACACCGCACTTGCGGGCGAAGCCCTGGGCGGCCTTGGTGGCGTTACCGTCAGCGTCGAAGGCGATGTTGGCCGCAGGGCCACGCTTGACCTCGTGAACCTCATCGGTCGCAGTGGCGACGTTGGCCACGAGCGCAGCCAGACGACGCGGACTCGAGATCACGCGGACCTCGCCATGGGCCAGACCGGCCTCGTCGAGGCCCTTGGCGATCATGGTGCCAAGCTGCTTGACAGCATTGTTCAGCGGTGCGGAGGGCATTTCCTCCGTACCGATCTCAAACAGGAAATCCTTAGCGTCTGCCATGGCTTACGCCACCTCGCCTTCCTGGTCGGCATTCTCGTTGACTCCGGCGACCTCGGCCATATAGGCCTCGCAGCACGCCTTGGCGACGGCGCGGACGCGCAGGATGTAGTTGGCACGCTCGACCGCGGACAGGGCGCCGCGGGCATCGAGCAGGTTGAAAGCGTGGCTGCACTTCATGACACAGTCATACGCTGGCAGCGGCAGCTTGCGCTCCAGGCAGGAATGGCACTCGGCCTCGTAGTCGTCAAACTTCTGACGCATCATCTCGACGTTGGCGACCTCAAAGTTATAAGCACTGAACTCGCGCTCGTTCTCGAGGAACACGTCGCCATAGGTCATGGGCGTACCGTCGGGCAGGTAGCTCCACACCAGGTCGTAAACGGAGTTGACGCCCTGGGCATACATGGCGATACGCTCCAGGCCATAGGTGATCTCGACGGGCACGGGGTCGACCTCGATGCCGCCCACCTGCTGGAAGTACGTAAACTGCGTGACCTCCATGCCGTTGAGCCAAACCTCCCAGCCAAGGCCCCAGGCGCCCAGGGTCGGGCTCTCCCAGTCATCCTCGACAAAGCGGACGTCATGGTCGTTGGGGTCCAGGCCAATGGCGGCAAGAGACCCCAGGTAAAGCTCCTGAGCATTAACCGGAGAGGGCTTAATGAGCACCTGGAACTGATAGTAGTGCTGCATGCGGTTAGGGTTCTCGCCGTAGCGGCCGTCGGCGGGACGGCGGCAGGGCTGCGCATAGCAGGTGCGCCACTCGGCGGGACCGAGCGAGCGCAGCGTGGTCGCGGTATGGAAGGTACCGGCACCGACCTCGGAGTCATAGGGCTGCATAATGACGCAGCCCTGCTCGCCCCAGTACTGCTGGAGGCGCAGGATGATGTCTTGGAAGGAAAGCGATGAAGCGTTCATGCCTCTAATATCCCCTCGTCGAAACGATTACACGGTTAGGTACTGTACTATAGCGGTTTTTAGTCGATAGCGCCGATGCGGTTGAGCGGCCAGTAGCGCACAAGCGCCACAGCGATCAAATCAGAGCGATCGACGGGACCAAAGTAGCGCGAGTCGGCAGAGTTTTCGCGGTTGTCGCCCATCACCCACACGCACCCGTCGGGAACGGTGTAGGGATAACTCACCTGGGCGCCAGGCGCTTGGACCGAAAGCGGCCAGCTCATGCCGGTCGTATAGTCCTCATCGAGCGCCTGGCCGTCAACGACCACGCGACCGTCCTGCAAATCGACCGTCTGGCCGGCCGTGGCGATAACGCGCTTGACAAGAACATCGTGCTCGGAGGTGCCATCGGGGTTGTGAAACACCACGATATCGCCCTGCTTGACGGGCTGGCCGAGCTCAAGGCTCACCTTTTGCGCCAAGATCTGGTCGCCAATCTCGATCGTGGACTCCATGGAGCCGGTGGGCACCACAAAGGGCTCGACCACAAAGGTGCGGATCAGGAAGGTGGCCACGAGCGCGATTGCGATGACCGCGATCCACTCAAAGGCGCCCCTCAACGCGGAATGCTGCGATGGAACCATTCTCACTCCTCGCTCTGCGAATACGAAGCGTCCAGAATCTCCTGCGCGTATGCGCGCTCCTGGGGCGTAAGCCGCGCCGTCTCGATCAGATCGGGACGCCAACGACAAGTGCGCTCGATGGCATTCTTGCGGCGCCAGGCATCGACCTTAGCGTGATCTCCGCTCACGAGCACCGGAGGCACACCCTGGCCATTGAACTCAGCGGGGCGGGTGTACTGCGCATACTCGAGCAGGCCTCCGTCCTCGGCGGTCGAGAACGACTCGTCGACGTTGCTCATCTCGTCGCCCAGGGCGCCGGGAATCAGGCGTACGACGGCATCGGCAACGACCATAGCGGGAAGCTCGCCGCCCGTGAGCACGTAATCGCCGATCGACAGGCGCTCGTCGGCATACGCATAGGCACGCTCGTCGACACCTTCGTAACGGCTGCACACAAACAGCAGGCGCTCGCTTTTGAGCAGGCGCTCGGCCACATGCTGCGTAAAAGGCTCGCCACAGGGGGTAAAAAACACCACGGTGGGCTTAGGACCCTCGGAGCTAATAGCCTCGATGGCCTCGGCGATAGGCTCGACCTTCATGAGCATGCCCTGCCCGCCGCCGTACGGCTCGTCATCGACGGTACGATGGCGGTCGTGCGTCCAGTCGCGCAGGTTATACGCCTTAAAATCAAAAAGGCCGGCCTTGCGGGCGCGGCCCAAAATCGATGTGGACATGACGGGCTCAAACATCTCGGGAAAGACCGAAAGGGTCTCAATCAGCATGTTGTCCTCCCTACTTGTCCATATCGATCAGGCCGTCCATAACGTGGACGGAAATTGTTCCAGTGTCGGGAAGATCGAGCACGACCCGCTCGATCACGGGAATCAGTACCTCGCCGTACCGATCACCCTCGACAACCCAAACATCGTTAGCGGGCGTCGACATGATCTCGACGATCGTGCCGAGCGAACCGAAGCGCTCATCGACCACCTCGCGACCCATCAGGTCGGTATAGGCAGCGTCGAGCGAATCGAGCTCAAAGTCGTCACGATTTGCCAGCACATAGCATCCCGTGATGCCCTCGGCGGCCGTTAAGTCGTCAATGCCCTCAAACGAGACCAGATCGCCATCGCCCGTATCGGTGACGGACACGACCGTGCAAAAACGGTCGCGCTTGAGCGCCGGCGGCGTCAGGGCGACGCGCATACCCGGCTCTAATACAGAAGGAAGCCCCCGCAGCGGCTGCGCGAGGACCTCCCCCTTCCTTCCGTGCGGCTTGACCACACGGGCGATGTTTTTGTACTGGGACCTCAAGGTCCTAGCCCAGAACCTCTACCTCGACAGCAGTGTCGAGGCGAGCGGCCAGTGCACGGGCGAGCGTGCGAATGGCCTTGATGGTACGGCCACGACGGCCGATGACCTTAGCGACGTCATCCTCGGCGACCGAAACCTCGATCGTAGAGGCGTCGTCACCATCGATGACCTCAAGGCTCACGGAATCCGGGTCGTCGACGATCTGAACAACGAGATATTCGACGAGATCGGCGATGCGATCTGAGAGCATTGCCTCACCCTCGAGCTGTGCAGCGTCAACCTCAGGCACGATTTACTCCTCGGCGCCCTCAGCGGCCTCAGCGGCAGCCTTAGCGGCCTCGGCCTCTTTGGCGAGCTGCTTCTTGGACTTCTTGACGACGGTCTCGGTCTTCTCGCCCTCGTTGGCGGCCTTGACCAGAGCGGCGACAGCGTCGGTGAGCTGAGCACCCTTGGACTGCCAGTCGGCGATCTTCTCGAGGTCGAGGTTGATGGTCTTGGGGGCGGTCATCGGGTTGTAGCGGCCAACCTCCTCGATGATACGACCGTCACGCGGGGCGCGGGAATCGGCGACGACGACACGGTAGTACGGACGCTTCTTAGCGCCGTGACGAGCAAGGCGAATCTTGACTGCCAAAGGAAACTCCTCCAACCAAGCAGCTTTAGGCTGCAACTACAAACAAACAGTTGAACATAATACGCCATCGACGCGGGCAGGTGAAGTCCGTGAGACCAACTTCTTCGGTGTAGTCGAGGGCAAATCCATATCTTAGACAAGAATTCGGGATTTGCAAGCACATACACGCACCCCACATGAGCTGCGCGGTATACTCATGACATGGAAAGACGCGAACATACATACGGTTATGAGGATGCCATGGGCGTCACGCCGCCTCCCTGGACGGGTCCGGCGGTGGGCCTCATGGACCTCGATGCGTTTTTTGCGAGCGTGGAGATGCTCGATCATCCCGAATGGCGCGGAAAGCCGCTCATCGTGGGCGGAGACGCCGATTCGCGTGGCGTCGTGTCCACATGTTCGTATGAGGCACGTCGCTTTGGCGTGCACTCTGCCATGGCCTCGGCCGAGGCGCGGCGCTTGTGCCCGCAAGCCATTTGGACGCACGGGCACTTTGATCGCTACCGCGAGGTGAGCGCGCAGGTCATGGCGATTCTTGCCGAGGAGACGCCGCGCGTTGAGCGCGTATCCATCGACGAAGCCTTTATCGATATCACACCGGGTCGCTTTGCGCCCGAAGACCCGCTGCTGGTTGCGCGGCGTATAAGCGACCGCGTGGCAGCGCTGGGAGTGACCTGCTCCATTGGCGTGGGCTGCAACAAGACGGTTGCAAAGATCGCAAGCGAGCGTGATAAGCCGTTTGGGCTGACCATCGTGCGCCCCGGAACCGAGCAGCGCTTTTTGGCCGCGCTGCCGGTATCTGCCATGAGCGGCATCGGGCGCTCGGCCGAGGAGCGACTGCGCCGCATGCGCATCTACACCCTCGGCGAGCTATCACGTGCACCGGAATCCACCTTGGCCTCTATTTTTGGCATCAACGGCGAACGCATGCGCCAGCGTGCGCTAGGACTCGAAATCTCCGAAGTCACGAGTCTCGATGAAGAGCGCGAGGTCAAATCGGTCAGCAATGAACGCACCTTTGCTAAAGATTTGACTGAGCGTGGGGATATTGAGGCGGCGATTGCGCTGCTGGGCGAGTCAGTGGGACGCCGCCTGCGCCGTCAGGGACTAACGGGCGCCACGGTGACGCTCAAGCTCAAGTATTCGTATGGAAACGGTCGCTCGGCACAGCGCCGGCTGCCTCATCCGACCGACGATGAGAACATCTTCGTGGCGGTTGCACTCGAACTGCTCGACAACATCTGGCAGGAAGGAATGCACGTGCGCTTAGCAGGCATCGGCATGAGCGACTTCGACCACCAAGGCGGCATCCAAACCGACCTGTTCTGCGAGATCGATGACCGCGGAGCCCAATCCAGCGACCGCCGCGACCTCTCCGTCGCCATCGACGCCGTCCGAGACAAGTTCGGCGACACCGCGCTATCCTTCGGCCGCCAATCCCGCTTCAACGATTAACCGCCTTTGGGCAAAAAGAAAGCTGGGCAGGTACGGAAAACCGCAACTGCCCGGCAAAATGCGCGAGGCTAACTAAAAGCCCCGTATCAAATGAGCCACTAGAGGAGGTCGAGGGGGAGCTGGGGGGCGTCACCCCAGAGCTTTTCTAGACGGTAGAAGTCGCGGGCTTCGGGAGTGAAGACGTGAACGACGACCGAGCCGTAGTCCATGAGCATCCAGGTCTTCTGCTCGCGGCCCTCGATGGAGAACGGATGCTCGCCGCAAGCCGCGGCGACCTTCTCCTCGATCTCGTCGACGATAGAATCGACCTGGCGGTTGTTGGTACCGGTGGCAAGCACAAAGTAGTCGCACACGTCGGAAAGCTCGGTCAGGTCGAGCACCTGCACGTCCTCGCCCTTCTTGTCGTAGGCGGCCTGCGCGGCGGCGCGGGCGACATCCTCGGCGGCGACACCGCTCGCGGACAGCGAGGCGGCGGTGCGGTCGGACGTGGCAACGAAACTCTTGTGCTCCACACCTTCAAGAATCTGCTCGTCAGTCATGGTCTCGTCGGCCATGGAATACCTCTTTCTAGACACACCCGAGCTAGCGCAGCTGGGCGTAATGGTTGTAAATCGTAATAGCCGTGGGATAAAGATAGCGCCCGGACTGGATCACATAGACCAGACCCTGCGCAAAACAGGAGAAGAACAACTCGTCGAGCGAGGACTTCCCCACCATCTTGCGCAGCGCATGGGCATAGTCGCCGTGGCGGTTGGGCTCGATGGCATCTGCCACAAAGACCACCATATCGAGCGGCGTCATGTCGCAAGCACCCACGGTGTGACGGTCGACAGCCTGAAAGACTGCCGGCGACAGCTCGGGAAAAAGCTGCGGAAGCTCATAGGCGGCAACAGGGCCATGCAAAAGCGGCGTCGCGGCGGAAGGAGAGCCGGCAACCTTGATGCCATAGTGAAGCGCGCGGGCCACGAGCTCGTCATCGGAAAGCACCTTGTCCCAGTCGTGAATTAAGCCGGCGGCAGCGGCATCAAAGCGGTCAACGCCGTAGACCTCGGCCAGATGAAGTGCGGTCTCGGCAACACCCAGCGAATGCACATAGCGCTTGCGCTTATCTTTCATGCGAACATCGAGCAGCTCTTGAATGCGCTTGAGCAGCGCGCGCTCATCGCCCTCAAACTGATCCTCTACCGGCAACGTAGCCCCCATCACTCAAAATCTTCTTGACCCAGATCGACATACAAACTGCGCTTGCGAATGTAGCCGAGCACAGACTCGCTCGTAAGATAGCGCACGCTCATGCCGCGGGCAACTCGCTTACGAATGTTCGTCGAGCTGATCGCCAGCGCCGGAATCTGAATATAGCGCACGTCGAACGGCAGCCCCGACTCTTTGATTCGGGCACGCGCCGTATCGATATCAAAGCCCGGTCGCGTCGCCGCAATAAAGGTAGCAAGCTCAGCGATTCGTTCGGCATCATGCCAGGTCACAATATCGATAATCGCGTCGGCGCCCGTAATAAAGTAGAGCTTTACCTGCGGCGGATAAAAGTCGCGAAGGGCATGAAGCGTATCGGCCGTATAGGTTACGCCCGGACGGTCAATCTCGAACCGGCTCGCCAAAAAGGCCGGGTTCGCGGCGGTGGCGAGGACCGTCATGGCATAACGGTCCTCGGCAGGCGTCACCGGCTTGTCAAGCTTAAAGGCGGGAGAGCCCGCCGGCATAAAGAGCACAGCGTCCAAGTCGAGCGACTCGCGTGCCTGCTCGGCAGTCACCAGGTGCCCGTAATGAATCGGGTCGAATGTGCCGCCCATAATGCCAAGCCGAAACTCTTTGCCCTCTTTTATGGGCAGCTCGGGCAAACCGATTCCACCGCGCAGCGACATGGCTCACTCGCCCTCCGAGGTCTCGGCATCGTCCGCGACATCCGCCGCATCGACAACCTCGACGCCCTCATCCGCAACGTCGGCCACGTCAATGGCCTCAACGGCAACGTCCTCGCCAGCGTCCTCGAGCTCCTCGTACTCCGAGAAGTCCTCAGCGCCCTCAAAGTCAAAGGCGCGCTGGCAAATGCGGACCTCGTCGCCCGCACGGCAACCGGCCTTCTCGAGCGCGTCGTCAACACCCATACGCGCAAACTTGTGCTGCAGATAAATGACAGCTTCCTCGTTTTCCCAATCGGTCTGGATGACCATGCGCTCAATCGCGCGACCAACCACACGGAAGGCACCGGGCTCTTCCTGGACAATGCGGAAACGCTTCTCGCGCTGCAGACGGCGGCGCTCCCACTCCTCGTCGCGCAGATCGACCGGCTCAGCGGAGACCGCCAACTCGGCACGCAGCTTAGCCACCTGCTCGCCCACGGCAAGCATCAGCGTGTTGAGGCCGGCGCCCGTCACGGCGGACACGGCAAAGAACATATGTCCATCGTCGAGTGCCGCACGCTTGAGGTCGGCAATCTTGTCGGCCGTGCCCGGCGCATCGCACTTGTTGGCGACGACGATCTGCGGACGCTCCGAAAGCTCGGCGCCATACTGCTCGAGCTCACGGTTGATGATACGGTAATCCTCGACCGGATCGCGATCCTCAAACCCGCCCGTCATGTCAACGACATGCATGATGAGCGCCGTGCGCTCAATGTGGCGCAGGAACTGGTGGCCCAGGCCCTTGCCCTCGCTCGCGCCCTCGATCAAACCAGGAACGTCGGCAACGACGTAAGAATACTCACCGGCACGCACCATGCCGAGGTTCGGCACGAGCGTTGTAAACGGATAGTCGGCGATCTTGGGACGGGCGGCACTCATGCGCGCGATAAGCGAGGACTTGCCCACCGAGGGGAAGCCCACGAGCGCGGCATCAGCCATGAGCTTCATCTCGAGCTCAATCCAGTGCTCCTCGGCCGGCTCGCCCAGCTGGGCGAATGCGGGCGCGCGGCGCACCGACGTCACAAAGTGCGTATTGCCCAGACCGCCGGCACCGCCGGGCGCCACAACGACGCGCTCGCCATCATGCACCAAGTCGGCAATCTCGAACATCGGGGTCTGCGTCTCGGGGTCGAGCTCGCGCACCACGGTACCCATGGGAACCTTGAGAATAAGGTCCTCGCCGCTCTTACCGTTACGACGGGCACCCTGCCCGTGCGTGCCGCGCTCGGCGCGGAAGTGATGCTTAAAGCGGTAATCGATCAGCGAAGACAGCTGAGCATCGGCCTGGATGACGACATTGCCGCCACGACCGCCGTCGCCGCCATCGGGGCCGCCCTTGGGGACAAATGCCTCGCGCCTAAACGACATGCATCCGGCTCCGCCGTCGCCGCCGCAAACGTTAATGCGGCTGATATCGGTGAACTGTGACAACAGAATCGCCTCCTACAAAAAAGAGGGAGACCCTTGAATCCAAAAACTCAAGTGCCTCCCACATATGTGCTCTATGAAGGGTGAATTACGCGTTCGCGAGCGGGCGTACGCTGACCCTGTGCTTGATACCCTTGTGGAACTCAACGGTACCGTCGACCAGCGCGAACAGCGTGTCGTCCTTGCCACGGCCAACGTTCTCACCCGGGTGGATGTGCGTGCCGTGCTGACGGACGAGAATCGTGCCCGTGGTTACCGTCTGGCCGGCATAGCGCTTCGTGCCAAGGCGCTGACCGCGGGAGTCACGGCCATTACGGGAGGAACCGAGTCCTTTTTTGTGTGCCATTGTGTATACCTACTCTTTCGTTACGAGTGTAATCTACTCGGCGACGGGAGCCTCGGCAACAGCCTCGGCCTCTGCCTTGACAGCCTTCTTGGCGCGGGACGTAGCCTGGACCTTCACGATCTTCAGCTTGGTGAGCTGCTGACGGTGACCCTTCAGACGACGATAGCGCTTGCGCTTGTGGAACTTGAAGACCAGCTGCTTCTCGCCCTTGAACTGCTCAACGATCTGAGCGGTAACCTTGGCCTTGGCCAGCTTGTCGGGATCGGTGACGATCTTCTTACCATCGTTGAGGAAGATAACCGGCAGGGTGACCTTGTCGCCCTCATTGCCCTCGATCTTCTCGACGGTGATGACATCGTCGGTGGCGACCTTGTACTGCTTGCCGCCCGTGTTAACGATTGCGTACATGTTTACTTGCCCTTCATGCATCAGTTAGTGCAACAGCCGAATATAGTAGCAGGCGAAAATACCCCCGTCAACGAGTATGTGGAGCAAATCCACAAGTTCGCACAGGTATGGGGCTGACGAGTCGGCCCTCGTCGTCCTCGCATGCTTGATTCTGACGCTCGACATCGTAGGAGCAGATGGTCACGAGGTCTTGCATACCGGTGGAAACAATAGGTGCATCCACGCCCGGGGTCAAGCCCTGCAACAAAACATCAGCAGCGGAAAGCAAAATTTCCGGACGCATGGAGCCCTCGTTGTCGGCATGGGTGTCGAGCATGAGCACCAAATGGTCAGCGCGCTCCCCCGCCGTGAGCTCATAGCCCACGAGCGTGTGATCCAAATCCAAGCGCTTGCTCTTTTTGCCGCGCGCGTAGTCGATGCCATGGTCCGCGCGCAGCGTGTCGATCGCACGACGCACCTCGTCGGCGCTTACGGGCGTCTCGGGATCCAAGTGCAGGTCGATGCGATACGACAGACGCGTGAGTTGCGCCGTCAACGCCGGCGTGCGCACGTCGATGTACGCCGCCTCGATGGGCGCCAGATCGGCCGGAGACGCCGCAGCCAGGCGCCCAAACGCCTCGTCGAGCGCCACGAACTCGGTCATAAACAGGTCATACCACTCGCAGGTCGACGACGTACCCACCGGTAGCGCCGAAGAGAAGCCCACGCGCATGTGCGGAGAGAAGCCCTGCGTGACGGCATAGGGAAGCCCCGCACGGCGCACGATGCGCTCAATGGTATGGATTACTTCGAGATGGCCCAGGTACTTAAGGCGATCGCGCTTGCCATAGCGAACACGAAGTCTAAAGAGCGTGGGGTTGTCGGTCAGGCGCTCACTCATGCGCGATCACCCATCAATACATTCTTGGCGTGGAGCGTGGGGCAGATTCCGCAGCCGGTGCACGACGTGCGGGTGCAGTCGGGAGTCGTGACACCCTCGAGCGAGCGACGGTACTCGCGCTCGAGGAAGCCGCGCGTGCAGCCGGGGCTCACGTGCTCCCACGGCAGGCGCCAGTCCAACTCGTAGGGCAGGTGCACGAGCTCATTGAGGTCGATGCCGTTTTTGGCAGCAGCCTCCTTCCAGTTATCGAGCGAAAAATGCTCTACCCAGGCGTCAAAGCGAGAGCCAGCGCGCCAAGCGTCGATGATGACGGGCGTCATGTCACGACCGGCGCGGGACAGCGCGGCCTCGATGAGCGAGGTCTCGGCATCGTGGTAATGCACGCGGACGGCACGGTTGCGAACGCTCGTGATGAGCAGCTTCTGGCGACGCTTGACGTCGTCGTAGTCGAGCTGCGGGCACCACTGGAACGGCGTGGCAGCCTTGGGGATAAAGACCGAAACCGAGATGGACACCGAGATCGAGCCGCGACGAGCCTTGGGCACCACGGAACGACCGAGCTCCAGCACGTGATCGGCCAGATTGGCGATGGCCACGATGTCCTCGTCGCGCTCGCCGGGAAGGCCCATCATAAAGTAGAGCTTCATGCGGTTCCAGCCGGCCTCGAAGGCCGCCTTGGCCGCACGGTCCAGGTCCTCCTCGGTCACGTTCTTGTTAATGATGTCGCGCATGCGCTGGCTGCCGGCCTCGGGCGCGAACGTCAGGCCGCCCTTCTTTTCGCCGGCGACCGACTCGGCCATATCCACGCCAAACGAATCCAAGCGCTGCGACGGAATAGACACGCGAATACCCGTATCTTCCAGGCGACGGTTGAGCCTGTCAAGCACGTCACGAATGCAGGAGTGGTCGGTCGTGGAGAGCGAGGTCAGCGACACCTCGTCATAGCCGGTCTTTTCCAGACCCTGAATCACCGACGAGACGATTTGGTCGGCCGAACGCTCACGCACCGGGCGATACGTCATGCCAGCCTGGCAAAAACGACAGCCGCGAGCGCAGCCGCGCAGAATCTCGATAGACAGGCGGTCGTGAACCAGCTGCGCATAGGGCACGCACGACTGCGACAGCGGATTCGTGGCGCCGAAATCCTCGACGACGCGTTTGTAGACCACGGTCGGCGCATCCTTGCCCTCGCGCGGCACGGTGTAGCCGTGCGGCGAGCAGGGCTCGTCGTGACGAACCTCATAGAGCGACGGCACGTAGTTGCCGGCAATGGATGCAAGCTGCTCAACAATCTGCGCGCGCGGGACTCCTTCGTCGCGCAGGCGGCGATGCAGCTGGCAGGTCTCGAGCAGCGATTCCTCGCCCTCGCCGATGAGGATGGCATCGAAGAAGGCCGCGTACGGCTCGGGGTTGTACACCGAGGGGCCGCCGGCGATGATGATGGGGTCGTCTTCACCTCGGTCGGCCGCTAACAGCGGAATGCCAGCGAGATCGAGTGCCTCAAGGAAGTTCGTCACCGCCATCTCGTGCGGCACATGCAGGCCGACGATATCAAACGAAGCGACCGGCGCTGCACCCTCGAGCGAGAGCAGCGGAATGCCTGCCTCGCGCATAGCGTCACCCATATCGGGCCACGGCACATAGCCACGCTCGCAGGAGATGCCCTCGGCCTGGTTAAGGATGTTGTAGAGGATGGCGATACCCTGGTTGGGCAGACCAACCTCGTACACATCCGGGTAGATCAGGCAGCAACGGTAGTCGGCATCGGCCTTGGAAAGCGTGCCCCACTCGTGATCGATATAGCGGCTCGGCTTTTCGACCTTGGCGAGCAACGGCTCAATTAAATGAAAACAGTCTTGATACGGAACGCGCAACGGAAAACCCCTAAGCAGCGAGATCGGATGCGTCCTGATAGGACGCCATAGGACGGGTAGCGCCCGCGACCGTGGTCACCAGATCGCGAACGCGGGAGAACGTGGCAGTAACCACCTCGTTGGCACGGCTGTAGTCGACATCGCGCTCGTAGAGCGAAACGAGCGCACGGCCCATGCCATAGGTGCCCGCGGCAGCAGTGAGCGCCTTGACGGCAAACCCAATATGCGGCGTCTGCTTGACGAGCGCGCGGGTGACCGCGCGGATCACAAGACCGCCGACAAGCACGCCCGCGACCTCGTAGCCGCGCTCAGGCTTAATGCCGCGTCCAAAGACGGCAGCGAGCTCAAAGAGCATGCCCACCTGCGCCAGCGCCATAACGGGATAATCGGCGCCCGGCAAAAACACCAGCGCACCGGTCGCCATATTGGTGAGCGCGCACGAGGTGATGATACGATTGGCCGCCGCGATGCGCATGAAGGCAAAGTTCGCCGCAAAAGCCGTTTCCTTTTCGGTGCGATCGAGAATCCAGCGGGCAAGCGTCTCGAGCAGATACGTCTTATCGGTTGCCGCTACCACGCCGAGCACAGGCGTGGACTCCTCGATAAACGGCACCTCCACAGCAGACTCGGCAAGCACGCACACGGGGGCGCCGGCGATCACGAGCTCCTGCACGGCACTCTCCAAGCGGTCGGAGCCGCACGAGAGCACCAGCACCACATCGGTATCGGTCTTTGGAGCAATTCGCTCCTCCCCCAGACGCTCGACGCGCACAATGCCCGAGGTCGTCTGCGGTACAAAGGCGTCACGCACCGTCTCGGCCAGAAAGCGCGAGGCGGACGAATCCAAATAGACCGAGACGCGCACCGGCGTATCGGAATCCTTCTTAACGGACGCGCCCATCTTAAAAGCGCGGGTCAGCTTATCTACGGGAATTTTCATAGCAAACCCCTCCAGCGGTTACGCGGCGCCCGAACGATGCCGCCATATGGATTGTACGATACCCACCGTCAGCAGCTGAATCATCATCGAAGAAGAACCGAAGCTAATAAACGGTAGCGGAATACCGGTAATCGGCATCATGCCGATGCACATGCCGATGTTTTCGAAGGTCTGGAACGCCCACATGCCAACGATGCCCACACACGATAGGCGCAAGAACAGCGACTCACACTTAAAGGCGACGCGAATCGTCGAAAAGATCAACAGCACGTAGAGGCACAGGAGCAAAAAGGAACCGCAAAAGCCAAAGGTCTCGGACAGGAAGGCGAAGACGAAGTCGGTGTGGAACTCAGGCAGAAAGCCGCCGGCCGACTGCGTCGCATGGCCCAAACCCTTACCAAAGAAGCCGCCCGAGCCAACGGCGATCAACGACTGCTGCAGATTGTACGCATCGTCCGAATCGGCATTATCGGGGTCGATAAAGACCGTCAGACGGTTCATCTGATACTGCTTGATGAGCACATCGTGGCCGAGCAGCGAATCAAAGACCGAATCGAGCGCCAGGACGAGGGCCACCAGGCCCACGAGCAGGGCCAGGGTCGACAGCACCCATTCGCGGCGCGCACCGCTCATACAAATGACGATGGCGCCCGAAACCAGCACGACCAGGCCCGAGCCCAGGTCGCCCATGGCAACGACGGCCAAAAACGGAATGGACAGCATGCCGCAGAGCTTAACGTAGTCGCGAGCGGTATCGATGCGACCGTTATACTGCGAGCCAAGCGTAGCAATAAAGAAGATGGTGATGAGCTTGGCAAGCTCAACCGGCTGGAATGTCAAGCCGATACCGGGAATCTTGATCCAGCCCGTCATGCCCAGACCGCCCGTATAGGACAGACCCGGAATCTTGGGCGAAAAGATCACGATCAGGTCGATGATGAGCAACGCCGTCGAGAAATTGGAAATACCGCGCAGGTCGGTACGCCAGACCAGCACCGCCAGCACCGCACCGATGCCAATTCCCAGCAGATGGCGTGAGAACGAGGCATCGGCCTTAAACTGCGAAGCCGACCAGATAATGATAGCACCGTAGGCGACGAGCGCCACAGTAGCCACGAGCACACCGATATGCACCTTTTGGCGAAACGTGCCGCGCGAGGCCGAAAGTTGCTTGTTGACGCGGTCCAGGCTGCTGCGAGAGCCGGTCTTGGTTGAACGGAACAGATCCGCCGGAGAAAAATCCATCGCAACCTCCTATCGAACCGAAGAATCGCCCGAGGCCGAAGAGGTATCGGGCTCGTCATAAATCACGCCGAGCACGTCGCGCACGACATGCATCGCGGTATCTGAGCCGCCGCCGCCCTGCTCCAGGACAGTAGCGATGACATACTTGGGGTCATCGGCCGGTGCATAGGCGCAGAACCACGCGTATTCGTCCTCGCCGCTTTTCTCGCCCGTGCCCGACTTGCCGTATACCTGCGGCGTCAGGGTGCCAAAGTGAGCCGCCAGGGACGTCGATGCCGTGTAAATCACGTCGTGCATGCCGTTGCGGACAAGAGCCAAATCCGAATCGCTGTTGATCTTGGCCTCCAGGCGCTTCTTCTTGCCCTTTCCGTTGTACTTATAGGCATCGCCGTCGCCATCGCGCGACACGGCAGACAAAAACACGTGAGGCACGTACTGTTTGCCGCCGTTGGCAAGACCCATATAGGCGCACGCCATCTGCAGGGGCGTCACCAGGATGTCGCCCTGGCCGATGGCAATGTTGGTCATATCGCCGGCATTCCACTTGCGGTCCTCGGCAGAGGCGTCGGTGAAGTACGACTCTTTCCACTCGGCATCGGGAATACGGCCCGCGCCCTCACTCGGCAGATCGATACCGCAGGTCTTGCCTAGGCCCCAGCGACGAAAGACCTCCTGCAGGCCCTCGGGATGATGGTCGTTGTAGAAAAACGCCTTGCCCATATCGTAGAACACGGGGTCGCACGAGTTGGCGATGCCCGATTGCAGCGTCATGGTGCCGTGGCCGGAATGCAGCCAGCAGTACTTACCCCACGACTTGCCTAGGCCCGTCCAATAGCCCGTGCAGTTCGTGGTCTGGCCGGAGGTATAAGTTCCAAATTCAAGGCCTGCCAGCGCCGAGAGCGGCTTGATGGTCGAAGCCGACATGTACTGTCCGCTAATGGCGCGGTTGAGCAGCGGGTGCGAACCCTTGTCATCATTGAGCTCGGTCCACACGTCATTTGAGACGCCGCCTATAAAGACGGACGGATCGAACTTGGGCTCGCTCGCCATGCCCAGGATCTCGCCATTGTTGGGATCGAGACACACCACGGCGCCGTTGCCGGCATTGCTGTAGCCAGTGGTCTTGGCAAGCTCGATAGCGCTCGCCAGCGCCGTCTCACAGGCCTGTTGGATCTTAAGGTCGAGCGTGAGCTTAATGTCGGAGCCGGCCTTCGCGGGCACGGCGCCGGCCTGACCGGTCACATTGCCCGAGGCATCGACCTTGACGGTCTGCTCGCCACGAATGCCCTGCAGCAGGTTTTCGTAGTAGCTCTCAACGCCCGCCTGGCCCACGATATCGCCCGACTGGTACGTAATCTTGCCAGCAGAAGCATCATCATCGCCAGAGGTTTTCTTATTCTGGGCCTCGAGCTGCTCGGAGGTAATGGTGCCGGTATAGCCCAAGATATGGCATGCCGTCTCGCCATATGGATACTGGCGCTCGGTACGCTCGGCAATCTTGACGCCCGGGAACTCGCCGGCATGCTCCTGAATATAGGCAACCGTGGAACGACGGACGTCCGTCGCGATGGTATGCAGGCTCTGAGCGCCCTCTGTATTGTCCTGAATATTGCGAAGGACCGCCACGTAAGGCATTCCAAGCACGTTGGCAAGATGGCGAACCAGAACCTCATCCTCCGCAAGGTCGCGGTAGGCCACGACAGCAAGTGAGGGACGGTTCTGGACAAGCGCCACGCCATTGCGGTCGAGGATGCGGCCGCGCACAGCGGGTGTGGTAACGGTGCGAGTCTGATTGCTATTAGCCTGCTTCTCGTAATAGTCCGACGAGACCATCTGCATGCCCCACAGCTTGACGGCAAGCGCCGCGAACATCGCGCCCACACCCGCGGTGAGGATGGAAAAGCGGCCCTTAAAGGCGGTCGCCGCGGTATTGCCCTCGCCCTCGGTGGCGCGCGGGGCCGTTCCATGCTGCGTATCATAGGTAAAACGGGAATCGCCCCGACGCATGATGACCAGCGCGACCACGATGGCCACGACCAGCACGATACCGGCGATAATAACCGTCATCTGGGAAGACATCTACGGGCCTCCCCTATTTGAGCTTGCGGGTCTTGGGCTTAAAGCGCATACCCGTCTGGCGTCCGCCACGTGCGGAGAATCCATAGCCGGACTGCGGCACGACGCCGGACATCAAAAAAGGAATGGCAACCAGACCCGTCAGGATCGAAGACGGCACCGCATGGCCGAAGATCGCCACGACAAAGCTCGTCTCCAAACCCATAAACAGCAAGATGATGCTGTAGATCACATTAATGACGAGCGCGAAGGCACCCACCGTGATGCCGCGCGCACTCGGGGTACCGCCCGTCTGACCGGCGGCGCTATGCACCAGGGCAAAAGAACCCACGGTCAGCAGGAGCGACATAACGCCCACCGGCACGGCAGCGGAAAGGTCATAGAACAAGCCACTGCAAAAACCGCACGCGACGGCACGGGTCGGGTCGCCCGAGAACACGCTTAGGCACACCAGGATAATCATAAAGTCGACGCGACCGCCCGCAATGGAGATCTGCGGTGCCAGGCCTGCCTGCAGCAGCACGCACACGATGGCAGCGATTACAAACGTGCGGGAGCTCATCCCCTGCTCGTGTAGATCCATGGACATGCCCCCTATTCGCTCGAGCCGGAATCGGTCGTCTCGGACGTGTCGGAACCGTCATCCGAGCTCTCGTCCTTCGTCTTGGTCGCAGCATCGCGCGACGTTCCCTGCGGCGTGCTATTAGCGGTGTTCACGTCCTCATCCGAGGCCGACTGTTCGTCGGTCAGCGAGGTGATGACCAGCACTTCCTCGTTGTTCTCGGCCGTCGTCTGAGCGCGCACCACAATGGTGTAGTACACGTCGTTTGCCGATTTCTCAACCGACGAGACGGTGCCGAGCGGTAGACCCTTGGGGAACACACCGCCAATGCCCGAGGTCACGATGATGTCGCCAACCTTAACGTCGGAGTCGACGCTCACGTACTCAAGACGCAGCGTGCCGTCAGCCTGACCCTGCAGCATGCCCTGGGCGCGCGTGTCCTGCACCATAGCGGACACGCCCGAGTTCTCGTCGCCAATCAGGCGCACGGTGGACGTCTTGGCCGAGACCTCGATAATCTGACCTATGACACCGGCAGAACTCGTCACAGGCATGTTGATGGTAAGACCGTCGGCAGAACCCTTATCGATGGTGACGGTCGAGGTCCAGGCATCGCCCGAAGCGCCGACGATACGAGCTGCGGTTGATTTGAGGTTGTAGGTCGACTGCAGGCCGACCAGCCCCTCCAGTCGCTCGGCGGTCTTTTGAGCCTCGGAGAGCTCGGCAACCTTAGAGGTCAGTTCCTCGTTTTGCTTCTTAAGCTCGTCAAGCGTGTCCTGCGACGCCGTAAGGTTAGAGAACACGTTACCGATCGCATTGAAGGGAGCCGCCACAGCCGAGCCCACAAAGCGCACCGGCGAGGTAATCGTCGTCACGCCCGAACGCACGGCATGAATCGGCCCCGTCTCGCCCTCGCGAATGTAAAACGTGAGCAGCAACACCGAAATCAGGCTGAAAACAATCAACGGGCGCATACCCGTTGATTGTCGCTTGGTATTCAGATTTGTGGAGAAACCCGAAGATCGTGCCAAATGGAATCCACCTTTTGGAAATTAAGCATTGGTCTGGACGAAGCCGCCATCAAACGCATTGGCCTCGAGCACGCGGGCACAGCCGTTAACAACGTTATCGAGCGCCGTGGGGCTGACGTTGACCGAAACGCCGGTCTCATCGCGCAGGCGCACGTCGAGACCGCGCAGCAGCGCGCCGCCACCGGTCAGCAAAATGCCGTAGTACATAAGGTCCGAGGCAAGATCGGGAGGCGTAGCGTCGAGTGCGTCCTTGACGGCCTTGGCCATCTCGTCGAGCGGCTTGTTGAGCGCGCGACGAATCTCCTCGCTCTCGATGCGCACGGTCTTGGGCAGACCGGTAATCACGTCGCGGCCGTTGACCTCGACGTCGAGCTCGTCCTTAAGCGGCACGGCGGAGCCGACCTTGATCTTGATGTCCTCTGCCGTACGCTCGCCGATGGCCAGGTTGTAGGCATCACGAACGTGCGTGAGGATGGCCTGATCGAACTCGTCGCCGGCAATACGGATGGACTGCGAGACGACGATGCCGCCCATAGCGATAACGGCAACCTCGGTGGTACCGCCACCGATGTCGATGACCATGGAGCCGGTGGGTTCCTCGACGGGCAGGTCGGCGCCGATAGCGGCGGCCATAGGCTCTTCGATCAGATAGGCCTGGCGGGCACCGGCCTGGATCGTGGCCTCAAAGACAGCGCGCTTCTCGACCGACGTGACACCGGAGGGAACGCAGACGACAACACGCGGACGCGGAGTCCACGGATAGCGCTTCTCGGACGCCTTGTCGATAAAGTAGCGAAGCATGGCCTCGGTAACATCGAAGTCGGCGATGACGCCGTCCTTCAGGGGACGAACGGCCACGATGTTGCCGGGCGTACGGCCGAGCATGCGCTTTGCCTCGATACCGACCGCCAGGATGCGCTCGTCGTTCTTGTCGATGGCAACAACAGAGGGCTCGCGAATAACGATGCCCTTGCCGCGCACGGAGACAAGCGTATTTGCGGTGCCGAGGTCGATGGCAAGATCGCCCGCATAGCTACCGAAGAACATATCCATCAAAGAAAACAACGCAACTCCTGATGTGTTGGATGATTGCTGGAAAACTACTAGCTCATCATACTAGCGCAAGCCCGGCACCTCACTTGCGGTGAAGCGCCGGGCAAAGCTAAATCCCATAAGGTCACTACTGGTTGTCAGCAGCCGAGAAATCCATATCGAGCGAAGAAACGGCCCAGCCGATATGATTGTCGGAGCGCACGAATTTGACGGTGTACTCCTGCTCGCCGCCCTTGGACAGCGATGCCTTCACCTTAGCGGTCGTCTCGGTCATGGACTGATCCATGCCCTCGACGGACACGGTGGCACCCTGCGGAATCGAGGAGATGATCATCGACTTAGCGTCCTCGGACAGGCTCGAGGCCAGGCAAGACTCGGCCTTTGCGGTGTCACCGTCACCGGCAGCCTGGAACAGATCGGTAACGACAGACTCCTGAGACGGGAAGCCAAAGCCGCGCGTGTAGGCAAAGCCCAGACCGCCCGCGGCGATCAAAATGAGCAGAAGCAGCACGATGAAGACTTTGAGGCCCGTGTGGCGATGGCGGCGACGGACCTTGGCCTGCTTACGATCCTGACGGTCCTGCTGGACCATCTCGGACTCGGACAGCGTAAAGAAGCCGGTGTCCGAGGGATCGGGCATAAACTGACCGGTCGCGCCCGTAGGATCGAGCGGATCGACGGCAGGAGCGTCCATCGCGGGCGCCGGAGCCGTGGCCATAGCCGTCTGGGCAGACAGCGCAGCAAGCGAATCCTGCACGCGGGCAAGCTCATCGGCCTGCTCGGAGGTGAGCTGGTAGATGCCATCGGCAGTAGCGGCGTTAAAGGCGTCGAGTGCGTCGGAGGGACGGCCGGCGGCAGAAAGCGCCTGACCCATGCCGGCGTTGAGCGCACGCGTGTCGTCGCGGGGGCCGGCAAAGTCGATAGCCGTGCGGTAGGTCTCCACGGCATCCGCCGGACGGCCGAGCTTAATGAAGCAACGACCGAGCTCGCCGAGTGCGGCGGCAGGAGCCGGATTGGCGCCGTCGATGGCAGC
>URUI01000002.1 GCA_900551015.1 uncultured Collinsella sp.
GGTCGCGCTCTCGCTGGGCTCGGACACCGGCGGCTCCATTCGCCAGCCGGCGTCGCTGTGCGGCGTGGTGGGCTTTAAGCCCACGTATGGCGCCGTGAGCCGTTACGGCGTGGTTGCCTTTGGCTCGTCGCTCGACCAGGTGGGGCCCTTTGGCCGCACGGTCGAGGATGTCGCGCTGGCCATGAACGCGCTTACCGGCGCGGGCCACGATCCGTACGACTGCACGAGCCAGGATTGCGCCGTCGACTTTACCGAGCATCTCAACGACAGCATCGAGGGCAAGCGCGTGGGCATCATCCCCGCGTTTATGGAGGCCGAGGGTCTGACGCCCGAGGTCAAGGCCGCTGTTCAGCGCGCCGCCCAGGAGCTGCAGAACCAGGGCGCCGAGCTGGTCGAGGTCGACCTGCCGCACCTGGATGCCGCCATCGCCGCCTACTACGTCATCGGCCCGGCCGAGGCGTTCTCCAACCTGGCACGTTTCGACGGCATTCGCTACGGCTATCAGGAGGAGGGCTGCGCCAACCTGTCCGACCAGAGCTCGCTGTCGCGCGCCCACGGCTTTGGCGCCGAGGCCAAGCGCCGTCAGATGCTCGGCGCCTACCTGCTGAGCTCGGGCGTGTACGACAAGTACTACTACGCTGCGCAAAAGGCCCGCACGCTCATCACGCAGGACTACGACGCCGCGTATGCCAAGGTGGACACCATCCTCATGCCCGCCTCGCCGCGCACGGCCTTTAAGTTTGGCGAGATCAGCGACCCCACGCAGATG
Source organism: uncultured Collinsella sp. (assembly GCA_900551015.1). GTDB lineage: Bacteria > Actinomycetota > Coriobacteriia > Coriobacteriales > Coriobacteriaceae > Collinsella. The sequence goes on from URUI01000002.1 coordinate 770, forward strand.
TACCTTTCGGACCTGTACACCATCTCGCTCAACATTTGCGGCAACGGCGGTATCTCGGTGCCGCTGGGCCTGGGCGAGGATACTCATCTGCCCGTTTCTGCCCAGCTGGTGGGTCCGGCCTTTAAGGACCGTCAGCTGCTCACGTTTGCCCGCGCCTTGGAGCGCGGCTTTGCCGATGCCGCCACGGGTGCGCCCGTGCTTTCCGTCGCGCCCGATTTTGCCGGGAAGGGAGGCGAGCTGTAATGAAGGAGCTTTCCGAGGTCCTGCAGGATTGGGAGGCCGTGATCGGCCTGGAGATCCACACCGAGCTCACCGCACTCGATACCAAGATGTTCTGCAATTGCAAGCTCAGCCACGATGACGAGCCCAACGCCAACGTGTGCCCGGTGTGTCTGGGCCTGCCCGGCGCCCTGCCGGTGCCCAACAAGCGCGCCATCGAGAGCATCGTCAAGGCCGGTCTCGCCACCAACTGCGAGATCCAGCGCCACTCGATGTTCTACCGCAAGCACTACTTCTATCCCGATATGGCCAAGAACTTCCAGACCACGCAGGGTCCGGTCGCCTTTGCCATGTATGGTCACCTGGATCTGGACGTGACCGGTCGCGGTGCCGCCGAGCGCCCCGACTGCGCGTTTGGCGAGGCCGAGGCCCAGAGCTTGGCGAGCGCCTCGGCCAACGCCGAGGGCCTGTCCACGTCCATGACGTCGACCATGCGCGAGGGCAATCAGCGCGCCGGTCACCTGGCCAGCTACGATGCGTCCAACCTGCAGATGCCCGAGCGCCGCGAGGACGGTTCCTACACGGTGCCCATCCGCATCCTGCGCATCCACATGGAGGAGGACGCCGCCAAGATGGTCCACGTGGGTGGCGCCGAGGGCCGCATTACCGCCGCGGCCGAGTCGCTCGTCGACTACAACCGCTGCGGCACGCCTTTGATTGAGCTCGTGACTGAGCCCGACCTGCGTACGCCCGAGGAAGCGCGCCTGTTTATGGAGAAGCTCCGCCGCATCTTTGTGACGCTGGGCATTTCGGACTGCTCCATGGAGAAAGGTTCCATGCGCTGCGACGGCAACGTGTCGCTGCGCCGCCGCGGCGAGACCAAGCTGGGTACCAAGACCGAGCTCAAGAACCTCAACTCGTTTAAGAGCCTGCACGATGGCCTTGCCTACGAGATTTGCCGCCAGGCCGAGGTGCTCGAGGAGGGCGGCATCATCTATCAGGAGACCCGCCACTGGGAGCCCAGCCGCAAGCGCACTGTGGTCATGCGTGTGAAGGAGACGGCCGACGACTATCGCCTGTTCCCCGATCCCGACCTGGCGCCGTTCGATCTGGATGACGAGTTCATCGACCGCTGCCGTGGCGAGATCCCCGAGCTGCCCGATGCCAAGCGCGCCCGCTTTGAGGCCGACTTTGGCATTAAGGCGGCCGACGCCGAGCAGATCGCCGGCGACCCGGAGTTTGCCGAGTTCTTTGAGGCGGCCGCTGCCGGTATGGCTGGCAAGGAGGCCCAGACGGTTGCAAACTTGCTGGTGAACGAGATGATTGCTTACCTTAAGGGCGCGGGCGTGTCGCTCGCCGAGTCCGGTATCGCGCCGGCTCAGGTGGCAGCACTCGCCAAGCTGCTGGCGACCGATGCCATCAGCTCCAACCAAGCGCACGAGGTCTTTGAGGCCATGGCCCAGACCGGTGACGATCCCAACAAGATCGTCGACGAGCGCGGCATGCGTCAGGTGAGCGATGCCGGCGCGCTGCAGCCGATCGTGGACGAGGTGCTGGCAAACTGTGCCGATCAGGCGCAGCAGTATCATGACGGCAACCAGAAGGTCATCGGCTTTTTGGTGGGCCAGTGCATGAAGGCGAGCCGCGGAAAGGGCAACCCGAAGCTCTTCAACGAGTTGCTGAGAACGTCGCTCTCGTAAACGGGAACCGAGGGGCCGGGCGCAGGGCCTTGCCTCTCAATTTCGGACAGTCCTGACTCACGACGGAGGCGCCACTGGCGCCTCCTGTTCGTGCGGAACTCATTGAGAGGCAAGGCCCTGCGCCCGGCCCCTCGGTTCCGTAACGACTCGGCCTTCCGGGTCAGGTGGGCTGAATGGAATTTGGTGAATGAGGGCGCCGATGGCGCCCTCATTCTTTATATATGTTGGGAGCGCCAGGTGGTGGGGGTGGTGTCGGTGTGTTGCTTGAAGGCTTGGGCGAAGGCGGCCTGCTGAGGGTAGCCTAGACGCTCTGCGACCTGCGCTATCGTGAGCGAGCTATCGGCCAAAAGGTCCTGTGCTCGTTCCATACGGCGTCTGCGAATGTAGGCGCCCAGGGACTCGCCAGTTTGGGCCTTAAAGGTGGCGCATAGCTTGGAGCGGCTTGTATAGAGCCTCTCGGCCACTTCGTCGACACCCACACGCCTGCCTTTGTCGAGCTCGCACTCAATCATCGCCGTTGCTTCTTCGGCAATGGTTATGCTGACGCGTGTGTCTGCCGCCTGCCGCGCCTGCTTGTGGGCCGCGCGCGAACAGGCGAGCTCCGCGACCATGGTCTCCACGATGCCCTGCATATAGACGTGTCCGCCTGCGGTGCGGGCGCGGTCCTCGTTAATCCTGCGCAACGTGTGGCAGATGGCAGACGTCGCCTCCTCGTGCCATGGCTCGGCAAACGCCTCAAAGACTCCCGCGAACTCAGTGGGATACCGATGCTCCAGCTCGTCAAAATACCCGGGCAAAAAGAGCACCGAGCGCGAGTGATAAAGCTGCCCTGCAAACAGTGGGCTTAACTCCTCGCCACAGTTATCTTGGATAAAGCTGCACACGGCATTGTTTGGCCACGGTCCATGCAGGGGTTTAAGGTTCGCAGGCGTTATGCCGGCTTCGGGCATGCACATGAGCGTGGGCGCGCTGACCTCGCTCACGCACGCGTACGGTTCGGGTGTGTATTCGGCCAGGTACATATCGTGCATCGGGGTAATGAAATGCTCCATAACGATGCAGGCGGGGGAGAGAGGCATGATCCATGCGCGTCCGTGCGCCCGATCGTTTGCCACCTCGCCGGTAAAGACGGCGCCCTTGCCGGTAAGCTCCAGGCCAAACTGCTCAAACTGCGGTGCGTAGAGCTCGGTTATGTCGGTCGCTGCCCGCCGTATTTGCAAAAGCGTCCCTTTCCTTTGCAGAAACGTCCACGCCTGGCTCGATTGTGAGCCATGGCTAACACATCAATGATAAGTTCATTACGGTTAACTCTCAAGCCGTTAGAAAGGAATCTCATGGCAAAGGGATCAAAAAGGGAAGGTGGAGGCATCGGCGAGTTGCTCGCGTATGCCGGTGACCGCAAATTCCTAACGTATTTGGGCATGGCGCTCTCGGCGCTCTCGCAGCTGCTGAGCTTTGGCCCGTTCGTGTGCATTTGGCTTGTCGCGCGCGATCTGATCGCCGTGGCGCCTAACTGGAGCGAAGCCTGCGGCATCGCGACGTATGGCTGGTGGGCCGTGGGGTTTGCGCTGGCAAGCATCGTGGTCTATTTCGTGGGGCTCATGTGCACGCACCTGTCTGCGTTTCGCTGCGCGTCCAATATTCGCAAGACTACGAGCGAGCACCTGCTTAAGCTGCCGCTTGGCTACTTTGACACACACGCCACCGGTGAGCTGCGCCGTATCGTAGACGGATGCGCCGCCTCCACCGAGACCCTGCTCGCGCACATGCTACCCGATATCGCCGGCGCCACCGCCATGGTCGCAGGTCTGCTCGTGCTGCTTTTCGCCCTCGATTGGCGCTTGGGCGCGGCATGCCTTATCTCGGTCGCCGTTTCGTTTGGCGCCATGGCCACCATGATGAGCGGCAAGGGCGCCGAGTTCATGAAGGCCTACATGGGCGCGCTGGTCAAGATGAACAAGACCGGTACCGAATACGTACGCGGCATTCCCGTGGTCAAGGTGTTTCAGCAGACGGTCTATTCCTTTAAGGCGTTCCACGACGCGATCGCCGAATACGCCGACATGGCACAAAGCTATGCGGGCACGTTTTGCCGAGGTCCGCAGGTACTCAACCTTACCGCGCTCAATGGTCTTGTGACATTCCTGTTGCCTGTGGCGTTGCTGTTGGCGCCGGGCGAGAAGGACTTCGCGCATTTTATGGCCAACTTCACGTTTTACGCGATATTTTCGGCCGTGGTACCGACGGCCATGACCAAGCTCATGTTTGTGGGCGAGGCCTCTCAGATGAGTGCCGATTCGCTGGCGCGCATCCGAAGCGTTATGGATTCCAAGCAGCTCTCCGTGCCTGCCCAGCCCAAGCACCCTGCTGGCAGCGATGTGCGCTTTGAGGACGTGAGCTTTACCTACGAGGGTGCCGAAGCGCCTGCCGTCGATCATGTGAGCTTTAGCGTTCCCGCAGGCAGCACCCTTGCGCTGGTGGGCCCCTCGGGCGGCGGCAAGTCGACCTGCGCAAGCCTGATCCCGCGTTTTTGGGATGTTTGTTCGGGTCGCGTGCTTGTGGGCGGCGTGGACGTTCGCGACATGGACCCGCACGAGCTTATGGACCAGGTCGCCTTCGTGTTCCAGACCAACCAGCTGTTCCGGCAAACACTTGCCGATAACGTGCGTGCCTCCAAGCCCACGGCCACTGACGACGAAGTGCGTGCGGCCCTCTCCGCAGCTCAGTGCGACGACATTGTGGCCAAGCTCCCGCAGGGTATTAACACCATGCTCGGTGCTGGAGGGGCATATCTTTCGGGCGGCGAGGTGCAGCGCGTAGCACTCGCCCGCGCGATCCTTAAAGACGCGCCTATCGTGGTGCTCGATGAGGCCACGGCGTTTGCCGACCCCGAGAACGAGGCGCTCATTCAGCGCGCCTTTAGCAAGCTGGCGGCGGGTCGCACGGTCATTATGATCGCGCACCGGCTTTCGACCGTGGTGGGGGCCGACAAGATCGTGGTGCTCAACCAAGGTAGCGTGCAGGAGGCCGGCACCCATGCCGAGCTGCTGTCCCAAAAGGGTCTATACGCCAAGATGTGGGCTGAATACGAACAGGCCGCGAGCTGGAAAATCACTGCAGCGACCGAGGATGCCGCCGTCACGAAGGGAGGCGAGGCCTAAATGTTCGCCTCATTCCAAAAGAAGTATTTCCTATCCGATAAAGGCGTCGCCGGCGTAAAACGCGGTATCTTCTGGACCACGCTCACCAATCTTATCATCATGGCCGGCATGGGCTTATTGTTCCTGGTCATGGCCGGTTTTGTCGAACATCTCGCCACCGGTGCCGACCTGCCGGATGCCCTGCCGATTGTGGGCGGCCTCCTGGTCTTTTTCGTGTTGCTCTTTGCTTCTAACTGGCAGCAGTATTACTACACCTACTGCATCTTTTACGAGGAGTGCGGCAAGCAGCGTATGGAGATTGCCGAGCGCTTGCGCAAGCTGCCGCTGTCGTTTTTTGGCCGTCGTGATCTGGCCGATTTAACCGAGACCATCATGGGCGACGTCCAGGCCATGGAGCACGCCTACAGCCACGTGCTGGGAGAGCTTTGGGGTGCCATCATCGCAAGCGCCATTGTGTTCGTGGCGTCGCTGTTCTTTTGCTGGCAGCTGGCGATCGCGGCGTTTTGGAGCGTGTCCGTGGCCTTTGCCGTGCTGTATCTGACACGCGGCCCCATGACCCCGGTGTTCGATCTCGTGCGCGCCGAGAAGGTCAAGGTTACCGAGGCGATTCAAGAGACGCTCGACTGCGTTCGCGAGATCCGCGCCACCAACCAGGAGGCTCATTATCTTGAGGGGCTCAACGCCGTGATCGATGCCGAGGAGCGCGAGACCACCAAAGGCGAGCTCGCCAACGGGCTTTTGGTCAACTCCGCCTTTGCCATCCTGCGCCTGGGGATTGCCACCACGTTGGTCACGGGCGCTGCGATGGTCGCCTCCGGCCAGGTCGACTTTTTGATGATGTTTGCCTTCCTGCTTATGGTGAGCCGCATCTATGCGCCCTTTGATCAGGCGCTGATGCTGATGTCCGAGCTGTTTGCCGCCGAGTCGTCGGCCAAGCGCATGCGTTCCATCATGGAAGAGCCCGTGGCGCGGGGCAGCGAGCAGTTTGAGCCCGTAGGCCACGATGTGGTGTTCGATCACGTGGCATTTGGCTATGGTGCGGGCGAGGACGGCCGCGCCGGCGAGAAAGTTCTTACCGATGTGAGCTTTACCGCCAAGGAAGGCGAGGTCACGGCACTGGTCGGTCCTTCGGGCTCCGGTAAGTCCACGGTGAGCCGCCTGGCCGCGCGCTTTTGGGATGCCACCGCGGGCACGGTCACCGTGGGCGGCGTGGATGTTGCGAGCGTGGATCCCGAGGTGCTGCTGCGCGACTACGCCATTGTGTTCCAAGACGTGCTGCTCTTTGACGACACGGTGATGGGAAACATCCGCCTCGGGCGTCGTGGCGCCACCGATGAGCAAGTGCTTGCGGCTGCGCGCGCCGCCAACTGCGACGAGTTTGTGAGCCGCATGCCGCAGGGCTACAACACCATGATCGGCGAGAACGGCTCCAAGCTGTCCGGCGGTGAGCGCCAGCGCATCTCTATCGCCCGTGCGCTGCTCAAAGACGCGCCTATCGTGCTGTTGGACGAGGCGACGGCGAGCTTGGATGTGGAGAACGAGACCGTGGTTCAGCAGGCGCTCTCCCGTCTGCTTGCAGGTAAGACGGTTATCGTTATTGCCCACCGTATGCGTACGGTGGAAAATGCCGACAAAATCGTTGTACTCAAGGATGGTGTGGTTGCCGAGCAGGGCACTCCGGCGCAGCTCAAGGCGGCAGGTGGAGAATTCGCCCGCATGGTGGCGCTGCAAAAGGAAGCAGCTACCTGGCAGTTGTAAGAAGGGGCAAAGGGACAGTCCCTTTCTCACATTGACAATCGGTTGCTCCGCATCGCTAATTTTCAAAAGGTTAGCCATGGCTGACCTAGATAGTTAGATAAAATTAAGATATTTCAAAAGCGTGCTCGAGCAAACTTGTTTACTCGGGTGCTGAAGCACCATGCCGCGTCCAATGCGGCAAAAGGGAGAAGCAACATGAAGAAGTCGACGTTCAATACCCTGCTTGTCGGTGGCGGTTTTCTGCTTGGCACGGCCGGCATCAAGCTGCTTACCAGCGCTCCGGTCAAGAATGCCTGCGTGCAGGGTATTGCGTGCGGTATGCGCATCAAGAACGGCTACCAGGACATGGTCGAGCAGGCCAAGGCTAATGTCGACGACATGGTTGCCGAGGCTGCTTACATCACCCAGAGCGAGGCCGCTGCTGACGAGGCAGCTGAGTAACGCTCCCAGGCACAAACTATGAGATTCTCGATTATTAGCGAGATCCCCGGCAGGACCCGCCTCCAGTTGGCGGGTCCTGTGCCAGAGAGCGATCTCGATGCGCTTCTAAAGCTCAGCGGCGAAATCGATGGTGTGCGCAAGGTGCGCGTCTACGGCCGCATCGGCCAGATGGCACTCGAATACGACGAGTCGCGCCGCGCGAGCGTGCTGGCCGCCGTCGGTGCGCTCGACGCTCAGGCCATTGCCGACGCAAAGACGGGTTACGTGATGCAGCTTGAGCCGCGCAAGCACAAACTCGTTATGGACCTAGCGACACTCGTCGGTGCCCATTACGCGCGTCGCTGGTTTTTGCCCACGCCCCTGCGTGCGGTGTTTGTCGTAGCCGGTTACATGACCTTTTTGCGCGCTGCCCTTCATGAGCTGGCGCAGCCGCGCCTGACCGTTCCCGTGCTCGACGCTTCGGCCATCGGCATTTCGTTCGTCAAACGTGATGTCGACACCGCAGGCCAGACGATGTTCCTGCTCAACGTGGGCGAGCTGCTCGAGGACTACACCCGCGCCATGAGCGAAAACGAGCTCATCAACTCGCTGCTCGATGTGCCCGATAAGGCGCAAAAGGTCGTCGGCGACATCGAGGTAAGCGTTGCCGCCGCCGAGCTCGAGCCCGGCGACTTGGTGGCCGTGCGTACTGGCATGTCCATTTGCATCGACGGTGTTGTCGAGCAGGGGAGCGCTATGGTCAACCAGGCGACCCTGACCGGCGAGCCGCTGGCCGTCGAACGCAGCGTGGGCGACGACGTGTTCGCCGGAACCGTCGTGGAAGACGGCAGCATCTTGGTGCGCGTGCGCGCCAATACGGCGCAAACCAAACTGCGCTCGATCGTCTCGCTCGTGCAGACGGCCGACTCGCTCAAGTCCGAGGGCCAGTCGCACATGGAAGACCTCGCCAACAAGATCGTCCCGTGGAACTTCCTGCTCGCGGGCCTTGTCGCTCTCACCACGCGCAGCCTTATCAAGACCTCGGCGGCGCTGATGGTCGACTACTCGTGCGCACTCAAGCTCACGGGTTCCGTCGCCGTCATGACCGCCATGAGCGATGCCGCCAAGATGGGCGTCATGGTCAAGGGCGCGAAGTACTTTGAGTCGTTTGCCAAGGCCGACACCATTGTGTTTGATAAGACCGGCACGCTGACCGAGGCGCAGCCGCGCCTGGCTTGTGTGCTGACGACCGACGGCTGGAGCGAGGACGAGGTCCTGCGCCTTTCTGCCTGCCTGGAGGAGCATTTCCCGCATCCGGTGGCGCGTGCCGTGGTCAACGCCGCCTGCGAGCGCGGGCTCGAGCACCGCGAGCGCCATGCTGCGGTCGAGTACATCGTGGCACATGGTATTGCTTCGTCCATCGAAGGGCGTCGCGCGATTATCGGCTCGGCACACTTTGTGTTTGAGGACGAGAGCGCGCAGCTCTATTCCGACATTAAGGAGCGCATTGAGTCCCAGATGCAGGGCCTGTCGCCGCTGTATCTGGCGGTCGATGGGAAGGTCGTCGGCGTGCTCGGCATCGAGGATCCGCTCAAGGCCGGGGTCCGTGAGGCCATCGCCGACCTGCACGCGTTGGGCGTTAAGCATGTCGTTATGCTCACGGGCGACTCGGAGCGCACGGCCGAGCGCATTGCTCGCGAGGCAGGGGTCGACGAGTTTAAGGCCGAGCTGCTGCCCGAGGACAAGTACGCGTATGTGGAGCGCATTAAGGGCGAGGGGCGCCACGTTGCCATGGTGGGCGACGGTGTCAACGATTCGCCGGCGCTCGGTTTGGCCGACGTGGGCTTGGCGATGGGTGGCGGAAGCGACATCGCCAAGGAGGTTGCCGACATCATCCTGACCGATACGGATCTTGCCGCGATCGTGCGCCTGCGCCGTATGAGTCAGGGGCTTATCGATCGTCTGACGAGTTCGTATTCCAAGGTGATGCTCACCAACTCGGCGCTCCTGGCGCTGGGCATTACCGGCATGATCACTCCGCAGACGTCGTCACTGCTGCACAACGGCTCAACGATCGCCTACAGCCTGGGCAACGCCAAGGCATATCTGCGTTAACAGACGTGTTCACCCACGTTATCTGGCCTGCGCCCAGACGGCATCGGTGTCGTCCGGGCGCAGGCCTTTTGCATTTGACCATGTGCTAGCTTCTTTATATAGTGGTGCTAGCAGGGCTAGCAATTGAAGGGAGCGGGTCAACGTGGGTGCTGTTAGCGGCATGGCGCAGGTGAACGTTCGCGTGGATCGCCAGGTCAAGGACCATGCGGAGGAAGCGTTGCGGCTTTCGGGCGGGTCACTGCCCGAGCTCATCAAAAAGGTGGTGGCCAAGGTCGCGCAGGGCGGCGGGCAGTGCGAGGAAGTGCTTGCGGCCATCGGCGACCGGCGGCAGACCGTCGCGTCCGATACTCCGTTCGCCGCATCATGGGCGGTGGCAGACCGGCTTTATGCAGATCTGGGCATCGCTACGTCGCCCGTATCCGACGATCGCGATTGGGACACAATCTATTCCGAAGCCATGGACGAGCGCTATCGCCAAAAGGGGATGATCCTGTGAGCGGAGCCCCTCTTAAGATCATGGTGGATGCCAACGTTTGGGTCGATTCGTTTTGCGCCGACCATGCCGAGTCGCTCGCTGCTCGTGCCTTTATTGGGCAGGCGGCGGAGGCAGGGGCATTGATGTTCTTTCCGGTGCATATCGCCAAGGACGTGCTGTACGTTGTCCAACACGAGCTGAAGCGTAGCGTTCTTGCCAGTGGGGGAGCGCTCGACGAGGCATCTGCCCGTGCAATTGGCGATGCGGCGCTGGCGTTTGTTCGGAACATGACCGAAAACGCCACGGCCGTGGGTGCAGATGCGTCGGACCTTTGGCTGGCCGACAAATACTTAGCGCTCCATCGCGATTACGAGGACAACTTGGTACTCGCCGCATGCAAACGCGCGCAGGTCGATTACTTGGTGACCAACGATCGCAAGCTGCTCGAACATGCCGATCTTGCAGCAAAGACCCCGCGCCAAATGATGCCGATTCTTGCTTTGGCCAAACGCGGCAGCGCGGTTATCGGTTGACGCGAACTGTTTGCGGGCCCCTTGGACGACGATGCGCCAAGGGGCCCGCGTCTGCTATTTACAAAAGCTCGGCCTTGATGGCGGGACTTTCTGCGAGCTGCTCGGCTGCCTTTTCGTCGGAGCTGTCGAGTGCTGCCAGACTGCGGTAGACCCACTCGTTGACCTGGGTGTTCTTGACTCCTGCGGTCTGCATAAGGGCGCCTACCTCGCGGATTGCTGCGAGCAGATCGGCTTTGGGACCCGCGAGCTCGACCTCGATGCCGTGGTAGGCGGCCACGCCGCGGTTCTCACTCACGTGGTCGATAAAGCCCTCGACGGTCTCAAGCTGCTGGGCGAGTGCTGCATCATCGTCAGCGTCCAGCGCAACAAGGGCGTTCGAAACCGTGAGGGCGGGATGTCCGCAGGGGACAAAGCCTTCGATGACATCCATAGCTTCGGTAATGGTTGAGCCCAGGCCTGCGAGGGCATTGACGAGTTGCTGCTTGGTATCCATAACGGTCCTTTCGACGGGTCAATTTTGCTTGGCGAAAATATACGTGACGCGATCGGTAACAAAAGCGCGAAGTGCGGCGCACATTGGGGTCTTCACAGCTCGTGCATAGAACAGCTGTCCGCTTTCAGAACGTGGTAAGATAACACTCCACAAGCGGGGCTCGCCCCGTATGTTCCTTGAAAAGTCGACGGTTATCGGGTGTTTGCAGGCCCGATACCATCCAGACTTTCCCAACATTCGGGGGCGACTGGTTTCGACACGATAGCTCTGAGAGAGGAAGCAAGCCGAGGTCTCCTCGCCTCGTTAAACAGGGGTACCGTCAAATTGAATTGACAACAACTCTTCTTTTGAGCCTATGGCTCTCGCTGCTTAGTTTATAGCGGCGCGTCAACCCGGTGATTTCCCCGACACCGGCGCGACGTCATTTTAGGGGAATGCTCCTGCGCACGTAATCGGTATGGCGCGGGCTAAGACCGAACCGGTTAGGACGCCGCGAGCGTGTCGCTGCGCGCAAAGCGTCCGAGACTAAACCAGCGACTGAGCTTGGAGATGCCAATCAGGGGGCTTTCGTGGACCGGAGTTCGATTCTCCGCGCCTCCACCATAAGTAACAGGCAGGTAGATACTCATATCTACCTGCCTTTTTATTTCTTGTCCGCACCGCGGAGAATCGAACTCTGTGCAGGGCGCGGGCGTAAAGAAAACGCGTAAGCGTTTTTAGCCCGCGGGCGAGGACGCCGGCAGGCGGCCGAAGCCGGTGCGGATTTGCGAAGCAAATACGCGGATTCTCCGCGCAAAGCCCCAGCCAAAACAGATGTGCTGCCGACGGCATTTCTGCTGGCTGTGCCCCGCGCCGACAGATCCCCTTCATCCGCGGAGAATCGAACTCTGTTTAGGGCGCGGACGTTAAGCAAACGCTACGGCAACGCAGGGTGGGACACGCTTTCCTAACGGCGGCCCAGGCGGAAAATCCATCCCGGAATTCCGGCTCAGACTGGGGTGCAGTTTCCGGATGACGCCTCAAGCGGAAACTGCATCCCGGAATCTTCATTCGGAATGGGATGCAATTTCCAAATGAATGGCTAGCGGAAAGTATATCCCGGAATCCGCGCTCAGAACGGGTCGCGCTTTCCCAACGGCGGTCCAAGCGGAAAGCGCATCCCGTAATCCCGCCTCAAACTGGGACGCACTTTCCGCTTCACCTGCCGCCTCAAAAAACCTGCGCGCCCTCCATCCCAAAACTGGGTAGAAGAAAGTCAAAACGCAATCGCAGGAGGTCAATATGACTGCAGAAGATAAGGCAAAGAACGCCGGCAAGGTCGCGCTCGTCTTGGAGGGTGGCAGTTTTCGTGGGCAGTTTACCGCCGGCGTGCTCGACGTTCTCATGGAGGCCGGTGTCGAAATTCCGGCGGTGTATGGCGTCTCGGCCGGTGCGCTCAATGGCGTCAACTACAAGTCGCACCAGATCGGTCGCACCAACCGAGTCAATTTGACCTTCTGCAACGACAGCCGCTACATGGGCGCCGCGTCGTTTGCGTCCACGGGTTCCATCGTGGGTTACGACTTTATCTTCAACGACGTCCAGGACCGCCTGGATCCTTTTGATAACGAGACGTTCGACGCGAGCCCCATCGAGATGTATGCCGTTGCGACGGACATGCTCTTTGGAACCGCCGCGTACCTGCCCGTCAAAAGCGCCGTGCTCGACCTCGATGCCGTGCGCGCCTCGACATCGTTGCCGCTGGTGACGCCACCGGTCGAGATCGACGGACACAAATACGTCGACGGCGGCGTGGCCGATTCGGTCCCCATCGAGCATGTGCTGGAGGAGGCCGGGTTCGATCGCGCGGTCGTCATTGTCACGCAGGACCGCTCGTACGAGAAAAAGCCCTACGAGTTTATGCCTGCCGCGCGTGCCCGCTATGCCGAATACCCCTACCTGCTCGAGGCTATCGAGACGCGCCACGACCGCTACAACATCCAGCGCATGCACCTGTGGAAGTATGAGCGCGAGGGCCGTGCGTTGGTCGTCGCTCCGCAAAAGCCGGTCGAGGTCGGCCATGTCGAGCACGATCCGGCAAAGCTTTTGGACCTGTATATCCAGGGCCGTCAGGAGGCAAAGCGCCTGCTCGCGGAAATCCAAGAGTTCGTTGAGCGCTAGCGACGGCGAACCCTCAAAAAATGACAACAGCTAAAGAGTTGGAAAAATCACGGCTCGTGGATGACATGTGCAGAAACTCTGGTCGGAGCCAAAATACCTGTTGACTCGGGCGACGAGCGGGGTAATATGGACGGGTTACTTGCAGAGCCCCGTGAATCTCTGTAACAACACGTACTGTACATGGAGGAGTCTAAGTGATTTCGAAATCGACTCACTACGCCAAGCAGGGCGAGGTCCAGCGCAACTGGGTTCTCGTCGACGCCGATGGTGCTGTCCTGGGCCGTCTTGCCACCCAGATCGCAATGATCCTGCGCGGTAAGAACAAGCCCCAGTTCACGCCCAACAGCGACTGCGGCGACTTCGTTGTCGTCATCAACGCCGATAAGGTCCAGCTTACCGGCAACAAGGCCGACACGAAGACCTATTATCGCCACAGCGGCTACAACGGCGGCCTCAAGGCTGAGAGCTTCCGCCAGGCTATGGAGAAGCACCCGGAGAAGGTCATCGAGCGCGCCGTTCGCGGCATGCTGCCCAAGACCACCCTCGGCCGTGCCCAGATGACCAAGCTTAAGGTCTACGCTGGTGCCGAGCATCCGCACGCTGCCCAGAACCCCACGAAGATTGAGCTGGAGGCTTAAAGATGGCTGAGAACACCGTTGTCTACCAGGGTACCGGCCGTCGTAAGAACGCCGTCGCCCGCGTCCGTCTCGTCCCCGGCACCGGCAAGGTGACCATCAACAAGCGTGACGCCGAGCAGTATTTCGGCCGTCATCAGCTCGTTGAGAACGCCCTTGCTCCCTTCAAGGTGACCGACACCGCCGGTCAGTTCGACGTTATCGCTCTGTGCGATGGCGGCGGCATCTCCGGTCAGTCCGGCGCTCTGCGCCTGGGCATCGCTCGTGCTCTTCTGAACGCTGGCGATTACCGTGCTGACCTCAAGAAGGCCGGTTTCCTTACGCGCGATGCTCGTGTGGTCGAGCGCAAGAAGTACGGCCTCAAGAAGGCCCGCCGCGCTCCCCAGTTCTCCAAGCGCTAAGGTTTTATCTCCTTACGAGATACAATGTACAAGCGGGGCCTACCGACTGCTCGGTGGGTCCCGCTTTTCTTTTCGACTAGGGTGGGCGGCTTCGTTTTGCCCACTTGGGAAGGAGCGATCCTATGCCCCAGAACATCTTCGGTACCGATGGCGTCCGTGGCGTCGCCAACGCCGACCTCTCGTGCGACCTCGCGTTTCGCCTGGGCCGCGCGGCGACCAAGTTCCTTGGCCCGGACATCTGCATCGGCCGCGACACGCGTCTTTCGGGTACCATGCTCGAGAGTGCTCTGACCGCTGGCATTATGGCAGAGGGCGGCCGTCCGCATTGCTGCGGCGTTATCCCTACGCCGGCCGTGGCGCTGCTCACCGTCCAAAACGAGCTCGACGGCGGCATCGTCATCTCCGCTTCGCACAATCCGCCGGAGTTCAACGGCATCAAGTTCTTTAGCCGCAAGGGCATGAAGCTTCCCGATGCTGTCGAGGAAGAGATCAGCGCCTGGGTCATGTCCGAGGAGGCCATGGCTGCCGACACGCTGCCGACCGGCGCCGGTGTGGGTCATATCATCAAGATGAAAGACGCCCGCAAGGCCTATGTCGATCATGCCATCAGCACGCTCGACGGCCTTAAACTCGATGGCCTGGTTGTTGCCGTCGACTGCGGCCACGGTGCTTCCTGCCAGACCACGCCCGCCGCGCTGCAGCGCCTGGGCGCCACGGTCCATGCCATCAACACCGATTACTGCGGCACCGACATTAACGTTGAGTGCGGCTCTACGCACCTTGAGCCCCTGCGCGAGCTCGTGCTGCGAACCCACGCCGACATCGGCCTGGCCCACGACGGCGACGCCGATCGCGTGCTGTTCGTGGACAGCGAGGGCAACGAGATCGATGGCGACTACATTCTTGCCATCTGCGGCTCCGACCTGGCCGCTCGCGGCAAGCTCGCCAATTCCGAGATCGTCTCGACCGTTATGTGCAACCTGGGCTTCTCCATCGCAATGAAGGAGCAGGGCTTCGAGATGGTCCAGACCGCCGTGGGCGACCGCTATGTTCTTGAGCGCATGCTCGCGGATGGCGCCGTCATCGGTGGCGAGCAGTCCGGCCACATCATCTTCCTGGAGCACAACACCACCGGTGACGGGCTGGTGACGGCCCTGCAGCTGCTGGCCGTGCTCAAGCGCACCGGCCGCACCCTCACCGACCTTGCCGGCATCATGAAGAAGTACCCGCAGGTACTCGTCAACGTGCATTCGGACAACAAGGCCGGCCTGGACGATTGCCAGCCCATTTGGGACGCCGTCGCTGCCGCCGAGAAGGAGCTCAACGGCCGCGGCCGCATCTTGGTGCGCCCGAGCGGTACCGAGCCGCTGGTTCGCGTTATGGCCGAGGCGGAGACGCACGAGCTCACCCAGCGCGTTGTCGACGACATCGTCGAGGTTGTCAAGCGTGAACTTCCCTAATGGTCAAAAACGGGTGCCAAGTGGTAAACTGTTAAAGCAATTTTGATTGATTGGTATGTCCGAGGGGGAGCATGTTCACTAAAGTCCTAAGGTCTTTTGGTATGCGTGGTCGAGTCCTTACGCTGGATGCTCCCATCTCGGGCGACGTCATTCCGCTCTCCGAGGTAAACGATCAGACGTTTGCCACCGGCCTTTTGGGCCAGGGCGTTGCCATTCAGCCTACGGGTACGCGTGTGATTGCGCCGGCAGACGCCAAGGTCGAGGCCATTTTTCCCACGGGTCACGCCGTCGCGCTCAACACGGTCGATGGCTTGGACGTGCTCATCCACGTTGGTTTGGACACTGTTCAGCTCGAGGGCAAGCACTTTACTGTACATGCGCAAGTGGGTGACATCGTCCATAAGGGCGATGTGCTCATCGAGTTCGATCGCGAGGCAATTGCTGCCGAGGGTTACGATGTGACGGTTCCCATCTTGGTGTGCAACTCCGTTGAGTTCTCGAGCATCAAAGGCTCCGTTGGCGAGCATGTCGAGGAGATGGACCAGCTCATCGTCGCGCGTGAGCGCTAGTCGCTCCGCTTTGCCTTTAGCCTACAATTCAAACACGTTTACGGAGGGCGCCCTTGAAACAGGGCGCCCTCCGTGGCAAGATGGGATTTGTCCGAAGCTAAACAGCTTTGGGTCACCGTGGACGGGCAGGGGCCTCGACGCGGGTAGACACGAGACGCATACATTACGCGACCTCGCCCTGGTGGCCGCACACGTTGGTTGCGGCCGACGCGGGCCGCGGGCAAGTGCTTGTAAGGGGAGCCTTGCCTCTCTTGTACGAGAAAGGACGCGTAATGAAGATCATTAAAGCTAAAGACTACGAGGATATGAGCCGCAAGGCCGCCAATATCATCTCGGCCCAGGTTATTCTCAAGCCCGATTGCGTGCTGGGTCTTGCCACCGGCTCCACTCCGATTGGCGCCTACAAGCAGCTCGCCGCTTGGTACAAGAAGGGTGACGTCGACTTTGCCGAGGTCAGCACCTACAACCTCGACGAGTATCGTGGCCTTTCGCACGACGATCCCCAGAGCTACCACTACTTTATGCGTGAGAACTTCTTCGATCACATTAACATCGACCTGAACAACACGCATGTGCCCGATGGCTCCAATCCCGACGCTGCCGCTGCCTGCTCCGAGTATGACAAGATCGTCGCTGCTGCCGGTTACCCTGATCTGCAGCTGCTCGGCATCGGTAACAACGGTCACATTGGCTTCAACGAGCCCGATGATCACTTCTCCAAGGGTACGCACTGTGTCGACCTTACCGAGAGCACTATTCAGGCCAACAGCCGCCTGTTTGACAGCATCGACGACGTGCCTCGTCAGGCCTACACCATGGGCACTCAGACCATCATGTATGCCCGCATGATCCTGGTTGTCGCCAATGGCGAGGCCAAGGCCCAAGCCGTGCATGACATGTGCTTTGGTCCGGTTACCCCCGAGTGCCCTGCCTCGATCCTGCAGCTGCACACCAACTGCGTTGTCGTTGCCGACGAGGCCGCCCTTTCGCTCTGCGAGTAGCGAAAGCCTATCACCTCGACATAGCTTTGCCGAAGGCCTCCGCTTTGCGGGGGCCTTTTTTCTGAGTGCACGCCGTGTGCTTGACGAAAACCTTGCCGCGAACTTGACGGGTGCGTCTGGTGCAGCATGATTCATTCCATAACAGATACTATGCATAAATGCTATGAAAAGGTCGCAGACGGTAGCTGGCGCTAGGTGAGTTGCGCAACACAATTGAACAGCGCTCATTTAAGGTAAACTGCCAAAGGATGGGACAAGCTGGCAAGCGCATTGACCTGCGCAAAGACTGATTGGTTGGGGGATAAGTTTCAATCGGACCACGCTGAACAAAAACTTGCCATTTGCGTACCAGCAAACATCCTAAACCGTAGCATCGCTCTATTCATCTAGCGATACATATGGTCTAGCGTTACGGTGTCCATGTGGTCGAGTTGAGGAGCGGGCATGGTTAACGATTTGGGCAATACGGACGACCTCGAGCTTATGCCGCTGGGCAGTAGCTATATGGTGCGGCGCGATCGCTTGATGAACGAACTTATCGCCAAGGGCCGAAAGGCCGGCATCGTAGTCCTCTACGCGCCTGATGGCTTTGGGAAAACCTCGGTGCTGCTGCAGTATGCCCAAGAGGTTAAAAGCGATCCGACGCGAGGTCCTGTGCGGATCATCGAGGCAGACCGCGCCATTGGGCGCGAGGTGTTTATGCAGCTCGAGGTCGTTACCGAAGAGCTTAAGGACAAGCCGCACTCCCTGATTGCAATCGATAACGTGCCTAACCTCAGCCAGAGCGAGACCGAGGAGCTGATCGACCGAATCCGAACCCTGCGTGCTATGGGGGTTGGGGTCTTTATGAGCTGCCGTCCTTCGAATCGCCAGCTGATTCACGGACTGGGCGATTCGATTAAAGTCAACGCGCAGATGCTCAAGGTGCATGCCTATGAGTATTCGGCGTGGGCATCGGCGTTTTCGATCAGCACGTCGCTCGACTTCTATCAGCTTACGCAGGGCGTGCCCGAGCTCGTCTCGGCTATGCAGTCGGGACTATACGGGCAGGGAGACGTTGCCCAGATGCTCGAAAACGAGATCGTCAATATCTACGGTGCGGCACTTGTTGATCTGGCGTCGCTCGAGAACAACGCCCTGTTTAGTGTGGCATGCTTGATGGTCTTAATGGGTGAGGGCAATATTTCGGAGCTCGAGGCTTGCGGTGTTAGGCTTTCGGCGATTGACCAGTCCTATCTTGTCCGCGATTATCCCATTTTTGGCGTTGATCCGGCAGACCGGCGCTTTACCTGCTTGGGTACCGAGGACAACGCACGCCTGCGATTGCGCAAGCTGGTCGCCGAAATTCGCCCCGAACTCGTTGTGCGGGCGGCGCGTATATTGATTAAAGCGGGGCGCTGCGATACCGCGATGGACCTCGCCGACGCATTTTTGGACCGCAGTGCGGTGTTGGAGCTTGCCGGGCAGTATGGGGTCGATCTGGCCCTGACGGGGCATGGAGGGGATGTCTGCCGCGCGGCGCTGGGAAAGACCGAGGCAGATGACCGGGCCTCGGAGCCGACGCCTGACGAGGCGCTCGGCATCTATCTGGCGGCGGTGAGCGTCTCCAATACAAAGCTTGCGCGGTATATGGCCTCAATTATCGAGCGTGCGGGCGAACAAGCGATTTCCGAGCTCAATCCCGTGTCGTGGAAGGTGGCGCACGCGTTTACGGCCGCCTGTTATGGAGATAGTGGTCTGGGGCTTCCGGCAAGCCATACGGCGTTGGAAAGCGAGGCGTCTTGTGCCGCACTCGACATGCTGTCCGCACATGTCGAGATAAAGCATGGACTGACCGAGCGGGCGAAGGGTGGCGAGATCCTCGCGGGGCTCAAAACGGATAAAGCCTACGATTGTGAGCTCGATATCGCGGGGACGTTTGTGCGCGCGGACCGCATGTTGACGGAGCTATTTGATGGGTCGTATGCGGGGACTGACGAGCGTGATGACGAGATGGCTCTGACGCTCGAGGCACTCGAAGCGCGTGGAATCCGAGCGCTCGCCATCTGGGTGCGCATGGTGTTATCGGCGCGGCGCCTGTTTGCCGGCATGCCGGTGACCGACGAGCAGGCATTCAATGAGCTCGACCGTTTTGCCGTGCGTGTGCGTGACAATCAAGTCCAGTTGTTTGGCTTGATACTAGAAGGCTGGCAGTCGTTGGCTGAGGGGCGTCCGGTCAATGCCAAATTCCGTGCGGTGCAGGTGCTTAGGCTTGCCGAGGAATCGATTGGATACATACGCGACAACGCGCTGCTGCTAGAGCGCGCGGCGTACTTACGCAATACATCGATGGTATCGGTGCGCGAAGAGGCAGAGCTGCTCGATTTGAGTCGGACGCAGGTCGGTGGTGCCGAGGCTTGGATGGTGGCGCTGCATTTGGCCTCCGCGGGCCGCGATAGCGACCTTGCAGCCTGGATGTCCATGAACCGCCCGGGGATTATGGATCCGTCGTATCGGCTGTTTGCGCGTCTTGCGATGCATTGTCTGGGTGAGCCGGCTGCTAGAATTCGAAAGAAGCTCCCGGTGCGCGAGCTGTCGCGGTATTCGCTGCGTGACGACTTTGAGGGCGAAGGCGAGCGTCTGTTCCAGGCCGGCGATGCCGAGGGTGTTGATGTGATTGGCCATATCGAGATCCGCATGTTTGGGGCGTTTCGCGCCGAGCGCGACGGGTTTCCCATCACGGATAAGATGTGGCGCCGCAAGAAAGCGGCGACGCTTGCCGAGCGACTTGCGCTGGGCATGGATACACTGGTCGACCGCGAGACGCTGGCTATGGAGCTGTGGCCCCATGCCGAGTTCAATAGCGCTCGTAACAATCTGTACTCGACGATATCGCGCCTGCGTTCGGCCTTGGGGCCGACACCGGACGGCAAGTCGTGTGTGCTGATCCAAAACGAGTGCATTGGGCTTAACGGCGATTACGTCAAGACTGACGTGCGGTTGTTTGATCAGATAAGCCGCGAAGTTTTGGGAAATCGCACGGGTGCGCGCGGACCCCATCTGGTCGAGCTGTGCCTTAAGATCGAGCAGCTCTACGCCGGCCCGTTGTATGTTCCCAATGGCTGTAATCCAACCTACTTTTTGCGTATGCGGCGCATTATGGAATCGAAGTATATCGACTGCATGATTCGGGGCGCGAATGCCGCCCTAGAAGAAAACGACCTGCAGTCGGCGGTATGGCTGGTGGAGTCGGGGCTGCGGCAAGAGACGGCGCGCGAGGACATGGTGCGTTGCGCTATGCGCGTCTACGGTGCGGCGGGGAGACGACGCGATATCGTCGAGCTGTACAGTGGACATATGCATCACCTGAGGGAGCAGGTCAATGGCGTGCCCGAGCCCGAGACGCGGCGTCTGTACGAGCGCTTGGTAGAGGGCAGGCTTAACCGCGTGCTCGTCGAGCGATAAAAAATGAGCGCCCGAAGTACTTGGGCACCCGTAAGCTTGCTATGTGTTGGCTCGCCTGATCATTGGCTCTTAGACGAGCTTAATCTTCTCGATGTCCTTGCGCGAGGACTCGCGATACAGCGAGAACTTGCGGCCGATGACCTGGACGACCTCGGCGTGGCAGCGATCGGCGAGATCTTCGGCGGCCTCGCGGGCAGAAAGGCTGGAACCATCGAGTACGGAGCACTTAACGAGCTCGTGCTTCTCCAGGTAGGCGACCGTCTGCTCGACGGTGCCCTCGTTGATGTCGGACTTGCCGATGATGATGGCGGGGTTGAGGTGATGGGCCATGCTGCGAAGCTGCTTGACCTGGGCTCCTGTCAGTGCCATGGGTTCTCGCTTTCTATGTTATGGGGCGCCCCGCGATGGGGCCTTAATCTACGTGAGCTGTCCCACGATAGCGCAGGAACGGCGCGGTGTGGGGCGTGTTTGCCCAGTTCAAAAAGAATGCGGATGCCGAGCGGGAGAACGGCGCGGGTTACAGGCGGACGTGTACGACGGCCGAAAGCGGTCTATGGACGGCTCGAAGAGACCGGCTCCCATGCAATAAACGCCCAACGGACCTTGCGGATATGGTCGAGCATATAGCGTCCCTGCGGCACTCCTTTGGACCCCGGCTCGCCAGCACGGGGATTCTCAATCATATGCTGAGCGACGTAGTCGCGCAGACGGTCGATCTTATCCTCGTTACCGTGCTCGAGCATGCGGGAGAAGTCCGCCACGCCCGCCTCAAGGCTATCGAAAGTATCGCGACGGGGCGATTCGAAGTATGTAACCTGCGGCAGCGCCCCCATCTGAATGAGGATATTAAAGGCATACACAAAGCCATTACTGCAGGTAACCGAGGCACCGATGGCGTTCATCAGGTGCAGGTCATAGCGCGGGCTGGAGTTGGCGACCATCGTGACAGCACAACGCCGACGAGCCGTTCGATCAAGCTTGGCAAGCGCGCCTTTTAGGTTGGTCGTGGTGACAGAACGACTGGCAAAGGCAACATCTACCGCTTTCGCGACCGGTCCAACCAAATCCCAGTCATCATCCCAAGCAAGTTCAAGCGGTGTAATGCGATCCTCGAGTCCATAGTACTCAATGCCAGCATCAAGCGTGCCCAACATAGCAGGGGAAAAGTCAGCAGCAATCATAGGATGCCCAGCCTGAGCAAGCGGAATGGCAATCGACCCAGCCCCACACCCCATATCAAGCACCGACTCGCCAGGCTTTAACGCCAACAGCTTTATAAAATCCCGGGCATACGGAGCAGTCTCAAGCGGCCGAAAATGCCGAGCCCGCTTATCCCACTCAAAAGAATCATCAGCCCGCCGCCGACCAGCCTGCAGGCGCATCCATTCGCCATTCCAATCAGCAGAAAGAAGCTCAGAGCGAATCAAATCATCAGCCACGGGCCATCCCCCTCACAACAAAAAAGCGACTCCTCCCAAAAGAAGAGCCGCAACCAGCATATATCAGAAAGAACCGATCCAACGCCAAACCGCCGTATCAACCATGTGGTGCAGGAGCGAAGCAACTGCAACATGGGACAGAACTCAGCCAAGGTTGAGATGTGCGGGAACCCCGGGAAGGGCAAATATATAAGGTCGATCGCGAGTTCCGCACGAGCCGGAGAGCACTTAATGTGCTCTCCGTGCGAGTCAGGACTGTCCGAGCAGGCGACCTTATATATTTGCCCTTTCCGGGGTTCCTCGCCTCGTATCCCTGGGCTAGTTCTTGAGCGAGTTCAGCGGTGCCGGGAAGCGTCCACCACGGTGGGCAAGCACGGTGCCGGCGTTGGGGTTCACCGGCATGATGGGCGCACGGCCGAACAGGCCGCCGTACTCGACGCAGTCGCCCACGCCCTTGCCGATGGCGGGAATCACGCGGACGGCCGTGGTCTTGTTGTTGATGACGCCGATGGCCATCTCGTCGGCGATGATGCCGGCGATGGTCTCGACCGGGGTGTCGCCGGGGATGGCGATCATGTCCAGGCCGACGGAGCACACGCAGGTCATGGCCTCGAGCTTCTCGAGCGAAAGCGCACCGGCTTCGACGGCGGCGATCATGCCGGCGTCCTCGGACACGGGGATGAAAGCGCCGGAGAGACCGCCCACGCTGGAGCTGGCCATGACGCCGCCCTTCTTGACGGCATCATTGAGCATGGCGAGCGCGCAGGTCGTGCCCGGGCCACCGCAGGTGCCCACGCCGATGATCTCGAGGATGCGGGCAACGGAGTCGCCGATGGCAGGCGTGGGGGCCAGCGACAGGTCGACGATGCCCTTCTCGACACCCAGGCGATGGGCGGCCTCGCGGCTCATGAGCTCGCCGGCGCGGGTGATCTTAAAGGCGGTCTGCTTAATCTTCTCGGCGACTTCCATCATCGATGCGGAATCGGGCAGCTTCTCCAGGGCTGCGGCCATAACGCCGGGGCCCGAGACGCCTACGTTGATGACGGCGTCGGCCTCGCCACCGCCGTGGACGGCGCCCGCCATAAACGGGGAGTCCTCGACCATGTTGGCAAAGCAGACAAACTTGGAAGCGCCGACGGAATCCTGGTCGGCCGTGAGTTTAGCGGCATCGATGATGGTCTGGGCGGCCATGAGCACGGCGTCCATGTTGATGCCGGCACGCAGGCTGGCGACGTTGACGCTGGAGCAGACGCGGCTGGTGGTGGCAAGCGCCTGGGGGATGGACTGGATGACGCGGCGGTCGGTGTTGCCGATGCCCTTCTGGACGAGTGCGGAGAAGCCACCCAGGTAATCGATGCCGAGGGTCTCGGCCGCGCGGTCGAGGGCATGCGCGATGGGGGTGAGGTCCTCATCCTTGCAGCACGCGGCGATCTGTGCCACCGGGGTGACGGAAACGCGCTTGTTGACGATGGGGATACCGTACTCGCGCTCGAGGTTCTCGGCGGTCTCGACCAGGTGCTCAGCCGTGTGCGTCACGTGGTCGTAGATCTTCGTGCACATGCGGTCGAGGTTTTCGTCGCCGCAACCCATGAGCGAAACACCCATGGTGATGGTCCTGATGTCGAGGTTCTGCTCCTCAACCATGCCGCGGGTTTCCGCGATTTCTGCGGGCGTGATCGCCATCCTTGCGCTCCTATCTGCCAAAACGAGCATAGTCTTATCTATTCTAACGTGCCGCACGTGCCAAGTGGCGCATGCGGCACGTTTTGGTACTCGGTTGTTTCCGTTGTGTTACTGCCCAAAGACCTCTTCGGCGATACGAGCGCTTTCGGCGGCGTCCTTGGCGTAGTAGTCCGCACCGATCTGCTTGGCGTATTCGGGGGTGAGTACGGCGCCGCCTACGATGATCTTGACGCCCGGCACCTCGGCATGAAGCAGCTTGATGGTCTCCTCCATGGCGACGACCGTGGTAGTCATAAGTGCCGAGAGACCGACGAGCTTGATGTCACGCTCCTGTACGGTCTTGAGCACCTCTTGCGGGTCGACGTCGCGGCCTAGGTCAAAGACGGTATAGCCGTAGTTATCGAGCAACATCTTGACGATGTTCTTACCGATGTCGTGGATGTCACCCTTGACGGTGGCCACGCAGATCTTGCCCTTGTCGGCAATCTCGCCGGCGGGCATCAGGCGCTTGATGGTGTCAAAACCCACGCGCGCGGCCTCGGCCGAGGCCATAAGCTGCGGCAAGAAGAACTTGCCCTGGTCAAAGAGGACGCCGACCTCGTCGAGGGCGGGGATAAAGTGGTTGTTGATGAGGTCCATGGCGTCGTGATCTGCCAGCAGACGCTCGGTCTCGGCCGCGATCTCGCCTTTGCGGCCCGAGACGACCATGCGACGAATCGGGTCGTCGTTGCCGTCAGGGGTGGTGGCGCTGGCAGCGGGCGCGGCGTCGGTCGATACTGCCTGAGCCGCTGCCGGGTTTGCAGCGATCTTGTACGGATCGGTCCAGCCGGCGTAGCGCTCGATGTATCCGGTCGAGCCCTCGTCCTCAACGCTCAAGACGCGATAGCTGTAGACGGTATCCATAAAGCGCTTAGAGCCCGGGTTCATGATGGGGGCGTCCAGGCCCGCGCCAAAAGCGGCAGCCAAAAAGACCGAGCCCAGCAGCGGGCGGGCAGGCAGGCCAAAGCTGATGTTCGATACGCCGAGCGCGCATTTGACGCCCAGACGCTCCTTGCACAGGGACATGGCGCGCAGGATCTGCTCGGCCTGGCGCTGGTTGGTCGAGGCGGTCATGACCAGGCAGTCGATGAGGATGCGGTCCGGTCCGATGCCGTAACGGGCAGCCTCGGCCACGATGCGCTCGGCGATGGCGAAGCGAGCCTCGGCGGTATCGGGAATGCCGCCTTCGTCGAGTGTGAGGCCGACGACGTTGGTGCCGTAGTGGGCGACCAGCGGAAAGATCTCATCCATGATCTGCTGCTTGCCATTGACCGAGTTGATGATGGGCTTGCCGGCGTAGCGGCGCACGGCCGCCTCGACGGCTGCGGGGTCGGTGGAGTCAATCTGCAGCGGCAGCAAGGTGGAGCCCTGGAGCAGCTCGGTTGTCTGTTGGATGATCTTGA
This sequence comes from uncultured Collinsella sp., assembly GCA_900551015.1. Lineage (GTDB taxonomy): Bacteria > Actinomycetota > Coriobacteriia > Coriobacteriales > Coriobacteriaceae > Collinsella. The sequence continues at coordinate 25,878 of URUI01000002.1, forward strand.
CCTCGTCGATCTCGGGCAGGCCCACATTGACGTCCAGGATATCGGCGCCCTGTTCCTGCTGGCTGATGCCCTGGCTCACGACGTAGTCCAGGTTGCCGTCACGCAGGGCCTGCTGCAGGCGCTTTTTGCCGGTGGGATTGATGCGCTCGCCGATGACGGCGATCTTGTGGCCGTCGCAGGGAAGGTCCACGACCGTCTGGGCGCTCGTGACCGACATGCTGGGCTTGCGGTGGCGTGGGCTGGGTGTGTGGTTGTCGATAAGCGTGCGCAGGGCCGCCATGTGCGCCGGCGTGGTTCCGCAGCAACCGCCCACGACGCTCACGCCGTCGGCGATCATGCCAGCGACGGCCTTGGCGTATTCGGGGGCCTGGATGTCGAAGACAGTGTTGCCGTCGTCGTCCACATGGGGGAGTCCTGCATTGGCCTGCACCATAACGGGCTTGTCGGTAACGGTGAGCATGCGTGCGGCAAGCCCACGGAGCTCGGCCGGGCCCTGGCTGCAGTTGATACCCAAAACGTCGGCGCCGATGGCGTCGAGCGTGATGGCGGCCACCTCGGGACTCGTACCCAGGAACGTGCGACCGTCTTCCTCAAAGGTCATGGTGGCAAAGACGGGCAGATCGGAGTTCTCGCGGCAGGCGAGGACGGCTGCCTTGATCTCGGCAAGATCGGTCATAGTCTCGATAATAAAGAGGTCGACGCCCGCAGCGACGCCGGCGCGCACCTCCTCGGCAAAGAGGTCATAGGCCTCGTCGAAGCCGAGAGTACCCAAGGGGCGAAGTAGCGCGCCGATGGGGCCGATATCGCCGGCGACGTAGTGGGCACCGGCCGCGCGGGCGCAGGCGACAGCGGCGGCATAGACATCTGCCACGGTGGCGGCGTCGTCGAGCTTGTGGGCGTTGGCGCCAAAGGTGTTGGCGGTGATCACGTCGCAGCCGGCCTCGACGTACTGACGCTGAATATCGGTAATGACCTGGGGCTCCTCAAAGTTGAGCAGCTCGGGCAGGGCGCCGGCCTTCATGCCGGCCGCCTGCAGCATGGTACCCATGCCGCCGTCGAACAGCAGATGCCCCGTGCCTTCGATGGCGGCGCGCAGGCGATCGTCCTTAATGCGAAGGTCGTCGATCGTGCGCGTCTTGTATGCAGCGCCATTACGACGGGCAGCATCAACGGGCGCCGCTAGCGCGGCGCCGTCCAGATCGTGAGTGATAAGCGGAGTAAACATCAATGAGCTCCTAATGGCTGGAATAGCAGGTGGTGTGGGCGGCGCGGAAGCGGCAGTGTTCGCGCATGCGGCAGATAGTGCAGGTGGGGCGGCTCTGGGCGTCGTGGACCTCGCCGTCAAACAGACCGATCACCGCGGTCACGCTTTTGGTGGGCATGAGCAGGCTGGTGGGCGTGACGGTAAGCCCGATGAGCCGCGTGGCGTTGAGTGCAGCCACGATCGAGCGCTGGGACGTAAGCGGGCAGTCGCCGTAGCCGGGACTGAAGCGCCAGTTACCGGCGAGTCCGTGTGCGGCGGCCGCAGCCTTGACCTGCTGGTCCATCTGCTCGACGGCGGCTTCTACATAGGCAGAGCATGCGGCGTCGAGCACGGCTCCCTCCAGGGGCTGCTGGGCTCCTGTGGTGCGCAGACGACGCTCGGCGTCCATGCCGAGGGTGCATGCCATGAGCGCGGCAGAGCGGGCATCTTTGAGATGGCGATAGATGTCGCGACCACGCAGCTCAACGTTGGTGCCAACCAGACGGATGCTGGGCTCTCCCTGCTCATCGACGCTCGTGGCATCGATGGCAAATACGCGGCGCACGCCACGGGGCTCAATGTCCAGTTCCAGACGCTCAACGACAAGCTCAATACGCTGCGACAGCTCGGGCTCAATCTGCTGACCGCCGTAGCCCAGGTAGCGCAGCATCTCGGCACGGTCGACTCGGGGGCGATGGGCGGCATCGATACGGTAGAGCGCCGGCGACGCAAGGTCGGCCGGCACTTCACCAAAAGCTGTATCGATGTGCGGTTTTTCCATTACCCCAGGCGCTCCATAATGGTCGCGGCGATTGCAGGACGGTTCATAGTGTACAGGTGCAGACCGTTGGCGCCGTGCTCCTTGAGGTCGCAAAGCTGGCGGGCGGCATAATCTACACCGGCTGCTTGCAGGCTCTCGGGGTCGTTCTCGTACTTGGCGAGGATCTTGATGACGGGGGAGGGCAGCGATGCGCCGCACATAAAGACCATGCGGCTGATCTGCGACTTGCCCATAAACGGCATGATGCCCGCGGTAATGGGCACGGTGATACCTGCCTTGTCGGCAAGCTCGCGGAAGCGGTAGAAGCACTCGTTGTCAAAGAAGAGCTGCGTCACAAAGAAGCTCGCGCCGGCATCTTGCTTTTGCTTGAGGTATTCGACCGAGAGGTTGAGATCCTCGCAGGCAATGTGGCCCTCGGGGTAGGCTGCGGCGCCCACGCAAAAGCCGGCGTCGACGAGCTCGGGGATAAGGTCGCGGGCGTAGGCGTAGTCCGAGGCAGGCTTGTCGTCCTCGGTCGCGCTGGCGGGAAGATCACCGCGCAGGGCCAGCACATTTTCTACGCCGGCGGTGCGATACTCGTCGATCTTGGCGGCGATGTCGGCGTGGGTGCGGCCCACGCAGGTGAGGTGCGCTACCGAGGGCGTATCGAATTCGCTCGTAATCATATGCGCGATGGGGGCGGTGGTGGCGCCGTTGCCCGAGCCGCCGGCCGAGCAGGTGACCGAGACAAAGCTCGGCGAAAGCTTGCACAGATTGCCTGCCACCTCGCGAGCCGTGTCGAGGGTAAGCTCGCCCTTGGGCGGGAACATCTCAAACGAAACGGGCGCGGTGCCCTGGGATGCTGCCTGCTTAAAAACCTCGTCGACGCGCATATCGTGCTCCTTTAGATACGTAATAGTGTGATGTGTTGTAAGGATTCTACAGCACCACTGTGCCGCGGTGGAGTTTTACTCGCTATTTGGGAATACCAATCGAAGATGTTTCGCTATCGGCATTTTCTATAACAGGGCGGTCAATGTAGGATGGGCTATATTGAATGGTATCTGATGCGAAATACCAGTTAAGAAAGCCCCGTCCCAAATTGACTACCCTTAAACCATGGGGAGAGGTCTGCAATTTATGCAGTTGATTGGCTGTTGAGGGTGGCAATACCGCCTCGATGGGGTAACCTCATTGATTGGTTTCGCGACAGCAACATAACGGTAATGTCGCGGAAACACGGCGAGTCTAAGCTATGACTCGTTCGTTAGTAATCAACACCGCTTCTCACGCGGTGCCGATACGAAGGGAGTTCCGTATGGCCGAACTTACTGACCGCTTCGGGACCATGGTGTTCTCTGAGGAAGTCATGAAGGACTACCTCCCCAAGGACATTTGGAAGCGCCTTGCTGCAACCCTCGAGGGCGGTGAACCGCTCGACCTGGATGTGGCCAACGCCGTTGCCCATGCCATGAAGGTCTGGGCCATCTCCAAGGGCGCGACGCACTACGCGCACTGGTTCCAGCCGCTTTCGGGCATTACTTCCGAGAAGCACGACAGCTTCCTGGAGCCCAACCACGACGGCACCGCCATTACCAAGTTTACGGGCAAGAACCTCATCCAGGGCGAGCCCGATGCCTCGAGCTTCCCCAACGGTGGCCTGCGTGCTACCTTCGAGGCCCGTGGCTACACCGCTTGGGACCCCACCAGCCCCGCCTTTATCAAGGACGATGTCCTGTGCATCCCCACGGCTTTCTGCTCCTACACGGGCGAGGCCCTGGACAAGAAGACCCCGCTGCTGCGCTCCATGACCGCGCTCTCGCGTGAGTCTAAGCGCGTTTTGGCGCTGTTTGGCAAGACCCCCAAGAAGGTCGTTCCTTCCGTGGGTGACGAGCAGGAGTACTTCCTGATCAAGAAGGACGCTTACCGCAAGCGCAAGGACCTGGTCATCACCGGCCGCACCCTCTTTGGTGCTGCTCCATGCAAGGGCCAGGAGCTCGAGGAGCACTACTTCGGCGCTATCCGTCCCACCGTCTCGGCCTATATGAAGGATCTGGACGATGAACTGTGGGCTCTTGGCATTCCCGCCAAGACCAAGCACAACGAGGTTGCTCCCTGCCAGCATGAGCTCGCACCGGTCTATGGCGAGGTCAACGAGGCCATCGACCAGAATCTGGTCATGATGGAGAAGATGAAGCTCATCGCCTCCCGCCACGACTTGGTCTGCCTGCTGCACGAGAAGCCCTTCGAGGGCATCAACGGTTCGGGCAAGCACAACAACTGGTCGCTTGGCACCGAGTCCGAGAATCTGCTCGATCCGGGCGACACCCCGCTCGACAACCTGCAGTTCATCGTCTTCCTCACCGCGGTGATCGAGGCCGTCGATAACTATCAGGAGCTCCTGCGTGCCTCCGTTGCCTCTGCCGGCAACGACCATCGTCTGGGCGCCAACGAGGCTCCTCCGGCGATTATGTCCATCTTCCTGGGCGACCAGCTTACCGAGGTCGTCGAGAAGATTATCGATGGCAAGGCTTCCGTCCATGCCACGCGCGGCGTGCTCGACCTGGGTGCCGATACCCTGCCCAAGCTGATGCAGGACAACACCGATCGCAACCGCACCTCCCCGTTTGCCTTCACCGGCAACAAGTTCGAGTTCCGTGCCTGCGGCTCCGAGCAGAACGTCTCCGACTCCAACCTGGTGCTCGATGCCGCCGTGGCCAAGTCGCTCAAGTCCTTCGCCGACGCGCTTGAGGGTACGCCCGAGGATGAGTTCCAGGACGCTGCGCTCGAGTACTGCAAGAAGGTCCTGACCGACCACCAGCGCATTCTCTTTTCCGGCGATGGCTACTCCGACGAGTGGCCCGTTGAGGCCGAGAAGCGCGGCCTTGCCAACAACAAGACCACGGCCGACGCCCTGCCCGCCTTTGTTTCCGATAAGGCCATCGCGCTCTTTGAGGAGACGGGCGTCCTGACCAAGGCCGAGGCCCAGTGCCGCTACGACTGCAAGCTCGAGAAGTACAACAAGCTCATGAACATCGAGGCCACCACGATGGTTCGCGAGGCGCGTCGTACCTATCGCCCGGTCATTACCGCCTATGCCACCAAGGTCGCTAAGGGCCTTGAGACTATTCGTGCCGCTGGTGCGGAGGCCGCCATGCAGTGCGAGCAGAACACGCTCAACAAGCTCTGCAACGGTATCACCACCATCAACGACTCCATCAAGGCGCTCGACGCCGTGCATCAGAAGGCCGAAGCCCTCGATGGTCAGGAGCAGGCCAACGTGTATGCACACGAGGTCGTTCCCGCTATGGATACGCTGCGCGCCGCCGTGGATGCCATGGAGGAAATTGTGGCCGCCGACTACTGGCCGGTCCCGACCTACGATGACATTCTGTTCTACGTGTAGGACTGGGACAGCATACCGTCACGGTTGAAAGCCGGGGTCCGCATTACGCGGGCCCCGGCTTTTTTGTTGAACAAATTCACTAGGGCGGCGTCCGTTCGTGTCGTTTATTAGGGTAGGGGTGTGCGCGTTGCCGTGTCGTGAAAATGGAAGATGCTCGGAATATAACGCGCCTCGATGTACTCAAATTGAGTTCCGGTTGAGTCGAATGTCTGGCTGGTTATGGCTGCCAGATACGAAGAAGAATCGACGCCAAGCAACCGGCAGTCCTCAGCGTCGGGCTGGACGAGTGTTATCGTTCGTTTGCTCACGGCAATGGTGAGCCCTAGCTCATCCTCGATGTAATGGAAGAGCGACAGGGTGGCATTCTGCTCGTTTAAGCCGGGGACGGAGGAAGTTAGGAAGTAGTGGCGGTCGACAACGACCGGTTTATCGTCGAGCATGCGGACGAGCTTCAAATGCGTAAGGTCTTCTCCTTCGGGAAATCCCGTCAATTGAGCTAGACACTTATCGGTGCTTACGTGCTCGAAATAGACGATTTTTGACGTTGGAATTGCTCCGATCGCGTGTGCCGATTCGCTGAACGAAGAAAGGCCACTTACGGTGAATGCGCCCTCTTTGCTGGTGCCTGCAAGTGACGTTTCGATTACGAGGACTCCCTTGCCTTTAATGGACTGAACTAGACCCTCATTTGCGAGAAGTGAGATGGCCTTGCGCACCGTCATTCGAGAGCAGGAGAACTCTTTGGAAAGATTTTGTTCGGAAGGAAGGAGCGATCCTACGGGATGTTTGCCTTCGACAATCCGCTCTCGTAGGCTTCGGTAAATTTCACTGTACAGGATTCTTGCCAAAATGTTCTCCTTATTGAGGTTGTACAGAATGCGTCGAATCGGCGCGATTATCCGCTTCTACCAATTATAGGAAGTGGAGACACTTAAAGTTGCCGCTTACCGCCATAAATCAACCGTTCGCCCGTGTGCTTAACATGTCTAGACAGATAGCAAATCACTGAGGATATAATTCAAGTCGTCAAGTACATGTCTAGACAGGAGGATTGCAATGGCAAAACAGAGCTATGCGGTTACTATCGCGGGAGGCGGAAGCACTTATACGCCGGGCGTTGTTCTGACACTTCTCGCGAAGCGCGATGTGTTCCCCATCAATAGGATTACGCTCTATGACAACGATGCCGAGCGTCAGGGGACAATTGCCAAGGCATGTGCCATCTACATCAAGGAGAATGCTCCAGAGGTAACCTTCAGCTATACGACCGACCCTGTGGAGGCCTTCACAGGCATCGACTTTGTACTTGCCCAGATTCGCGTTGGCAAGTACGCTATGCGCGATAAGGACGAGAAGATCCCCCTGCGCTATGGCGTTCTTGGCCAAGAGACCTGCGGTCCTGGTGGCATTGCTTACGGGCTGCGCTCCATCGGCGGCGTACTCGAGATCCTTGACTACATGGAGAAATACAGTCCTGACGCATGGATGCTCAACTACTCCAACCCCGCGGCGATCGTTGCCGAGGCGACACGCCGTCTTCGCCCGGATTCAAAGATCATCAACATCTGCGACATGCCAATAGCACTGATGGATATCATGGCTCAGATGTGTGGTCTCAAGGACCACAACGACCTCGTCGTCGGCTACTACGGCCTCAACCACTTTGGCTGGTGGACAAAGATTCACGACCGTGCTGGCAATGACCTTATGCCCACTATCAAGGCCCAAATGGCTAAAAACGGTTATGCCGGCGAGGATTCCGGCCTTGAATTCGTCGATGCATCTTGGGACCAGACGTTCCGTAAGGCTAAGGATGTTTACGCGCTCGATCCGAATACCATCCCGAACACCTACCTCAAGTACTATCTCTTCCCGGACTATGTGGTTGAGCACACCGACCCCAACCACACCCGCACCGACGAGGTCCGTGAGGGTCGCGAGAAACGCGTCTTCGGCACCGCTCGCCAGATTATTCAAAAGGGCACGTCTGAGGGTTTCGGCCTTAAGCCGGATACCCACGCTGAGTACATTGTCGATCTCGCTCGCGCTTTGGCAGAGAACACCCGTGAACGTTTCTCGCTGATTGTTCCCAACGACGGGGCTGTGTCCAATTTTGACCCAACGGCTATGGTCGAGATCCCCTGCATCGTTGGCAGCGACGGCTACGAGAAAATTTGCCAAGGTGAGATTCCGCAATTCCAGAAAGGACTTATGGAGGAACAGGTCTCGGTCGAAAAGCTTGCAGTGTCTGCTTGGGTCGACCATTCCTATCAGGAGCTTTGGCAGGCGCTGACGCTTTCGAAGACGGTCCCCTCTGCCTCCGTTGCAAAGAAGATCCTTGACGATCTCATTGAGGCGAATAAGGAATTCTGGCCAGAACTCCACTAGTACCGGAAATCAATTTTGTGAATGATGGCGGGCGGCCGACCTTGGACAGGTCGCATGGGAGGAAAACCATGAGCGAAAGCAAAGAGCTTGCAAATCGCAAGCTCGGCGAGGACGTAGTTGGCCTCGTCGGCGGTAAGGAAAACATCCTGAGCATCTCGCACTGCATGACGCGTCTGCGTTTCAAGCTGCGAGACGATGCGAAGGCCGATACTAAGGCAATTGAGTCTCATAAAGGCGTCATTCAAGTAATCAACGCGAATGGCCAGTATCAGGTTGTTGTCGGCATCAATGTGATTGAGGATGTTTACGATGCCGCGGTTGCCGCTTCTGGTGCCGAGGGGCTGGGCGAGGTTAATCTTGATGGTGAGCCCGTCAAGAAAGGAAACCTTGTTAGTGCCCTTATCGATACTATTTCAGGCGTAATCCAGCCGATTCTTGCGGTGCTGTGTGCCGCGGGTATGATCAAGGGTGTTTTGAGTATTCTCGTCGCCCTCGGATGGATTACGGCGACAGACGGCTTGTACCAGATTCTATATGCGGCTGGTGACGGCTTCTTCTACTTCCTGCCGATTATCCTTGGCTATACCGCGGCAAAGAAGTTTGGCTGTAGTGAGTTCGTTGGCATGACGCTCGGTATCGCACTTACGTATCCGGCGATGGTCAACATCACATCTGGCGATGTTTTGGGAACGGTACTTGCCGGCACTCCCTTTGCCATGAACTACTACACGACTTTCCTCGGCATACCCGTCATCATGCCGTCTTCGGGTTATACGAGCTCTGTCATTCCGATTATCATTTCTGTTTGGTTCGCGGCAAAGCTGGAGAAGTGGTGCCGCAAGCATTTCTCTGAGTATGTAAAGTTCTTCTTTGTGCCTACATGCGTGCTCGTTGTGATGGTCCCCGCTACCTATTTGATTATTGGCCCGATTGCCACCCTGATCACGAACCTCATGAGCCTGCTGTTTAACTCCCTCTACAGCTTGCCTGTCATCGGCGGCGCGCTCGGCGGCATCGTGCTTACTGCCATTTGGCAGCCTATGGTCATCTTCGGCTTCCACTGGAGTGTCATTGCTCTCATGCTGGTGAACATTGCCTCCCAGGGCTGGGATATTGTCATGGCGCCGTACATGGTTTGCTCGTACGCTCAGTCCCTTGCCGTCCTCGCTATCCTTCTGAAGACTAAGGACGTAAAGCTCAAGCAGCTTGCATGGCCGGCGTTCATCTCGGGCTTCTTCTTCGGCATCACTGAGCCCTGCATCTACGGCGTGACCCTTCCGCGCAAGAAGCCTTTTATCATGAGCTGCATCGCCTCTGTGCCCGGCGGCCTAATCATCGGCGCTCTTGGCACCAAGATGTTCGCCTTCACCGGCGGCGGCTTCTGCGCCTTCCCGGGCTTCATTGACCCGTCCGGTGCAATGGGCGCGAACTACCTGATTTACGTAATCATAGCCATCGTGGTTTCCAGCGTGATTTCGTTCCTGCTTACGTATGCGACGTACAAGGAGGACGTGCCGGCGGTAGAGGCTGCAAAGTAGCCAAAGAAGTGGAGCCGCGGGACAAGTATTTCCCCGCGCGCCAGCAATCTAACAGGGTCGTCCTTGGATAAGCGCCGAGGGCGACCTTGTCTTGTGCTGGTTTCGTTTGAGAGGCAGTGGTTGAGAGTGTCTAATATTATCTTTGGCAATAGGATGGGTGAGGCGTGCCTTGCGGCGTGGAGGTCCGCGGGCGTGGAAGTCCGCTCGGTCGTGGTCCGACAGGATGGTGAAGTCGTCTTTGAGCATGCGGCTGCGCCGTTCGCCCTCGAACACGTTCATCCGCTCTATTCTGTGACTAAGTCCTTTACCTCGGTCGCTGTCGGGATGTTGGTGAATGAAGGACGGCTATCGCTGACCGATCGCTGGATTTCATACTTCCCGGAATATGAAGGAGAGATCGCGGATGAGCGCTTTCGCAATGTGACGGTTCGCAATTTGCTGACTATGACGATGGGGCAGGAGAGTGACCTGTCGTATATTGGCGCGGGAGACGACTGGGCACATGAGGTTCTTCATCGTGAGTTTGATTGGAAGCCGGGCGAGGTCTTTCACTACGATTCGCTGTGTTCACATTTATTGAGCATGCTCGTGCAACGCGTAAGTGGAACGAAAGAATCCGATTATCTCGCCGAACGTTTGTTTACGCCGTTAGGCATTAGAAATTGGTGGTGGGAAGAGGATCAAGCTGGTCATACGACCGGAGGTTTTGGTCTTCACCTTTCGACGCCGGATTTGGCTAAGTTTGGTCAATGTTTGCTGGATGGTGGCAAGTGGCGTGGGGAACAGATCATTCCTGCGGAATGGGTTGCCGAGGCGACGAAGATTCAGATGGAAACGAGCCCCTTTTATCCGTCAGAGGCAACTGAAGACAGCAATGGCTATGGATACCAGTTCTGGATGTGCCGGCGTGGCGGGTTCAGATGCTCTGGCCTTTTTGGGCAGCTGTGCTACATGCGGCCCACAGATGGCCTTGTCATCGCCTGCTCGAGTTCCACGACAGGAAGTAAGGCGCTGCTTGATCCGCTGTATGAGGTATTGTTCAAAGAGTCTAGTGTTCGGGAAACGCTGGCTTCCGAACGTGACTTCGATAGCATTCCCGTGCCAGTTGGGTTGGCTTCTGGCGGACGTTTGAGTTCATTACGCCTCGAGGGCATTCATCGTTGCATTTTCGGGGATTTTGAAGAGATCGATATTCGATTCCATGAGAATGAGCTGGATTTGTCTCTGTTGCGCGATGGTCGTGAGTACGGCGTGAGGGCCGGCTACGAGTCTTGGGTTTGCAAATCGGGCGATGGGGCCGGAGTCGGAGACCTCTTTCCCTTCGTGACTCATGAAGCTGAGAGGGACGATGCCCCCGCATGGGATGTTCGCAAGTTGTTTGCAGCGTATGCCTGGACTTCGCCAACAAATTTACAAATCGAGACCAGGGAACTGGACTACACGCGGCGCTGTTTTATCGATGTGCGGATCGGAGGTAATTATGCTGTGTGCAGGGTGCGAGTTGAGGGAATGTACTGTTTCCCGGCACCCTCGGAACTCACAGCGATTTTGAAGTTGGGATAATTTTCAAGACGTGCGATTGATAAGAAAGATTGCCAACATCACGGCTAATGGAGACGGAGCTGTCTCCGGGCAATGTTTTTCGATACGGACGTTTCAGTTATCGTATTGCTAGGGACTAAGTTAATCACTTGTTAAGGCCGAAGCGTAGGTGCGTTTTCTCGGCTCTGTACCCTGTTGGGCTCGAATCCCGGCGCATGGCAGCAAAAAGCCCGCTACCGAATTGGTAACGGGCTTCTCAGGTTCTGTGGTGCCCCCAGCGGGATTCGAACCCGCGATATCCACCTTGAAAGGGTGGCGTCCTTGGCCGCTAGACGATGGGGACAGCGGGAAAGAGTATAGCAGACTTTTTTGTCGGCGCGTATATCGTTGGCAAACTGGAAAACCACCACACAGGAGCCGACTTTCTATCCCGATCTTCAAACATCTCAATCTGTAACATTTGGGCTGATAAATCGGCTCTATCTGTTACAGATCGAGACAAAAGGCAGGCGTCGGGACGAACATCTCATTCTGTAACAGTAAGACGACTTTTAACAGTCTAGATGTTACAGATTGAGACAAACCGCTGGGATGGGTCAAAACCACCACAAAGGTGCCTGTCCCCTTTGTGGTGGCGAGGTGTTAGGGGAGGAGCTTCATGGCGGCGTCGTGGGCGGCGTGCTCGTAGGTGTCGTCGAGGGGTTTGAGCGGCAGCAGAGCGTTGGCCTGTGCGTCGCCGCGGCGCTCGAGGGCGTGCGCGATCAGCCAGTCGGCGAGTTCGGGATTCTTGGGTAGCGCTGGTCCGTGCAGGTACGTGCCGATGACGCCCTTGTAGATCAGACCCTCAAAGCCATCGTCGCCGTTGTTGCCGGTGCCTGTGACGACGGACGTTCCGAGCGGCGTGGCATCGGCGTCCAAAAGCGTGCGGCCGCCGTGGTTCTCGAATCCCACAAAGGGCTCGGGTGCCAGGTCGGTCTTGACGGCGACGTTGCCGATCAGGCGGTCGGAGCCGCGCACGGTCTCGGCGGCAATGACGCCTAGGCCATCGATGCGATTCTCGCCCATATAGTACGAACGGCCGAGCAGCTGATAGCTGCCGCAGATAGCGAGCAGTGAGCCGCCGTCCTCAACATAGGCCGCGACCTTGTCTTTTTGAGCGAGCAGCTCGTGTGCCACGGCCAACTGGTCGCGGTCGGAGCCACCGCCCATCATGACGATATCGGCGTCGGTGAGATCGAGCGTCTCGCCCATGCGGACCTCGTCCACGCGCACGGGAATGCCACGCCAGGTGCAGCGGCGCTCGAGGGCGATGACGTTGCCGCCGTCGCCATAGAGGTTGAGGGCATCGGGATACAGGTAGACGATGCGCAGCGGGCGCGAGAGCTCGACCGGCACAATATCGGTGGGGACAGCGCTACCATCGGCGCGCGTTACGGCGTGGGAGGCAACCGAGCTCGCATCGGTGCCCTTAAGCCCGTCGAGCTCCTTGACCAGCGGCGGGAAGGCCGTGTAGTTGGCGACGGCATAGAAAGTGTCGCCAGCCTCCTCGTCTGCCACGGCGCCGATCGCCTGCTCGATATTCGAGATGATAGCGGCGTCGATGCCGGCATACTTGAGGCGTACCTGCATATCGTGCGCGCGCGTGCCACCGGCAAAGGCGACAAGCCCTGGGGTATCGGCGATGCGCTCGAAATCGACGTCGTAGATCCACGAGACATCGTGACCGTCGGCGTCGTTGTCGTTCAGGAAGAAGGCGCAGAGCCTGCCGCCTGCCGTTTTAATGGACTGAATCTGGCGATCGAAGCCCACGGGATTTTTGGCCAGGTTTGCCTCGACGGTACGGCCGGCGATCTCCCAGCGGCCCATGCGTCCGCCGGCGGGGACGTAGGCATCGAGCGTTGGCTGCAGATGTGCCGCGTCCACGCCCAGCTCGCGCGCCGCAAAGAAGGCGGCGGCAACGTTGTAGACCATGTACAGGCCGTTGTAGCGCGTGACGATGTGCGTTGCAGGTGCGTCGGTATCGGGTCCAAAGTTCAGGTCAAAGTCGTAGCCACTGCAGGTGAGCTCAACGCCTGTCACGCGACGGACCAGCGCGGGACGACCCCAACCGCACGAAGGACAATGATAGGCGCCGAGCTGGCCGTACTGCACATAGTCGTACTCCAGCGGCGCGTTGCACTGTGAGCAAAAACGCGAGTCGCTAATGCGATCGGACTCGGTGCCCGTGGCACCGTCGATGCCAAAGGCGATGCTCGTGTTGGGGACGCGTGCGGCGATCGAGGCGCACAGCGGATCGTCGGCGTTGTAGATGAGCGTCGTTGCCGGCGAAAGCTCCAGCGCGTGGGCGATGACGTCCTGGGTGTGGTCGATCTCGCCGTAGCGGTCCAGCTGGTCGCGGAACAGGTTGAGCAGCACAAAGTAGGTCGGCTTGAGCTTGGGCAGGACGCGCACCGTGTAGAGCTCGTCGCACTCAAAGATGCCTACGCGCTTGCTGCTGGCTGTTCGCTTAAGGTTGCCGCGCGCCTCGAGCAACGCGCCCACCACGCCCGGCTCCATGTTGTTGCCGGCGCGGTTGCATACCACGGTGGCGCCGCTGGCGGCAACGGCATCGGCGATGAGGTTGGAGGTGGTGGTCTTGCCGTTGGTGCCGGTGATCACCACGCTGCGGTCGACCAGGCTCGCGAGGTCGCTTAGCAGCTCGGGGTTGATCTTCATGGCGATGCGGCCGGGAAGTACGCCGCCCTGGCGTTTGAGGACAGAGCGCAGCCCCCAGCGGGCGATATCGCTCGAGGTGCAGGCGAGAGATGAGCGGAAGTTCATGAAGTCGTTCCTAACGTAAATGACATGGTCGTGGCGATTGTGCCGTTAAAAGCCGTAACGGCGCGCAAATTCCTGGGCAAGCTGCGATACGTCTTCGCAAGCGTTGGCCCAGGGGGCAAAGTCGGGAGTATCCGAGATAATGCCGTCGGCTTCCCAAACTGCCTGATGCGAAAGGTCCCAGGGGTCGTGCGGTTCGGGCCGGCAGGGAAGGTACGGCGTCTGATACATGGGGTTCAGCAAAAAGAACGCGCCGCCCTCGCAGCGGTTGGCAAACTCGCGCAGCGCGCGTGTCGCCGGGCGTATCTTGTTTGTTTTGAACAGCAGGATCGTGCGGGCGAGTAGGTACCAGGGGGAATCCTCGAGGACATCGGCCCCCATCTGTTCCTCGAGCTGGTGGGCCAGGGCAAAAAAGCCGTCCTCGTCTTCCAGGCGAGCGAGGGCGAGCAGCACGGTGCCTGCAGCTCGGGTGGGATAGCCTTCTGCCTTAAGAACGCGGCGAGAATAGTTGGCGGCAGCACGGTAACGAGCGCTCGCCATGCACAGCTGCGAGATGGCCTCGAGTGTGTGGAGCCACCCGATTAAAGCCGGCTCGCTTACGGTGAGGTCGGCAGCTGTCACGCCGTCTGCCAGCACTCTGTTGGCCCAGTAGTGCGGGGCATCCATGTCAAACCCGGGCACGCTTTGCTGCAGGTAGTCGGCCGTGGTGGCCTCGAGCTTCATCAGGTCGCCCAGGCAGGCGTCGACGGGCGTGTCCGCCAAAATGATGGCGAGCAGCTGGGCATCGAGGACATGCGCATCGATGCGGACGATCTTGAGCAGCTCATCGCGCATGTCATCGAACAGGCGGTTGCGCGTCTGCTCAAACTCCTCGTCGCTTCCCATGTCCTCGATGCGATGAAGCTCGTCGAGCAGGTGGCGGTGAACGCCGGCATAGGACAGCAGCGCCTGGGCGTGCTCGGTCTGCGCATACTTGTGAGGGTTGACGCTCACGTCGTTATGGACAAGCTCGCGTGCTGCATCGGTGAGTTCGGGGTGCGACGCAACATAGGCGCGCTCCAGGTAGGCGGGGATGTAGACGCTCGGATCCATTAGAGGTCTCCTCCCTTAAACGGCAAGCCCTGCTCGGCCGCCCGCAGGATTCGTTCGTCGATCTGGGAACGCACGATATCGCTGGTGGCGACCCAGGCGGCAAAGCTGCCGTTGTCGGGGGCGCCCAGGCCCTCTTGCAGCACCGGCGTCGCCTCGGACAGCGCAAGGACAAGCTCGTCGGTGGAGCCCACACCCACGTTGACGCGGGCATAGACGCCATCGGGAAACTCGGTTTGGAAGTAGAGTGCCTCGGCTGCGTGCGGGCACGAGCGTGCAAGGATGCGCAGGTAGTGCTCGGCACCCTCGTAGTCCAGCTCGCGCCAGGCAGCGCTCATCAGCGCGATGAGCGTCCACGGGTCCAAGTCACGCTCCGCATCCTTGGGACGACGGCGTAGCGGCGTGTTGGCGAGATAGGGTACGGAGTGGGCAGAGCGAAAGCGCTTGAGCTCCTCGGCGGGGTATTCGAGCTTTGCCATGGCGAGCATCGCGGTGTGGCGGACGCCAGCCGGATCGTTGGGGGCAAAGTCGAGGCTGCAGTTTGCAGCTTCGAGCGACATGCGATAGCGGCCGCTAATGAGGGCGCGTGACGCAAGGGCGGCAAGCCAGCGCAGGTAGGGACGGCGCATAAGGTCGCCTGCGGCCTCGCGCTCGTAGGGGTCCTGCGCCGAGGCGATCTTGAGTGCCAGGTCGTGCTCGACTTCATCGCGCTTGGATACCAAGTACTGTACGTACTCCTCGTTGGAGTTGGCGGTGAGGGCGCACAGCATGC
Source organism: uncultured Collinsella sp. (assembly GCA_900551015.1). Classification (GTDB taxonomy): domain Bacteria; phylum Actinomycetota; class Coriobacteriia; order Coriobacteriales; family Coriobacteriaceae; genus Collinsella. The sequence goes on from URUI01000002.1 coordinate 41,433, forward strand.
GCTGGGCATCCCAGTTGCTCGGATCGAGCGCGGCTGCCTCGCGGAGCATGTTCTCGGCTGCGGCCTCTTCTTGCTCTGCCTGGGTATCGTCAGGGATAAAGGGAATGCGGTAGTCGACAGCCTCGACCACCTTGGCAATGAGGTGACCAGCACGGTCGCGGTCGTGCACGATGAGTGGTGCAGGGTTACGGGTGAATTGTTCCATCAGGCGCTCTACGGCGGCACCGTCGGTGAGTGGGATATTGTCGCGGCGCAAGGCCTCAAGAACGAGGCGATGGCAATCCTCTTGAATGGGATCGAATGCCATGGGGCCTCCTTTGCTGCGGTTAGGGTTCAAATGTCTCTATATAAAGTTCTAGTTTACCCGCATGTGGCACACCGGGGGTGCCGCACTTGGACTTGCACCTTTGCACCACGAAGACGGATGTCGCACAAATGTCGGCACCTTGGACGACCGAGTGGTATCACGGTGCCGCAAACGGTCGATTTTTGGCGGCGAACGGGGCGCATTTTGGAGGGGCGCAGTCCTACCCGGGATATGTGGTCAACCTTGATAAAACGTTTGCCCAGCTTGGGAGTATGAATGCCCCACAAGAGTCTTCAGGGATAGAAAAAACGTTTCATCATTGTCGGCTTTAGGTGAATAACTGACCAACCAGAACGGTAAAATAGTGTTTGTCTGAGCGTTGAGACGTTTAGATGTTTAGACATCGCGCATTGTCATCGCCGGCAACGCGCAAAACGGTCCTAACGGAGCCAATCGGGTGCTCCGTTATATACGCAAGTCTAAGAGGGGCTTGTTTAGGAGGCACAGCATGGGACGTTTTACCAATCCTCGCGATCTGTACTTTGGTGAGGGCGCTCGCCACGAGGTGAAGAACCTCAAGGGCAAGAAGGCCATCATCGTTTCTGGCGGCAGCTCTATGCGCCGCGGCGGGTTCCTGCAGGACGTTGAGGCCGACCTTAAGGGAGGCGGCTTCGAGGTCAAGCTGTTCGAGGGCGTCGAGTCCGACCCGTCCATCGAGACGGTCATGAAGGGCGCCGAGGCCATGCGCGAGTTCGAGCCCGACTGGATTATCGCCATCGGCGGCGGCTCGCCCATCGATGCCGCTAAGGCCATGTGGGTCTTCTACGAGTATCCCGAGGAGTCCTTCGATAACATCATCCAGCCGTTCAGCTTCCCTGAGCTGCGTCAGAAGGCTCACTTCTGCGCCATCTCCTCTACCTCCGGTACCGCTACCGAGGTCACTGCCTTCTCCGTCATTACCGACTACGCCAAGGGCATCAAGTACCCGCTGGCCGACTTCAACATCACCCCTGATGTCGCCATCGTCGACCCCGAGCTCACCTACACCATGCCCGCCAAGCTGTGCGCTCATACCGGCATGGACGCTCTGACCCACTGCATGGAGGCCTACGTTTCCACCTGCGCTTCCATGTTCACCGACGCCAACGCTCTGCACGGCATCCGCGAGATCGTCGAGTGGCTGCCCAAGTCCTATGCCGGCGACCATGAGGCCCGTCAGCACATGCACGAGGCTCAGTGCATCGCCGGTATCGCCTTCTCCTCGGGCCTGCTCGGCATCGTTCACTCCATGGCTCACAAGACCGGTGCAGCCTTCGAGAACGGCCACATCATCCACGGTGCTGCTAACGCCATGTACCTGGGCAAGGTCATCCAGTGGAACTCCAAGGACCCGCGCGCTGCCGAGCGTTACGCTTACGTGGCCAAGGAGATCCTGCACCTTCCCGGCGAGACCAACGAGGAGCTCATTGCCGCGCTCGTCCAGAAGATTCGCGACCTCAACGACCAGCTCAACATTCCGCAGTCCATCAAGGATTACGCGAATGGTGGCGTGAAGGTCGACGCCGAGAACCCGCAGATGGTTTCCGAGGAGGAGTTCCTCGCGAAGCTCCCCGAGATCGCCGCGAACGCCGAGCAGGACGCCTGCACGCCCGAGAACCCGCGTGAGACCAAGGCTGCCGACTTCGAGAAGATCCTCAAGGCCTGCTACTACGACACCGACATCGATTTCTAATCGACTCTTGTTATCGTAACGAGGGGCTCCGCACGCATCCGTACGGAGCCCCTTTCTTTTTTAATTATTAGAGAATGGGATAGTTATGGCTGCAATTTTCAATAGCCCCAGCAAGTACATCCAGGGCCCGGACGAGCTGGCCAAGCTCGGCTCCTATGTCGAGCCGCTCGGCGCTAAGGTCCTCGTCATCGTGACGCCTTCGGGCAAGAAGCGCGTTGGTGCCAAGATCGAGGGCGGTTTTGCCGAGGCTAAGGCCGAGCTGCTGTTTGAGGACTTTAACGGCGAGTGCTCCAAGGGCGAGGTCGATCGCCTGGTTGCGCTCGCTCGCGACAACGGTTGCGACATCATCGTCGGCGTCGGTGGCGGCAAGATCCTCGACACCGCGAAGGCCGTTGCCTACTACCTGGAGTCCCCGGTTATCATTTGCCCCACCATTGCTTCGACCGATGCTCCGTGTTCCGCTCTTTCGGTGCTCTACACCGACGACGGCCAGTTTGATAAATACCTCTTCCTTAAGGCAAACCCCAACATTGTCCTTATGGATACGACGGTTATCGCGGCGAGCCCGGTGCGCCTGGCGGTTTCCGGTATGGGCGATGCGCTCGCAACCTACTTTGAGGCCCAGGCGACGCATGATGCCGACGGCGGCACCTGCGCCGGCGGCAAGGGCGGTATGGCTGGCCTGGCGCTCGCCAAGCTCTGCTATGAGACGCTCATGGCCGATGGCGTCAAGGCCAAGGTCGCGCTGGAGAAGGGTGCGCTCACGCCTGCCGTCGAGCACATCATCGAGGCCAATACGCTGCTTTCGGGCATTGGCTTTGAGAGCTCGGGCCTTGCTGCTGCTCATGCCATCCACAATGGCCTGACGATGCTGCCCGAGTGCCACGGCATGTATCACGGCGAGAAGGTCGCCTTTGGTACCATCGTCCAGCTGGTACTCGAGGATGCTCCGACTGAGAAGCTCGAGGAAGTCTTGGGCTTCTGCATTGAGTTGGGCCTGCCGGTCACGATGAAGGAACTTGGCGTTACCGAGCTTACACGCGAGCAGGCCATGATTGTTGCCGAGGCCGCCTGCGCGCCCGATGACACCATGTGCAACATGCCGTTTGAGGTGACACCCGAGATGGTCGCCAACGCCATCCTGGGTGCCGACGCGCTGGGTCATTATTACCTCATGGATGAGTAAATCAAGCTAAGGAAGGGGCAAAGCCGGCAGATGGCTTTGCCCCTTTTTGCTATGGTGCAAAGGGGTCAGGTTACTTTGCACCAATCGTTATTTGATGAAGGGCGGATTCTCGTATGGCGCTTCCTATGGTTTATGGCGGTCCCGGCCGGTATGTTCAGGGGTCGGGCGAACTTTCGCGTCAGGGCAGGTATTTGTCATGGTTGGGCTGCGCTGCCTATGTCTTGTTTGACCAGGGCACCGAGGATCGGCTGTGCAGACAGATCGTCGATGGATTTCTGGATGAAGATCTAAGCGAGCCGTTCTTTAAGATTTATGACGGTCCGTGTACGGAAGAGGCCGTTGTCGAAATGGCTAAGGAAGCCCAAGCCGAGTATTGCGACATGGTGGTGGGTATTGGCGGTGGCAAGATGCTCGATATCGCCAAGGCCGTTGCGTTTTATGCCGAGTTGCCGTTGTGCGTATGCCCCACGGCGGCTTCGATGGACGGTCCGTGCAGTGCGATTTCGGTGCTGTATCACGAGGACGGGTCGTTCGACCGCTACCTGATGCTCGAGAAGAATCCAGACCTGGTCGTGGTCGATACCAACGTGGTCGCGGCGGCCCCACTGCGTATGACGGTCGCTGGCATGGGCGACGCGCTGGCAACGTACTTCGAGGCGCGTTCGTGCGCCGCGGCGCACGGCACCAACGAGCACGGTGGCGCGCCGGGGCACTTGGCTCTGGTCGCGGCACGTGCCTGCTATGACACACTCATGGAGTGCGGCGTCGCTGCCAAGCGCGACCTCAAAAAGGGCCGTACATCGCCGGCGGTTGAGCGTCTGATCGAGTGCAATATTCTGCTCTCGGGCGTCGGCTTTGAGAGCGGTGGTTTGGCGTTGGCGCATGCCATCGCCAACGGTCTGACGATCCTGCCCGAGTGCAAGGCCATGCATGGCGAGGCCGTGGCATTTGGCCTGGTGGTGCAGCTGCGCCTGGAGCGTGCGCCCGAGCTTGATCAGGTGCTCGAGTTTTGCCAGCGCGTCGGTCTGCCGACCACGCTCGAGGAGCTGGGCCTTAGCGAGATTTCCGATGCCGATCTGCAGGGTGTTGCAAATGCGGTCTTTAGAAACGAGCGTAATATGGCCAACGAGCAGGCCAAGGTGACCAAACAAAAGCTTGTGCAGCTCATGTGCGAGGCATAGTTTGGCTCTTGACTGACCCTGTGCAATCGAGGCGGCGATAGGCCATGGGCTATTTGCCGCAAAGATGCTCCGCATGTAATTTGCCCGAGGCGTGGGCCGATAGCGTATCATTATCTCTTGCTTGTTTGCACTGCTCAGGGAGGGGCCGCGCATGGCGCAGGAACACGATCTGTTTGATGACATTATCGAGATCAGCAAGGGTTTCGACTTTCTTAAAAACCCACTTGGCGGTGTGACCGATGCACTCGATCCGTCGGCGCCGCAGTGGAATCCTGCCGACTACAAGGAGCGCCCGCGCGGCAACACCATTCCGTGCCTGACCTGCAAAAACGAAAAGATCGGCTGCACCGCGTGCATGGACGTGTGCCCGGTCAACGCTATCGAGGTCGAGGAAGACGCCATTGAGATCCTCGACTCCTGTCGCAAGTGCGGCCTGTGCGCCGCTGCCTGTCCGACCGAGGCGATCATCTCGCCGCGCCTGGCGCCCAAAAACCTGTATGACGATATCGTCTCTGCTGCTACGAGCCACGAGACCGCCTACGTCACCTGCACGCGCGCCCTTAAGCGTATGCCGCGCGAAAACGAGGTCGTCGTTGCCTGCGTGGGCGATATTACGGCCGAGACCTGGTTCTCGGTGCTGGCCGACTATCCCAACGTGAGCGTGTACCTGCCGTTGGGCGTGTGCGATAAATGCCGCAACACCGGCGGTGAGGACATTCTGAGCGAGGCGATTGCGAAGGCCGAGGAGTGGTCTGGCACGGGTATGGGCCTGGAGGTCGACCCCAAGAGCCTCAAGTGCCATAAGCTTCGCGAGTACGAGCGCAAGGAGTACATGGAAAAGATCGCCCGCACGACGGGCCTGACAGTGACCAAGCTCAACCCGGCGACGGCGGCGCTGGCCTCGGTGACGCAGAAGCTCAAAGCCCATCGTCATCAGATTACCCAGCTGGAGCGCACGCTCAACACCATGTGCGGCACCACGACGACCAAGCGTCGCCGTTCGCTCACGCACGGGCGGCAGCTGGTGCTTTCGACACTGCAGAACCATCCCGAGCTTGCCCAGAACATGCAGGTGAGCACGCCGGAGTGCGATTTTGACAAGTGCACGTCGTGTGGCGAGTGTGTCAATGTATGTCCCACGTTCGCCTGCGATTTGGTGGGAAGCGGCCGCTTTGCGTTGGAGTCCACGTATTGTTTGGGCTGTGGCGCCTGTGTCAAGGTTTGTCCCGAGCATGCGCTCAAGCTGGTTGAACACGACGCGTCCAATCTGGTTGTCGTCGACCCCGAGGCCGAGGAAAAGGCTGCCCAGAAGGCCAAGGCCCACGAAGAGGCGATGAAGGCCAAGGCCGAGGCAAAGGCCAAGCTCGACAAGATGCTCGACCAGGTGGAAAAGCTCGCGGACTAGCCGGCGACCCCAATCTCTGCTTCATTTGCGCCGCCGTGGCGTCCGGGTTCGCCTGGATGCTGCGGCGGCGCTATACTTATGCAGTTTGAAGTACCTGTACCAAAAGGAGCTGTCGTGTCCCTTTCCATCGGTATCGTGGGCCTGCCCAACGTGGGCAAGTCGACGCTGTTCACCGCGCTTACCAAAAAGACCGGCCTTGCCGCCAACTACCCGTTTGCCACGATCGACCCCAACGTGGGTATCGTCGATGTGCCCGATAACCGCCTGCAAAAGCTCGCCGATATCGTCAACCCGGGCCGCATTGTGCCGGCTACGGTCGAGTTTGTCGACATCGCGGGCCTGGTGAAGGGTGCCAACGAGGGCGAGGGCCTGGGCAACCAGTTCTTGGCAAACATCCGCGAGACCGACGCCATCTGCGAGGTCGTGCGCTACTTTAAGGACCCCAACGTTATGCGCGAGGTGGGCCGCACGGGCGAGTTCGTCGATCCCGCCGGCGATGCCGACACTATCATGACCGAGCTCATCTTGGCCGACATGGGCACGCTCGAGAAGCAGCTGCCCAAGCTCGAGAAGGAGGCCAAGCGCGACAAGGAACTCATGCCCAAGTTCGAGGTGGCCCGCCGCCTGCTTGCCTGGCTCAACGAGGGCAAGCGCGCCGCATCCATGGAGATGACCGACGAGGAGCGCGCCGCTGCCAAGGGCCTGTTCTTGCTCACCATGAAGCCCATCCTGTATGTGGCCAACGTGGACGAGGATATGCTCAACGAGGACCTGGCGCCCATCGACGGTGTCAAGCCGTTGCCCATCTGCGCCAAAATCGAGGCCGAGCTTTCCGAGCTCGATCCCGAGGACGCCGCCGACTACCTGGAGAGCCTGGGCCTGGAGCAGCCCGGTCTGGACGTGCTCGCGCAGGCCGCCTACAAGCTGCTTGGCCTGCAGTCGTTCTTTACGGCTGGCGAGATGGAGGTCAAGGCCTGGACGGTGCGTCAGGGCGCGACCGCCCCGCAGGCCGCCGGTGTCATCCACACCGACTTTGAGCGCGGCTTTATTAAGGCCGAGGTCATTGGCTACGACGACTACATCGAGCTCGGTGGCGAGCAGGGCGCCAAGGCTGCCGGCAAGCTGCGTATTGAGGGCAAGGACTATGTCATGGCCGATGGCGACGTCGTGCACTTCCGCTTTAACGTGTAAGGACGATGCATATGTTTAAATATGGCAAAAAAGCTGGCTACATGGGTATTGCGCTGCTCGTACTTGCGGTGATTCCGCTGGTGGTCGCAGCGTGTGTTATCCCCAACATTGGTCCCGAGGTAGCAACAAAGTTTAATGCTGCCGGCGAGGCGACGCGCTGGGGCAAGAGCTACGAGTTGCTGGCGCTGCCGGTGCTCAACTTGCTGCTGAGCGTGGCGACGTACTTTACGGCGGGACGCCAGGCAAAGAACAATGAGGAGTCCGCCGCCATGGCGCGCATCGTGTGCGAGCGCTACCTGCGAAACGGTTGCATCACGGGTGTGTTTCTCAACGTAATCAACGTCTACTTTATGTATTCGGCGATTACCGGTATGGGCTTTGGCCTGGGCTTTTAGCTTGTGCCTTTAGGCAACGAGCCTGCAAGCATATTCGATGGCTGCTGCGAGGCCGCCGCTCGATCGTGGTTGAAAGACTACATCGGCGGCGGCCTCGTTTTCGTATCCGGCACCGCGGAGGCAGAGCGCGATACCGGCTTCTAAAAGGAGCGGCAGGCCGCGTTGGCTGGTTGCGATTACGGCAGCCTGATTGAGCGAGCAACTGTGCGCTTGGCATTGGATGGCAAGTTCACCTTGCGCCGGGCAAGGGACCAGAACAGCGGCGACTCGACTTGATAGCAATGCGAATGCTGTGCGCTCATCGGGCGAAAGACATTCTGCTTCAACGACGACGAGCTTGGGCGGTGCGCTGTTTGTGCGAAGCGTGGCTCGGTACATGCGGACCGAAGAACCCGACATAGAAAACTCCTGTGTATTCGGCAAAACGTAAACTATAGTTTACGTTTATATTCGGCTCCATTTCAAACTCGTCTGCATGGACGAACGTGCGAAACAGATTCTTGGCAGGCGGGTCGAAGAGATACGCAGAGACCTTGGTATCTCCAAGGTTGATTTTTGTGTGGCGACAGGAATCAGCCGACCCTACCTCGACCGAATCGAAGATGGGACGGCAAATTTCACGCTCAAGGTTCTATTTAAGATCGCGCCCGCACTCGGCATGACGGTGTCAGAGCTTCTCGAGGGGATCGAATAGGGCGTTCCCCCGCTGTATTTGACGCTCTTTGGGCGGGTCCCCCTGGTTGCGATGTGCAAAATCGCGAGTATTCAGCACCAGTTCGGCCGTAGATGGTAGCTCGAGCGGCTGGCTTTGCCTTTTTGACAGTAGATAATCCACACTCTAAATAAAAATGAGGAATAAATATTTACTAGACGGACCCTTCGTCCTAAAAGTTCGTCTAATAATCGGCCGATTCTATGCCTCCGGAGGAGAAATTGCAGAATACTCCGATTTTTGCACGGCCCGAGGGGGACCACCTGTCGTTTAAGGCTGCGATAAGTGGAGCTGCCTTAGGGATTACGCCATCGGGATGCGGTCGTGGTTGACTTGGCTGTAGAACAGGCGCTGGATCTCGGCGGCATCGCGTGACTGGCCGAGCGCCCACATGGTCTTGGCCACGAGCGTCTCGGTGGTCATGTCGTCGCCGCGCAAAATGCCCGGATGATCGGCGTAGGCACGGCCGACCTCATAAACACCCAGGTCAAGGCCCTCTTCGGGGACCTGCGTGGTCATAACGACGGTGCGGCCCGAATCGACCCAGCGGAAAATCGCCTCTTGGAACGACTCGCCCGACTCGCCAAACTCGGGGATACCGCCAATGCCAAAGGTCTCCAGGATTACAGCATCGTAGCTGTCGGCAAGGGCGTCCAGGATACCCGGGTTCACGCCAGGCGTTAGCTTAAGGACAAATACGCGCGGGTCGATGCTGTCGTAGAAACGCACCGGGTTTTCGCCCTGATGCGTGCCGTGAAGCCCGTTGCGCACGATGCGGTCGTTGCGGATATAGGCGATAGGCGGATAGTTGACGCTAATGAACGCGTTAAAGCTCATGGTGCGCTGTTTGCGGGCGCGCGTGCCGGCAATGGCTACGCCGCCAAACACGATCGAGACGTCGTGCGAGTGCTCGTCGAGCGCATAAAGCAGGCTCTGGTACAGGTTGAGCTTGGCGTCGGTAAAGGGATTGCCCATGGGCTTTTGCGAGCCGGTGAGTACGATGGGCTTGGGGCTGTCCTGAATCAGGTAGGAAAGCGCCGCCGCGGTGTAGCTCATGGTGTCGGTGCCGTGCAGAATCACGAAGCCGTCGTGGTCGGCATAACCCTCGACGATGACGTCGCGGATACGCATCCAGTCACTGGGGCGCATATTGGTGCTGTCGATGTTCATGGGCTGCACCACGTCGAGCTCGCAGAGGCCCGAGATCTCGGGGACGCTCTGGGCGAGTTCCTCACCGGTCAGGGCGGGGGAGAGGCCGTTGCCGTCCTCGGTCGATGCGATGGTGCCGCCCGTGGCGATGAGAAGGATGCGCTTCATGCTGGTATTCCTATCGTATTTGCCGCCGCAGAGGCGGAGTCGTTCGGCAGTATTGTGGCACAGGGCGTCCAATGTTCAAACGTATTACATCATCTGTAACGTTTGGTAACGCTCCACTTGCTGTCAAATAGGGGCCCAGGTCGTGCGTTTGCCGTGCTCTGATGGCTATGACGGGCGCAGAACCGCTGGTTACGTGTACACTATGAAAGTTATTTTCGTTCATTCACGCGGGTGGGCACCGGCTCCCCGCCAACAGGAGGGGAAACCATGGATCAAAAGGCTTCCGCAAAGGTCCTCGTACTCGACTTTGGTGCGCAGTACGGTCAGCTCATTGCCCGTCGCGTCCGCGACCTCAACGTGTATTCCGAGATTGTCCCCTGCGACATCTCGGCCGATGAGATTCGCGAGATGAACGCCTCTGCGCTCATCCTTTCTGGCGGCCCGGCCTCCGTGTACGCCGAGGACGCTCCGTCCATCGATCCCGCCATCTTCGACCTGGGCCTTCCCGTCCTGGGCTTCTGCTACGGCCATCAGATCACGGCCGTGACGCTCGGCGGCAAGGTCGGCCACTCCGAGGTGGGCGAGTACGGCCGCGCCACCATCACGCGTACGGCCGGCGCCAAGCTCTTTAACTCCACGCCCATGGAGCAGACCGTGTGGATGAGCCACCGCGACGCCGTGTCCGAGGTGCCCGAGGGCTTTACCGTTACCGCCAGCACCGACGTGTGCCCGGTTGCCGCCATGGAATGCGTCGAGCGCAAGATTTTCACCACGCAGTTCCACCCCGAGGTCAAGCACTCCGAGTACGGTCAGCAGCTGTTGAGCAACTTCCTGTTTGAGATCTGCGGCCTGGAGCCCAACTGGAGCATGGACAACCTGGTCGAGACCATGACGGCCGAGTTCCGTGAGAAGGTTGGCGACGACCGCGTGATTCTGGCCCTGTCCGGTGGCGTCGACTCCTCCGTCGTGGCTGCGCTGGGCGCTCGCGCCGTGGGCAAGCAGATGACCTGTGTGTTCATCAACCACGGCCTGCTGCGCAAGGGCGAGCCCGAGCAGGTGGAGGAGGTCTTCACCAAGCAGTTCGATGTCGACTTTATCCACGTCCACGCCGAGTACCGTTATGCCGAGCTTCTGGCCGGCGTGACCGAGCCCGAGGAGAAGCGCCGCATCATCGGTACGCAGTTCTGGAAAGAGTTCTTCGCCGTGGCGCAGCAGCTCGAGACCGATGGCAAGCCGGTCAAGTACCTGGCTCAGGGCACCATCTACCCCGACATCATCGAGTCCGGCGCTCGCAAGACGGGCGGCAAGACGGCCACCATCAAGAGCCACCACAACCTGATTCCGTTCCCCGAGGGCGTGCACTTCGACCTTATCGAGCCGCTCGACCACTTCTTTAAGGACGAGGTCCGCGCACTTGGCCTGGCGTTAGGCCTGCCGGGTCACATCGTGTTCCGTCAGCCTTTCCCGGGCCCGGGTCTGGCCATCCGCATCATCGGTGCGGTCGACAAGGAGAAGCTCGATATCCTCAAGAATGCCGACGCTATCGTGCGCGAGGAGCTCGACGCCTACAACCAGCGTCTGTTTGAGCAGACCGGCGAGCGCAACTCCGAGCACAGCTGCTGGCAGTACTTTGCGGTTCTGCCCGACATCAAGTCCGTCGGCGTTATGGGTGACGAGCGCACTTATCAGCGCCCGATCATCCTGCGTGCCGTCGAGTCCAGCGATGCCATGACCGCCGACTGGGCCAAGCTGCCCTACGACGTGCTGGCCCGCATCTCCGGCCGCATCGTTGCCGAGGTCCCCGGCGCCAACCGCGTGTGCTACGACATCACGTCCAAGCCGCCCGCGACCATCGAGTGGGAATAGAACAGACGTTCGATAAAATAATATAGTATCAGATAGCGGGCACGGTTTCAATTGAATCCGTGCCCGCTGCTGTATGCGTGTCCTTGCATGCCCAATATGCGCCGTAAAAGCCGTCTTCTTCGACGTCCAAGTGAATGCGCTTCGTTTTTGCCTCTCAAAATCTTATTTTCACGATTTGCATTTTCATCCCGTTGTCACCGACCCTTGCGAGAAACCGGAAAAAGCCGTTGACAGAAGAGTCCCTCAAATCGTTGTAACCCAGCATATAGCCGCGACTTGTGACCTGCAGACGGCTGTCCCACGCGCCGATTTCCCTGGCGGCATCCGAAACCGCAAAATATGCCCCCACATCTTTGATTTTTGCAGTCTTAAGCCATGTTTTTGCGATCATCTTTACCGCCGTCCGATTGGCAACATCAAAGACCAGCACACTGCCGGGGAAAGCGTCCGCCATCCCCCGCACCAGTTCCCGGACCTGCTGGGTCAGAAAGTAATAGAACACCCCGGAGGCAAAGAACACCGCCCCGCGGGAGGCATCGATTTTGCTAAACCATGCGGTGTCTTTCAGGTCGCAGGGGATATTTTGTTCTCGATCCCCGGCGGGCAGTAGCTGCTGCCGCAAGGCAATCACATCCGGGAAGTCCAGATTGTAGATCTTGCATCTACCGTTGTCGCAGGTTCTGCCGGTGTTGTCCAGCCCGCAGCCCAGATTGACCACCGCCGCATTGGGGTGGCCTTTCAGGTAATCCCGCACCTCGAAAGCAAGATCACTCTGCCGTGTGGCCACCTCCAGCGCACCAAAGCGCTGCATCAGGCTGCGGGAGTTTTTCTCTGCCTCTGAAAAGTCGTAGTCGATCTGGTCGACCAGACGAACCGCTGTTTCATCCCTGTAAAGGTTCGGGTACAACTCCGTACACAGCTTCCGGGAATACAGCGGGAGGATCAGCGTCTCCTGCACGGTGTTTTTCTCAATTTTACATTTCATAGGTTTCTTCCTTAGTGAATAAAAACTGTCATAATTGCCGCCAGCATAGCCGCTATGACCGTCATGCCTATCGCCATGTGCAGGATGGATGCAAAAATGCCCGTGCTTGATACCCCTACTTCCGCGCCGTGACGCAGAGCCACTTTTTCTTTTTGTGTATCTGCACCTCGTGAAAACCCGCCTGCTCCAGACATGCCTTTAATTCAATGTCCTTGTAGATGGTCATGCCGCCGATGATCTGCGTCCACCTCTCGTCCTTGTCCGTATCGCCATTGCTCTCGTTGCAGATAAGAATTGTCCCGCCTGGCTTCAGCGTCCGCCAGACCTCACGGAAGCATCGGGGCAAATCAGGCCAAAAATAGACGGTTTCAAAGGCCGTGGCAGCATCGAAGTAGCTATCCTCAAACGCCATATCCGCCACACTGCCTTGCAGAACGGCGCAACGCCCCTCCTGAATTGCAGTTCGGTTGAGCTTTCTAGCCTTCTCCACGCTGACGGGCGAATAGTCGATGCCCTTGACGACGCCATACGGGCATTTTTTCAGCAGCCGTTTTATGTTTGCCCCGCCGCCGCAGCCGCAATCCAGCACCTTTGCGTTTGGCGTAAGTCGTAGAAATCGAAGTCCCCACCGCGCCACAGGGCTGTGGCCCAGATTCATCATGGCAACCATAAGTTTTCCGCCGAGGCCCACGGGCTTGCGGGTGTTTTCAAAGAACGACATCTGGCCCCTCCGATTTCGTGCATTCCGCATAGGTCAATGGGAACGAGGCCTTCAGCACCGCGCTTTTCTGCACCGCCCAGCCGTTTTGACGCAGGAAACGCAGGTATTCCTCGCTTGTCCACCTGCTGTGGAGGGGGAATCCCGCCATACTCATGAAAAAGGCTTTTGCCTTGCCGGAAACCGAGTTCCCCGCGTGGGTGAAGGTTGGCGCGATGAGCACGCCGTCGTCCTTCAGTACCCGCCTGATTTCTTGCAGTGCCTTTTCCGGATGCGGCACTATGTGAAGCGCGTTGGACGCGATCACCACTTCGAAGGACTTCTGTGCATAGGGCAGGCGGAACATATCTTGTACGGAAAAGTGCAGCTTTGCGGATTGATTGTCCCGCTTTGCTTCAAGGATCATCTGTGCAGAAGCGTCCGTAGCCTCGATGTGCACCGCCGCATCCACGATGCTCTTTGCGATAAGCCCCGTGCCGGTGGCAACCTCCAGTACGGTTTTTGCTTTCACCACCGGCCTGATCAGCTCATACATCTTCTCATACGCCGCCCGGTCCTTTCGCATGAAACGGTCGTACCGACCGGCATTCTTGTCCCAGAAGCCCTTGCGTTCGTGCATGGCTATCGCCCCCCAAACAGTTAGAGCAATCTAACTATAACACACGAATCATGCAGTAAGATAAGGCTAACCTTATTTCTTGGCCAAGACGCATCTCTTCGGTTTTGCTTATAACGGTGTGAGTCAGATACTAAGCTGGAGCTGAAGAAGGAGCTTGGCGGACAGGTAGGTCGATACCGGTTCCCGGAACGGTGATCCAGCCAATTACACCAGGGCTCTAGTCATGCAGGTAAACCCAATCCATGACGGGAAATAGGTCCTTTTCTCTAGCTCGACGTCTTTCGGAGCTTGACGATTTGGACTGATGGAGGTGAGAAGTCCCTCACTGCGCCAATACCAGAAGATTGCGCTATAGACATCTCTCCGACCCTTTGAATCACCCCTTTTCACGCCACCCGCTACGAACCCCGGCGGAAACTAGGGAGTGATTAAAAAGGCGACCTGCGGTTTTGCGAATCAATTGAGTCATTCACAAAATCGCGAATTAAGGGCCTGATTCGCCCAAATTGCGCACGAATTGGCCCTTAGGCGGTACGACGCGACACGCATCGACAACACTCGGACTGGATTAGTCACTGAGCGGGAATAGCGGGAACTGGCTTTTGAACTCGCGTTTTGATACCGTCGAGTACCGCCTGATGCTGTTTCGGCGCCGCCATAGAGTAAAGCCACCAGCGAAATAACGGGAATAAAAGCCTCCGGACCCTCTGGTTCGGAGGCTATCTTTTTGCATATCTGCCTAAAACGACTCCTTGCCAAAGCCCCTTGAGCATCGGGCGGCATTATTGAGTGTGGGCGTTATCGTAGGTATCTTTGATTTCTTCTGGCAAATTGTCGGGAATCAGCGCCTTCACTCTATCCTCGTTGCCATCTTGGATTGCCTGCTCGTAGTACCAGCATTTGAACTTCAGCATGTCGAGCGCGCGGTTCATGTTCACGATCTCCGACTCCATGTGGGCCTTGCGCTCCTCGAACATGGCCTTGCGTTTGGGGTATGTTGAGGGACCCTCTGCGCACCATTCCATGAACAGCCGGATGTCCTTGATCTCCATTCCAGCCTTCTTTAGGCATTCGATGACCCGAAGCGCTTCGAGTTCCGTATCGCTGAATCGGCGAATGCCGGATGCCCGCTCCAGCCCCGGGAACAATCCCTGCTTGTCGTAATATCGCAGCGTTGAAGCGGGCAAACCGAACATTTCCGCCACCTGTCCGATTGTGTACATGGCTCCTCCGAAACAATGTCGAATTCATTCCTTGACCTAAAGTCAGGTTTAGGTATTACCTTCATTCTCGTCAATGTAAATCGGGAGCGCAAGGGGTATTCCGTAATGGGCAAAACGGTTTTGATAGTTTCTTCAAGTCCACGAAAGAATGGCAATTCCGAGACGCTGGCGGAGGCTTTCGCCAACGGCGCGCGGGAGGCAGGTCACAGCGTTGAGACCGTGCGTCTGCGCGAGAAGCAAATGGGCTTCTGCAGGGGCTGCCTTGCCTGCTTAAAGTTGGGGCGTTGCGTCATCCAAGACGATGCCGTGGAAATTGCCGCCAAAATGCACGATGCGGATGTGCTGGTGTTTGCAACGCCCGTCTACTACTACAGCGTCTGCGGCCAGCTCAAAACCATGCTGGACCGCGCTAACCCGCTTTTTGGCTCCGATTATGCATTCACCGAGGCATATCTGTTGGCGACGGCGGCGGAGAACGGGCGCTCGACCTTCGACGGGGCGAAAAAGGCGATGCAGGGATGGGTTGACTGTTTCTCCCGCTGCACGCTCGCTGGAACGGTTTTCGCCGGCGGCGTGAACGGCGTGGGCGAAATCGCCGGGCATCCCGCTCTGGAGCAGGCGCGGCGAATGGGCATGGGAATTTAGCCGGGCTGTTTGGCCGCGCGGAAACAGATTTGTGCCAAAACTATCGACAGGAGGAAATCGATCATGGCAGTTAAACAGACGGCAGGCAGAGACGCCCTGGGGGAGTTCGCTCCCAAATTCGCACAGCTCAACGACGACGTGCTGTTCGGCGAGGTGTGGAGCCGAGAGAGTGAGCTCTCCCTGCGCGACCGCAGCGTGGTGACGGTGGTTGCCCTGATGTCGCAGGGGCTGACGGACTCTTCGTTCAAATATCACCTGATGTCCGCAAAGAACAATGGAGTGACCAGGACGGAGATAGCGGAAATCCTTACGCACGCGGCGTTTTATGCGGGTTGGCCCAAGGCGTGGGCTGCCTTCCGCATGGCGAAGGAGGTCTGGGCGGCCGACGATGCCGCCGACGCAAGGGCTCAGCACCAAAACGAGATGGTTTTCCCCATCGGTGCCCCCAACGACGCCTTCGCGAAGTACTTTATCGGCCAAAGCTACCTCGCGCCCCTTTCCACCGAGCAGGTCGGCGTCTACAACGTGACGTTTGAGCCTGGCTGCCGCAACAACTGGCATATCCATCACGCCAAAAGCGGTGGCGGACAGATTCTCGTCTGCGTGGCTGGTCGAGGGTTTTACCAGGAGTGGGGCAAGCCGGCACAGGAGCTGCGCCCCGGCGACGTGGTCAACATCGCCCCGGGAGTGAAGCACTGGCACGGCGCCGCGCCCGACAGCTGGTTCTCGCATCTCGCGTTGGAGGTTCCGGGCGAGGAGACCTCCAACGAGTGGTTGGAGCCTGTGGGTGATGAGGAATATCTCAAAGCGACTAACAAAGAGGCTTAAGCCTCGCCGCGCTACCCGTCGCGTTGCTGTGCCGCCGAGAGCAGCGCGCCCAAATCGGCCTGAATTGCCTCTGCCTTGCTTCCGAGCTGCAGCGGAGCCGAGCCGTTCGAGATGTTGACGCTCAACAGGTGCCCATCCGGCAGCTTTGCGGTCATGCTCCAGAACGGGAGCGTGATGATGCCCGGGGTCATCTCGCCCGCGCCGAGCTCCAGCAACAGCACGCGGTCATTGCTGCGCTCGCGCACAAAGCGCTCGTACCGTCCGAGGCTCTCGCGCCACGCCGCGCCTTGCAGAAACGTGTCGTCGCGCACCCACGGCACAAGCTGCCAGCCGCAGTGCGGGCATCGGGGGATATCCTCGCTGCGGATCTCGAACCCCGACATGCCGGCGAGCATGCGCTCGACGTAGGACTTCGCGTCGAAGAGTTCGTCGCAGCATGGCTGCTTGCACTGAAGGTGCGCGGCGCTTCCCTGGTAGTTGCAGATTCTCTCGGCGGGAAACGTCTTCTCGACCTGGGTGTCCACGTTGGTGCTCAGGATAAAGTAGTCCTTGTGGCCGACGAGAGAGCGCAGGTCGAGATAGGGCTGTGAGGCCGGCTCGCGCAGCATGAAATCGATGTATCGCGCGTAGTAGGCCCATTGCTGCTCGAGGCTGGGGTAGAGGTGGTAGAAGCCGTCGAAAAGGCTCTTGACTACTTTCGATTGATGCTCAGTGCCCATTGTATTCGCTACGATTAAACTCGGCACAGGGGATACTGGTTTTCCGTGCGAAAACGCTCATGCCGCTAAATTGAGCGACCGCCTGTACTGCAGCGGGATCATCCGCCCGAGCGATCCCTTAATCCGTCGCCCGTTGCGCAAATCGGCAGAAGCCACGCGTGGACGCTAATCGCTCGAGCGAATCGTCGTCGGTTTCCGTTTAATGATTTCTTTTTCCGCTATTATCCGACCCTCGGACTTCCTCGTGATAGAAGTAGTCCACGATCACCGGATGCCCCTGGGGGACTCTGCCATAAGGCATTTCGTTGTCCACAAAGGGGCAATCGTACTTCTTGGCCATTTCCTCGGCTTTTACTTCAAGCGCTTCAAAATAGCTACGGTTGCGCTTGTTATAGATCTCATCGTAAAGCGGTACGAGATTGGGATGTTTCTCGGCGATATAATCCAGGATCGCTTTTTTGAAACCACCCCGAAGATTGAGATTTTCGAGCCAAAACAAATCGCACCGATCTTTTACTCGCTCAAAAATCATCTCAAAATCCGTGATGCCGGGAAATACCGGGGACACGAAGCAGACCGTACGGATACCTTCGTCATACACCTGCTTCATAGCAGCGATACGACGCTCGATGCTCGACGCGGAGTCCATATCGTTCTTGAAGTTCTCATCCAGCGTGTTGATCGACCATGAAACGGTCACTCGTCCAAGCCTCTTCAGCAGATCGATATCCCGTACCACAAGATCGGACTTTGTGCAGATCAGAATATCTGCATCGCTGCCAATCAGCTGCTCCAGGAGTTTCCTGGTATTCCCGAATCGCTCCTCCTGTGGATTGTAGCCATCCGTCACAGAACCGATAACCACCCGCTGTCCAGCGTATTTCTTCGGATTC
This sequence comes from uncultured Collinsella sp., assembly GCA_900551015.1. GTDB lineage: Bacteria > Actinomycetota > Coriobacteriia > Coriobacteriales > Coriobacteriaceae > Collinsella. The sequence goes on from URUI01000002.1 coordinate 59,355, forward strand.
TTGATTTCCGGCCAATGCTTCACATCAAGAAAGGTGCCCCATTCCTCCTTGTGTCCGGTAAAGCGCTTCATAAAGGAGGCATAGCAATACTTGCAGGCATGCGTGCAGCCTACATAGGGATTGACCGAGTAGCCGCCTACCGGCAGGCTGGACTTGGTCATGATGTTCTTTGCTTCCACCTCATTGATGAGGATTCCATCGATCACTTCCGCCATGTTCTCTGCACCTCCAGCACTCTTTCGAATTCTTCCGGCAATTCCTGAATCATGTTTTCGTCCCCTATGACAGAGACGAGGTCTTCCTTCATAAACATTGGAATGCCAAGCGCGTGCGCCTGGTCCGTCAAAGACCATGCCCACTCCGGTTCCGTATGAACCTTCCTGCTCTGCGCCCCGGTCATGGTACCGACGACGATCCAGTTGATTCCGGAAAGGTCGACCGTACCGGGATCGTCGAATAGCGGCTCAAAAGTAACGAAGAAGTGATTTGCTTTGACGTTTTTCCGAAGGGCGTCGATACGCCACAGCTCCGCTTTCCTCGTCACCGTAACGCCGAACCATGCGTTTTCCAGGTCGGTATCTAAATCCAGCAAATCGGGTCTCTTGGTCAGGAACAGGAACTGATGCTGTGGATTCTCATGGATCTTTGCAAATACCTCGTCTCGCCATTCCAGCTTCCACCCGGAGAGATCGCTCATGCCGGTAAGGAGAAAGTTCTGCGGGCGTTTCTTTTCCATCATCTTGAGCTTGCTCGGGAAGAACGCAGGATCAGCGAAGTCGTCAATCATATGCCAACGTTTCACATTGTTACGGGCATAGCAATATGGACACCCCACCGTGCAGCCGATGACGATATTCATATTCTGAATCTGATTTTTGATGCAGATGCTCATAACGCCTGCCTACCTGCCTCTCCCGTAAACACGCAATCAGCCTTCCCCACCTTGCGGGCAAAAGCCTCGATATCTTGCTTGCAAGCAGCAGGCTCGCAATCGCTCAAATCGTATGACGTGCCGCCGTTTCGATAGACGGCCCGATGGGAAAACGATCGGCTGACAAGCCCGATGCCGAGCTTCTCGCACAGGGTCATCCGTGCTCCCTTTCAGCTATAAAAAACAGGTGTCTATAAACAGTATCCTTGTTGATTTTCGCAGGGGCAATGAACAAACGCGTGCACCTGTCGATAAACGAACAGCTACTGGACATTGTCAAACGACTCAGATTGGAGAGGCGATGGGAGAAACCAAGATCGACCGCCGGCGGCGCTACACCCTCTCGGTCATACAGGAGGCGTTCTTCGCGCTGCTGGCCGAGGTCGGCTTCGCGAAGATGACGGTGGCGGACATCTGCCGCCGCGCCGAGATCAACCGGGGAACGTTCTATCTGCATTGCGAGGATAAGTACGCGCTGCTCGATGCGCTTATCGACGAGGCATTGGCAGCGGCTCCCCCGCTTGAGGGGGTTGAATCGGCAACGCTTTGCCAGCGTCCGTCGGCAGACGACGATTATCGCCTGCTTTATTCGGACAGCGACTCATACGCTCGCGTAGCCCAGCGCGTCATAGAACGCGGAGCGGAGCAGATGGTTCCCTGGGTCATGGAGAAAACAGGGCTTTCACGCGAAGACGCCTTCCTGCTCTTCGTCCACAACGTCCAGGGCAATCTGGCCGTCAACCGCCTGCTCGGCTGGAGACGAGGCCCCGAGTTCGCCCATGCCCAGGAGCTGCTCAACGCCTATTCCGAAGGGGGCTTACTGGCGGTATCCGCTCTTCGCGATTCCGATAACCCATCGTGACCTGCGATTCAGGAATACCAGCCTCCGAGCCCTCTCGTTCGGAGGCTGCGGCTAAAACCTCATTGCGCGTCTACCGCTCCGCGTTACTCGCCACCTGCCCGCGCCACCGAGAGCAGGGCGCCCAAATCGGCCTGGATCGCCCCTGCCTTGCTTCCAAGCTGCAACGGAGCCGAGCCGCCCGAGATGTTTACGCTCAAAAGGTGCGCATCCGGCAGCTTCGCGGTCATGCTCCAGAACGGGAGCGTGATGATGCCGGGGGTCATCTCGCCCACGCCGAGCTCCAGCAACAGCACGCGGCGATCGCTGCGCTCGCGCACGAAGCGCTCGTATCGTCCGAGGCTTTCGCGCCAGGCCGCACCCTGCAGAAACGTGTCGTCGCGCACCCACGGCACAAGCTGCCAGCCGCAGTGCGGGCATCGGGGGACATCCTCGCTGAGGACCTCGAACCCCGCCATGCCCGCGAGCATGCGCTCGACGAAGGGGCTCGCGTCGAAGAGCTCGTCGCAGCATGGCTGCTTGCATTGAAGGTGCGCGAAGCTTCCCTGATAGTTGCAGATCCTCTCGGTGGGAAACGTCTTCTCGACTTGGGTGTCCACATTGGTGCTCAGGATGAAGTAGTCCTTATGGCCGATGAGGGACCGTAGGTCGCGATAGGGCTGCGAGGTCGGCTCGCGCAGCATGAAGTCGATGTATCGCGCATAGTATGCCCATCGCTGCTCGAGGCTGGGGTAGAGGTGGTAGAAGCCGTCGAAAAGGCTCTTGAAGCCAAAGGCTTGCTGCCAGTCCGTCATTCCGGCGCGCGCCATGCCTGCGCGGTTGTAATGGTTGAACCCGGCGGCGCTTGACATGCCCGAGCCGATGCCGACGATGATGGCGTCGGCATCGTCGATAAGGCTTCGAAGCCTATACGCTTCCCTCTCTAGAGACGGCATTGGGCAATCTCCTCGAAAGCCGGGGCCATATCGCCGTCAACGAGAATCGTCTCGCACGATGCATCGGGCGCCATAGCCTGGCTGTAGTTGAACACGATGTAGGTGGCGTGCTCGCAGACGTTCGCGATCTGGGCGAGCATGTGCTTTATGATGCCGTTGCGCAGTCCCACGCCAAGTTCGAGGATGGCGACCCTGCCGTTGCGATGGGCTTGCACAAGGCGCTCGAGCTCCTCGAGCTGGGCCGTGGCGAGGGCGTCTGGATGGGCGAGACGCCGCTCGTCGATCGACGTGCGTATGCCCCCTCCGTCTCGAGCACGCGGTTCTCGTCGAACCCGGCGCGCGCGAAGTGCCCGTCGATGTTGCATGTGACCACGAAGGTGTCGGCGTGCTCCGTAAGACGCCGCAGCCCGTTCATGAGCGAGCCGGGCTCATATTCGAGATACTCCTTTTGATGGAACCGCTCGGCCCATCGGCGTCGCACGCTGGCATCCGGGGAAGCGAGCCCCTGCAGTATGCAGCCGATGCCGTCTGCCTGGGCGAGGTCCCCGTACGCCTCTTGGAAATGAGCATCGGCGCAGAAAAGGTTGAGCCCCTCCGCCATGTCGAGTCCGTTGCTAGCGCCGATGATGACAAGATCCGCTTCGGCTAGCGCCCTGCCTATGCGAACTGCTTTCGCCGTCTCCATGCGCTACCTCCCCAGCGTCTTGCGCACGTCGGCAAGCACGTCGGCGATGTCGGCGCGAACGGCGAGCCCCCGATCCTCGATCGCGCGGGGGAGAAACTGCGTCTTGTTGTTTACGGCGATGTAGCTGGCCTGCGGTAACTGCGCCGTGAGGGCCCAGAACGGCTCCTGGATAAACGCGGGCGTCATGCGGCCCACACCCAGCTCGAGGAAGAGGATCCTCTGCCGTGCGTGCGCGTCGAGCCAGTCGGACACCTTGCGGTACTGCTCCTCGTAGAGTTCGCCCTGCAGGAAGTTGCCGTAGCCGCGAACCCAGGGGAACGCCTCTGCCCCGCAGTGCGGGCAGCGCGGCACGAGCTCTGTCGGAACCTCAAGGCCGTCTCCCATGGCCTCTACCATGTTGGAGACCGGCTCGACCGCATCCCACACCGCGTCGGTGCAACAGCGGGAGCACTGAAAGAAGCGGTGGTCGCCTTGGATCTCTGCCACTTTCTCCCAGGGATAGAGCTTCACAAACTGCGTGTCCTGGTTGGTGGTGAGCATGAAGAAATCCTTCTCGGCGAGAATGGCGTCGAGGTCCCTGTAGGGCTTGCGCAGCGGGGCGTTGAGCGTGGTGTCGAGGAAGGTGGCGAGGTATCCCCAGCGCGCCTCGGCGGTGGGCCAGCGGTAGAACGACCCCTCGAAAGCGCCCTTGAAACCGTAGCGCTCGGCGAATTTGCCGAAATGCTTGCGATAGGTCGCGTTGTCCTCGTAGTAGAAGTCGCCGCCGCCCGCCGCGGAGAGCCCGGAGGCCCCGCCCACCAGCACGCAATCGGCTTCTTCGATCATACGGGCGAAGTCCTCGATTTGCTGGTCGTAGGGCTCGGGCTCGCGGTCACTCAGCTCATAGGGCGTGCCGCCGCTGCGGTAGGCGGCCTGAAGGGAAAACGATTGGTTGGTGAGCTCGATAACGAGCTGCTCGTACAGGGTCACTGGATACCTTCTTTCAGCTATTATAAACACGTGTCTATAAAAAGTATCCATGTCGATTTGCTTAAGAGCAATGAACAGCTTCGGCCTGCTGTCGATAAACGAGCGTTTGCCGGGCATTGTCGAGCGTTGCAATTGGAGGGGTAATGGAAGCGGGGAAGATCGATCGTCGCCGACGCTATACACTCTCGGTCATACGGGAGGCGTTCTTCGCGCTGCTGGCCGAGGTCGGCTTCGCGAAGATGACGGTAGCGGATATCTGCCGCCGCGCCGATATCAACCGTGGCACGTTCTATCTGCACTACGAGGACAAGTTCGCCCTGCTCGACGCGCTTATCGACGAGGCCTTGGCGGCGGTGCCGCCGCTCGAGGGAACGGAGGCGGGTGCCCTCTGCCAGCGTCCGCCGGCAAACGATGACTATTATCTGCTCTACTCGGATGACGACGCGTACGCCCGGGTGGCACAGCGCGTCGTCGAGCGCGGCGCCGAGCAGATGGTTCCCTCGATCATGGAGGAGACTGGGCTTTCGCGCGAGGACGCCTATCTGCTCTTCGTCCACAACGTCCAGGGAAATCTCGCGGTCAACCGCCTGCTCGGTTGGAGGCGAGGGCCCGAGTTTGCCCACGCTCAGGAGCTGCTCAGCGCCTATTCCGAAGGGGGCATGCGGGCGGTATCGGCTCGTCACGATCCCCGTAGTTGATCTTGACAGCGTGCCATTTCAGGCAGGCGACGTTGCTATGGCCCCTCTTTGGTTTTCGATGTTGCATAAGGCAATCGCAATCGCCTTGAGCTTCTTTAGGGAACTTGAGCAAGAGATATGGCCTGCTGGCGATTGATTAACCCCATTTGTTTTGGTTACAAGAAAAAATGCTGCGCGCCTGCAGCATGAAGGAGAGGGAATCCTATGAATATCGTTGTATTGAGCGGCAGCCCGCGTAAGGGCGCCAATACCGATACCATGGTCGAGGCGTTTGCCGAGACCGCGCGTGAGGGCGGCAATACGGTCGAGGTCGTCCGCGTTGCCAGCAAGAAGATCGCCGGCTGCTTGGGATGCCAGTACTGCTTCGCCCATGAGGGCGTCTGCGTGCAGAAGGATGACATGGCCAACGTGATTGAGTCGCTGAAAGACGCCGACATGGTCGTCTTCGCTTCGCCTATCTACTGGTTTGATATCACCGCACAGGAGAAGGCTGTCATCGACCGCCTGTACGCCTTCGGTGCTACGGGCTTCCCGTTCACCAAGACGGCCCTTTTACTCGATAGCCACAGCGAGGGTGTCTATGATGCGGCGATCGCTATGTACAAGTCAACCTGCGCGTACTGCAAGTGGGAGGACCAGGGCATTATCACCATCAGCGGTATGACCGAGCGCGACAGCATGGGATCGTCGCCCAAGTTGGAAGAGGTGCGAGAGCTCGCTCGCAAGCTCGCCTAAGGACAAGAAGAACGCATGGCAATCAGCGTTGGTGGAAATGCTTGCTATCCTTACCAAGAGATAGGGGTGTATTCCCTCAAGTGCCGTATAGAACAATTTTTAAACGCAGAAAAATAACTGAAAACAAATTAATCCGCGTTAAAATATTGTCAAACAGAAGTTCATGAGGGAAGGTTGCGTATGCGTCGCAAGGCAGACGAGCTCCTTAGGGAATGGCGAGACAGGGCTGATAGAAAACCTTTGCTGGTCAAAGGCGTGCGCCAGTGTGGCAAGACCTATCTGCTCAGAACGTACGCTCAGGATCTTTTCGAATCGGTTGTCTACGTTAATCTTGAGAACGACCGGTCGGCGCGAGCGGATTTTTCGGGCGGTCTTGACCCTCATTCGATCGTACGCGCGATTGAGGCTCGTACGGGACAGCGTATCGTGCCTGGCAAAACCTTACTGTTCATTGACGAGATCCAGGCATGCGAGGAAGCGCTCACTTCCCTTAAATACTTTTGCGAAGATGCTCCCGAGTATTACGTTGCGGCTGCTGGGTCGCTTCTTGGGGTTGCCATTAACCATCAGTCGTATTCGTTCCCCGTCGGAAAGACCGACTTGATTGAGATGACTCCACTCGATTTCGAGGAGTTTCTCTGGGCGATGGGGCACGATCAGCTGGTCGATGAGATACGCTCATCATTCGAGTTTATGGGTCCTCTTGCGCCAAGCCTTCATGAAAAGGCGCTTGGGCTCTATCGGCAGTATCTTGTTGTTGGCGGAATGCCCGAGGCGGTCCAAACGTACATCGATGATCAGTCAATCATTGATGTGGCCGAAAAGCATCGGATTATTCTCGACGGATATTCCGCCGACACCAATAAATATGCTGATGAACGCTTGAGCGCAAAGACGCGTGCGTGCTTCGATTCCATTCCACAGCAGCTTGCCAAAGAGAATCGTAAATTTCAATACAAGGTAGTGCGAGCGGGGGGCAATGCGTCTCTCTTTGGAGATGCTCTCGACTGGCTTGTATTGTCGGGTACGGTGGCGCGCTGCAGCCTGGTTGGGAAGATCGAAAGCCCTTTAGAGGCCTTCGTTAACCCTTCTGCTTTTAAAATCTATCAGGCGGATACAGGGCTGCTCGTCTCCAAGGCCGGTGCTCAACGCGCCGATATTCTTGCCGGCATCGGCGGCACATTCATGGGTGCACTTACCGAAAACTACGTCGCCCAACAGCTTTCAGCCATGGGCTATCCGCTGCATTATTGGGCGCGAGATAATCGTGCGGAAATCGACTTTGTAGTAGAGAAGCAGGGATGCTTGTCTGCGATTGAAGTCAAGGCGGGAGAGAACACAAGATCTCGAAGCCTGTCCTCACTTAAAAAGACCCATCCGGGCGTGCGCCTTATCAGGCTATCGACTAAGCCCTTTGGAATGAATGATGGGCTTATGTCTGTTCCACTTTATGCGGCATTTTGTCTATAGGGATGATGCTGCTGTAATGCATGGGGACTGGGGCGCAGTATTTACTGCGCCCCAGTCCCCGCCGTTTTGAGAGCTTATGGCGGTTCTGCCGTCGTCCTAGTCAAACAGACTTGGCATGTCGTTTTCTTTCATGAGGGCACCGGCGGAGGGCAGGCTTTGCGCCGTGAACTTCTCGGCCGAGACGCCGGCGCCAAGGATCTCCTCGGTCGTGCCGACGGTGGTGACCGAGCGGCCCTTCTTGGCCGTAAAGGCCTGGACGCCCTGCGTGTTGGTGGTCGTCTTGGTCTTGAGCAGCGACGTGTTGAAGTTCATCAGGCGGTAGTCGCTCGAGACCAGCGCGAGGTCGCGGTCTTCCTTGAGCACCTGGGCATACAGCAGCTTGCTGCCGCCGTAGATTGCGTTCTTCAGACGCTTGCGGTTGGTCTTGGTGACGTATCCGGCAAGTGCGACGCGCACCACGCGGCCGTTCTCAAAGACGAACAGCACGTCGGCCTTGTAATCCTCGGGGTCGATGACCCAGATGACGTTCTCGTCGGGTTCCATCTCAAGATCGGTGGGCAGGTACGAGCCCAGCTGGGCCGACTTGGTGTCCTCAAACGCCGCAACCTTGCACTTGTACACCTGGCTCTTGTTGGTAAAGACCAGCAGCTCGTGCGTGTTGGAGGACGGGAACTCGATAAAGGGTTTGTCGCCGTCCTTGTACTTGAGCGTGGCGGCCTTCTTAAGCACGCGGTCTGTCATCTTTTTAAGGTAGCCATCGCGCGAGAGCATGATGGTGACCGGGTACTCCTCGACCTCGGGCTCCAAGCTTACCTCGATAACCTCATGGGGCTCGATCCTGCCCGTGCGCCGCGGCATCACGTACTTCTTGTTGACCGCGGCCAGCTCGTCGCTGATGACCTTCTTGATGTTGTCCTCGCTGGAGAGGATCTCCTCAAGCTCGGCAATCTCGCCCTCGAGCTTGGCGATATCCTTGGTGCGGTTGAGGATGTACTCCTCGTTGATGTTGCGGAGCTTGAGCTCGGCAACAAACTCGGCCTGGGTCTCGTCGATATCGAAACCCTTCATAAGGTTGGGCACGACCTCGGCCTCGAGCTTGGTGCCGCGGATGATGGCGATTGCCTTGTCGATGTCGAGTAGAATCGCCTCAAGGCCGTGCAGCAGGTGCAGGCGCTCAGACTTTTTGCCCAGGTCAAAGTTAATGCGGCGACGCGTGGACTCAATACGCCATTTGACCCACTCGTGCAGGATCTGGCGCACGCCCATAACACGGGGATAGCCGTCGACGAGCACGTTGAAGTTGCACGAGAACGAATCTTGCAGCGTGGTCGAGCGATAGAGCTTGGCCATGAGTTTGTCGGGGTCGACGCCGCGCTTAAGGTCGATAGCGATGCGCAGACCCGAAAGGTCGGTCTCGTCGCGAATGTCTGCGATCTCCTTGACCTTGCCCTCCTTGGAGAGCTTGACGATGCGCTCAATGATGACATCGGTCTTGGTGGTGTAGGGGATCTCGTAGACCTCGATGATGCGCTCTTCGGGAATCCAGCGCCAGCGGGAACGAATCTGGAAGCTGCCCAGGCCGGTCTCGATGATCTTTTCCATCTCTTCGCGGCGGTAGATGATCTCGCCGCCGGTCGAGAAATCGGGCATGGGCATGTACTCGAGCAGGTCGCAGTCGGGATTCTGCAGGTAATGCATGGTGGCGGTACAGACCTCGTTGAGGTTGAAGCCGCAGATATCGGATGCCATGGCGACGCCGATGCCCTTGTTGGCCGAGACGAGGATGTTGGGGAACGTGGTGGGCAGCAGGCGCGGCTCCTTCATGGCGCCGTCGTAGCTGTCGACGAAGTCGACCGGGTCCTTGTCGATGTCCTTGAAGATCTCGGCGCTGATGGGGGAGAGCTTGGCCTCGGTATAACGAGAGGCGGCGTAGCTCAGGTCGCCCGAATAGTACTTGCCAAAGTTGCCCTTCGACTCCACGAAGGGGGCAAGCAGCGCTTCGTTACCCGTCGCCAGGCGCACCATCGTCTCGTAGATCGCGGCATCGCCGTGCGGGTTGAGCTTCATGGTCTGACCCACGATGTTGGCGCTCTTCTGGCGCTCGCCCTTGAGCAGACCCATCTTGTACATGGTGTAGAGCAGCTTGCGGTGCGAGGGCTTAAAGCCATCAATCTCGGGGAACGCACGCGAGACGTTGACACTCATGGCGTAGGGCATGTAGTTGACCTCGAGCGTCTGCGTGATCGGCTGGTCGGTGACCTCGGAGTGCAGGCCGATGACGTTCTCGGCGTTGACCTGCTTTTTCTTTGGCTGGTTCTTCGTCTTCTTCTTTGCCACGATTTCCTCTTGAACTTCTTGTGGGCCGTCGTTATCGATTTGCTGCTACTGCAGGTCCAGCTGGTCCAGGTATTCCTTGCCGTGCTCGGAGATATGGCGCTTACGGCCCGCCTCGTCGTTGCCCAGCAACAGGTTGAACATGGTCTCCATCTTGGTGACGTCCTCGGGTTCTACCTTGATCAGGCGGCGCGTCTCGGGGTTCATGGTGGTGAGCCACATCATGTCCG
>URUI01000003.1 GCA_900551015.1 uncultured Collinsella sp.
TCTGCACGCGGTTGGCCATGTCGGTCTTCTGCTGCAGGTTGGTCTTGATGCTCTGGCGCGTCTTCTCGGCGTTCTCGCGCGAACGCTTGTTGATGAGCACCTGCTCCATGATCTTATTGGCGGCGTCCTTGTTCTCGATCAAGTAGGTCGAGAGGCGTTCCTTAAAGAAGGCCGTCATGGCCTGCTGGATAAAGCGGTTATTGATGGCCTTCTTGGTCTGGTTCTCGTAGGACGTCTGGGTGGAGAAGCAGTTGGTTACCAGCACCAGGCAGTCCTGGACGTCTTGCCACTTAATGCCGCTCTCATTTTTGTTGTACTTGCCTTGGTTCTTAATGTAGGCATCGATGGCGCTGGTCAGAGCGCTACGGGCCGCCTTCTCGGGCGAGCCACCGTTCTCGAGCCACGATGAGTTGTGGTAATACTCCTGCATCATGAAGGTGCGCGAGAAGCACATGCACGCGGTGATCTTTACGTTGTAGTCGGGCAGGTCCTCGCGGTCGCGACCGCGGCGGTCGGCCTCGATAAAGAAGGGCTCAGTAAGGTAGTCGGTACCGACCTTCTCGAGCACATAGTCCTCGATGCCCTTGGGATAGCAGAAGTCCTCTTCGGAAAACTCGCCATCGTCGCCCTCGATACGCAGACGGAAGGTCACGTTGGCGTTGACCACGGCCTGGCGGCGCATGGTCTCGCGATACCAATCGTGGGGAATGCTGATGGAGGTAAAGACCTCAAGATCGGGGCGCCACTTGATGGTGGTGCCGGTGTGGTTCTCGTCGCTGGGCTCAATCTCGAGTGCCTTCTTTTTGGCACCGACGACCTTGCCCTTTTTAAAGTGCAGGGAGTACTTGTTGCCGTCGCGCCAAACCGTGACGTCCATGTACTCGGAAGCGTACTGGGTCGCGCAGGAGCCCAGGCCGTTGGTGCCGAGCGAGAAGTCGTAGTCGCCGCCCTGGTTATTGTTGTACTTGCCGCCAGCGTAGAGCTCGCAAAAGACGAGCTCCCAGTTAAAGCGCTTCTCGGAGGGGTTCCAGTCGAGCGGGCAGCCGCGGCCGTTGTCCTCTACCTGAATGGAGCCATCGCGAAAGGCGGTAAGGGTGATGAGCTTGCCGTAGCCCTGGCGCGCCTCGTCAACGGCGTTGGACAGGATCTCGAAGGCGGCATGCGCGCAACCGTCGAGTCCGTCCGAGCCAAAGATGACGGCGGGACGCAGGCGTACGCGCTCCTCGTCCTTGAGCTGGCGGATACTGTCGTTACCATAGTTTGCGGTGTTTTTTGCCATGCTCGCTCTCTCGATGCTCCTTTGCTGCGTTTTAGTCATATAGATAGTCAAGGTAGCATAGCCCAGCCCTTGGGCGATTCCACCCAACACGAAATCCATCGAACAATCGTTCGGAGTTCGATGGAGATTCGTTTACTCGGACAAAACCGAGTCGGCTCTGTCCGAGTAAGTTTGAAGGCGGCCGGAGGCGCCCTACCTTGTTTGCGGATGGATCGAATCGAACATTGGGACAAGCGTCTCGTTTTATGGGCCACGGGCGTGCGTGTGCGAGTCCCTTTGGCCCATAAGGAGCTCTGGCGGGTCGTTATTTGGGCCGTGGGTCACTTCGCCGGCGCCGCGTTTCGTCATACGCTCATAGTGGAAGCCGATGCCACGGAGTCGACTTGGGACTCGGGCAACGGATGAGCTGCAAGCCGAAAGGAGCGGTGAGGATGATGAAGCCCATGACGAAGAAGCTGCTGTTAGGAATTCCCACCGTGACGCTTTCGGCCGTGCTGGCATGTACGGTGGCCGGCTGCGGCGGTAATGCGCCGAGTGGCTCGGGCGGGAGCGCACCTGTGCAGGAGAAGGCCGAGAAGCCCAAGGCCTATGAGTCGCAGACGGTCGAGGTGGCAGGCATTACCTATGAGTCGGTGGCTCACGGTACGTTCTATCGCGGTGATGCCAAGAAGCAGGACGGCTTTTACCTGCACATCAAGATTACCAACAACAACACAAAGAACAGGACGTTCAGTTCCTTTAACGTGCATGCTGCCCAAGGCGATCTTGAGGCAGGCGACCCGTTGTTTACTTCCGGCAAGGCGGCCGTGCTCGACTACGTTGCAAGCGAGGCTCCCGATGAGCTTCACGAGGGCATCGATCTTTCCAAGAGGCCAGATATCGGCCCGGGCGAGACCGTTGAGTACGTGTATTTCTGGGCGCCCAAGACGGCGTACTACGGGCCCATCACTGTCGAGTTCGTAGACGCTTACGCCCCCGCCAAGAATCATGAGGCCATGCACTTCGACACCACAGGATGCGAGACCAAGGAGTTCAAGGCGGCGGGCGGCGTGGCCGATTCTGGTGACGCGGCCAATATGACCGGCATCGATTGCGCATCGTACAGTATCGAGGCCGCCGATGGGTACACGCTGGATTCGTCCAACGAAGAGCACGAAAAGGCAAACTTCTTCCACGACGAGACTGGAGGACGCCTGAACATCAGCATCTTCCCGCGCTCGCCGGAGGAGGAAGTTGCAAGCCTGGAGCAGATCTATGAAGGCAAGGAAACGACAACCGACCAGGTCGAGTACAACGGCATAACGTGGCTGCGCTTTACCGGTCCCGACAACGGCCATACGCTATTTGCGACGGCTCCCGCGACGGGCGAGACCGTCCGCGTGTCGATTGGCTGGAAGATCGACTGGGATGCCGCCGTGCCCATGATGGAGGCACTGAAGCTCAAGTAACGCCGCGATTCTTACGTCAGGCGACTCAGGGCTGGCTCCGAGTTATCGGGGCCAGCCCCTTTTGGTGTTCGATGAGCCGAGTCGGCGCCTCTCACAAAAGTAAGTAGGAGCTAGCGAGGCCTATCCGAATTGACCTCATTGGCGGTGTCTTTTTCGAGCGCCGTGCGGCGGGCGCTGTAGGCGACAAGGCCGGCACCAGCTGCGGCGAGTGCTGCTGCGGCTGCTGTCAGGGGAGTGTTGACATCGCCCGTGCCCGCAAGCGCGCCCGCTTTTCCGGAGCGCTTGTTATTGCCGTGATCCTTGCCGCCGCCAGAGCCACTGCCGCCACCGGAGCTGCTTCCGCCGGAGCCACCTCCACTCGAGCCGCCATCGCCATCAATCGTCATCGGTGCATCGTGAAGCCCCGTCGTATCCGCGCTGTCGCATACGCCGACCTGAACTTCTGAGCGCTCGCATGCCGCGTCGGGCACATGAAGCTCGTGCAGTACGGCACCCAGCACCGAGTTTGCGCCCGGTCGAATTTCCTCGAGCGTTACGGGATCGAGCGCCACCAGATTACGCGCCTTCGCATATAGCGTTACGCGTTTGCCCACCTCGTCGCTCCAGCTCTCGGGGATGGCGAAGCTCATGCGGAACTGTGCCGTGCAACCCGGTGCCAGCACGGCGTTGCCGTTGTCGGCTACCAGCGGGTGCGTTGCAAAACATGCGCCCAGCGTCTCGAGCGCGTACTTCACGTGTGCCATGTCGTTGGCCGAAGCGTCTTCGGCAAGCTCTGGATCGTGGATCGAAGCCATGCGTGCGTTCGCTCCGAATCCGATGGATGCGCTGGAGAACGGCTGGCTGGAGCCCTCTCGGTACAGATCGATCGTGCCGGCGGTCAGCAAAGTGTTGCCGTCGTTTCGCACCGTGACCATGAAGGACTCGCCTGCTGCTCCGGGCACCACCGCGCCCGAGGTAGCGACCGCGCCCGTCGGAGTGGCACACGCCACCAAGGGCACTTCGATGCCGTGCAGCTCCGCCTTGCTCTGCTCCGCGCTCACAATGTGCGTGGCGAGCGCGGAGAGCATGCCTCCCGACGTCAAAAATGTCGTTATCTGATCGACGGGATGGTCCAGTTCGCACATCACGAACGGCTCCGTGAACAGATCGCCTGCCAAGGTGCTGGCGAAGATGCGGAAGTGCTTGCCCATCACTGCTACCGGGTTGCCTTCTTCGTCGTAGGTTTGTCTCACCTTGCCATCGGTGTTCTCTACATAGAGCACGCACCTGCCGTTGTTGCTCACGCTAAACGATGCCGGGCCACAGCCTGCGGCACCCACGGGCTGCGTTGCAAATGCCGATGCGCCTCGCGTCCAAGTAATGTGCTGCAGTTGCTCGTTGACGGTTGCCAAAAAGCCCGAGTGTTGTGGCCACGGCACCGCACGGGGCACCGTGGCGTCTGGTGACATAACGCCCCAGCCCGCAATGGACTGGCCGATCACGGCGTACGATGCGCAGCCGCAGCCGTCTGCGGTCTCGTACGCAACGGGCACCACCATTTTGCCGTTGATAGTTTCGGGCTCGCCCAGCTCGATACTCGACGGTGCTTGCGGAAAGCGGAGAACTTGGCGGAACGTCAGGCTGTCGCCCGAAACGTCCGACCACAGGGTAAAGCACTCCAGCGCAACCTCAGCCTCGCTGCCGAGCACCTTTTCTGCGGTGGTTCCGCGGCGGTGGAGGTAGGCACCCGACAGGCGCCCGTCGACCAGCGTCTTGCCCACCGTGATACGCGGGCACTGCAGGCAATGGTAGCCATCCTCTTGCAGGCGGCCGCGCGAGATGCTGCGCCATGACGTATGCGACACCACGCGGATCTCGTCATTACTTATGCGCAGGCGCACAACGGACAGTATGCCGGCTGTGCTTGCCGTATCGAAAAGGGTGTTGTCGCCGGCGGGGCGCTCGCCGGAGACCAGCAGCACGTAGGCGTTCTGGTCTCCCCTCCCGTCCGTTTATTCCACCACGTCGAAGTCGTAATCGTATGTGCCGTCGCGCTCCACGTCGCCCTCGCCAAACCCAAGGGGGAAGTCCACGGGCGTGGGAGCGGACCACGTGCCGTTCGTCTTTGTATGCACCACCAGGCGCGAGCGGCCATTGTCGCCGTAGCGCACCGAGGCGATACGGAACAGGCACTCTACGCCGGCGATCATCGCCAGCTTTATGTGGGCTTCGCTGAGCACGCCGGAAAACAGCACGTTGTCGCTCGAGGGTTTTATGCCGCCACGTTCGTCCTCCGATACACCAGCAGAATTGGCGTTGGGGTCCGCAACGGCGTTCCTCGCTTGGCCGATATAGGCGTACCCATACATCGGCGCGGCATTTTCGTCGTTCTCTATCAGCGTATGGACGAAATGCTCGATCTGTCCCGTGTCGTCGCTTTCTGCATCCGCCTCGAGCTCAATACGCGTGACCGCTTGATCCCAATCGCGCACGACAGGCGTGACGTTTATCGCGGTGGCTGCAACCTCGGCGCGTGCGAGCAGCTCGGCGTTAGTGACGATGGTGGCCGATGCGATAAATTGCGGCACACCACCTGCCTCGGCGTTGCCGGCTGAGTCGAAGCGGGCATCCAGCGTGTAGGGCGTATCTCCACTCAAGGCCAGCTCAGAGCGCTGGAGCACATACTGATCGCCATTGTTCACTGACATATCCCACGAATCGGCGAGTGTGGGCCACGATCCCGACCAAGCCTTGGTGGTCCACTTGAACATTACGAACTGGAGTATCACGTCGACATCGACGTCTGCACCTACG
The DNA here is from genome assembly GCA_900551015.1 of uncultured Collinsella sp. Taxonomy (GTDB): domain Bacteria; phylum Actinomycetota; class Coriobacteriia; order Coriobacteriales; family Coriobacteriaceae; genus Collinsella. Next base: position 5,521 of record URUI01000003.1, read on the forward strand.
CGCAGTCGCGGAAGCTGGTGTCCATCTGCCTTCTCGTACCCGATGAACAGCGTGAGGGATGCGGCGCCGCGCACGGCAGACGAGGCGACGCCCGCAACGCCGGCGCCAAAGGTAACGGCAAGCCCGATCTGGATGGTGAACGAGCCCGACGTGTTGGAATAGTCGAGCGAAATGTTTTTGAAAAACGCCGCGCCGCTACCGTGCGTGTGGGCGCCCACAGCGAGCGCCAGTTTTGCTAGCACCCAGGGGTTGACGTTTAGGAAAAACGGCACCGGTCCCAGGGTAAACTGCTCGGTCCAATTGAGGTCGGTTCTTACCTGGAAGAGGGCCTTAATATTGCCGTATGCGGGGTCGTTGTTGTTGCCCCAGGTTTTGCCCACCCAATCGTAGGCGAGCGAGCCGTACAGCTGCGTGGCGATATCCATCGTGAACAGCAGCGTGCAATGGTGGCGAAGGAGCTTGGTGTTCCTTGGATCGGTGCCCGAACCGGCGCTCATGCTCTTGTGCTGATTCCACTTCCCCTCCATCTCGTCGAGATAGCGGTTTGCCTGCTTGGCGCCCGACTCGCGCGGCGATTTCTTCCAGTACTCCGGATCCGGATTGCCCGAATCGTTCATATAGCTGGCTGGTTTGTATCCTCCGCCAAACAGCACGTATCCAGCAAACGAGAAATCGAAGAGGATCGGAAATGTGGGCATCCAAGACGTGAACTTATTACCACCGATGCCGGGAAACGCCGCGGGGAAATCAAACGGAGTGATCTCTTGGTCCATGGTAGTGGGGACGATAGTGGTCGAGCCCGATTCCGCCTTTGCGGCCGGCGCAGTGACAACGGCCATGGGGGAGGAGAGTGTATAGGTCTTGCCCTGGTAGTCGAGGACAAAGCGCAACTTGCATCCTTCTTCCAGAAGGCTCGACGCTGCATCGAGGAACTTGTCTTCGAGCGTGAACGTCGCCAGAGTATCCGCGCCTGATGCGCTGGCCTTGATCTGGCCGATCTGCGTGACGGTTTCGGTTGAGCTGCCCGCAGCGGGCATCACTTTATTGATATGCAATGTTGCCTGCCCGCCCTGCGGCAGATGAGCCTGGACGGTAAAAGCGTGCGTGTCGGGCTGGTCGTTTGCTGCTTCGTCCGCTGGCATTGCCATAAACGTGGCGTCGGCGTACTGGATGTCCCATTCGTCGAACGTGAGCTGTCGAAAGTACGGCTCGCCATCGGAGAGCGGACGTGTGGGTGCGGTTATGGCGGTGCCGCCCTGGATACGCGCAAGGGGAATCTCGACATCGCGGAAGCCCGCCATGCTAATGGAGATGCCGCCGTTAAAGTCGTATGCGTCGAGAAGCGTTGCCTCGTCCACGTAGTCTTCCGAAAGCGGCGCGACCTCAAAGATGGCCGTGCCTTCGTCATCGGTCGTGGCGGTGAGCTGCTTGCCTGCGGCGTAGCGCGACGTGAGCGTGACCTTGGCGCCTGCGATAGGCGTATTCTTGTTGGCGACGTCGACCACCACCACGCCGAACATGGTGCGCGAGAGCACCAGGACCTTGAAGGGGTTTTCTTCGTCGGCATAGGCCGCGGTGGGCGCGAACGGCAGCAGGAAGGCATTTTCGCATCCCGGCACGCGAGGCAACATAATGCTCGCCAGCGAGGACGCTCCAGCAACAAGTAACGAACGGCGATCAAGCATCTTGGGCTCCCATCCCGCAAATATCGGTGGAAATAATCCAATTTTGCGAGAAGACGCTTCGTGGCGGTAGTGCCGTTCAAGGGTCAAAATGTCCAAATTGATCGAGCGAAGCGCCGGGTTCCGGAACGCGTTCGATGCGCTTGGCAGCCCGGTCGCTAACGCAACATGTGCGCGACCAGCTCGGCGCGTGTGCCGATGCCAAGCTTTGCGTATACGCCGGATAGGCGGTTTTTGACGGTGCCCGGCGATACTCCCATATGGCGTGCGATTTCGGCGTTGGTCCATCCGCGGCAGGCGAGCATGGCCATGGTGAACTCTGTGGTCGTTAAATCGTCGGCAACGTCCTCGCCCGAATCGGGGTTGTGGATGCGCCGCCAGCCGTAGCTGAAGCGGTACGTGATCTCGATGATGCGTGCGAAGTCGTCAGGGTATTGCGTTTTAGGCATGCCTCGATGAGCCCCTGCAAAAGGCCGTGGTGCTCGCCAATGAGCTCGATAAGGCCGTCGGGGCGCGCAATGTCCCAAGCGGCTCCAAAATGCGCTTTTGCGGCGTCGATGTCCTTGAGGCTCATGCATGCCATGGAAGCTGCCAGGTGCAGGAACAGTTCCGAGATGGGATAGCTTCCCTGTTTCATAATTAGGGCGTTTTCCGCCATGCCCAGGCTGCGGCCGTATTCGCCGCGCAGATACAAGGCGTGCGCCATCACGTAGCTGGCGAACAGTCGCAGGCCTTCGGGTAGGTGCGCCGCAAGTGGATAAAACTCTTCGGCAGAATACGGGGAAGGCAAGTGCAGCAGGACGCTCGCGGCCGAGGCGAACAGGATATGCGTGGCGTGGACGGCGGGCGATTCCTCGTCGGCCGGCGTATCGAGGATGCCCGCAAGGCACCGGCGGGCGTCGGCGATACGGTTGAGCGACAGACTGGCGTATCCGCAGATAAAGCATGCGGAATAGCGCAGCGCGGGATCGGTGACGTCAAGATAGGGGTGCGCCGTCTTGGCAGCGAGGGTGGCCTGTCCGCGAAAGTACAGCGCTTCTGCCGTGGCAATGGCGCGTGAATCGGGGTCGGAAATGCCTGCAACCGCAGCGTCAATCTGCCCCGGCACAAAGGCGGTGCACATCAACGGCATGGGAACGCATGGGTAGCCATCGCAGTCCATCTTCCATCTCCCAACAGCTGGCAACACTAGTAGCAATTGTACTCTTGTTGCTCGGGACTGGAATTTGTGGGTATCGCCTACGATTGTGCCGAACGTATAAAGGAAGAGTCTATTGGCGATGCTCCCAAGGTGGCTACCGAAGTCTAGCTGACCTTGGGATATAGAAAAACTGCCGCCCCTGCAAAAAGCTCTGTCGCAGCGATGGGAAACGTATCTCGTTCTGCATATAATGAGGTCATATGACGGTGCGTCTGCATACGCGCGGCGCATTTCCATCGAACCGAGAAGGAGCTCTGCATGGATTCCAACAAGCGTCCCGACGACATGGTACGTATCACCACTCCCGAACTTGCCCAGGCGTTCATCGAAGAGCAGGTCGCTGCAATCCGCGAGCAGATCGGCGACAAAAAGGTCCTGCTGGCTCTTTCCGGTGGTGTCGACAGTTCGGTTGTCGCGGCCCTGCTCATCAAGGCCATCGGCAAGCAGCTCATTTGCGTGCATGTTAACCACGGCCTGATGCGCAAGGGCGAGAGCGAGCAGGTCGTCGACGTCTTCAAGAATCAGATGGATGCCAACCTGGTTTACGTTGACGCCACAGATCGCTTCCTGGACAAGCTCGTGGACGTCGAGGAGCCCGAGGCCAAGCGTAAGATTATCGGCGCCGAGTTTATTCGCGTGTTCGAGGAGGAGGCCCACAAGGTTGGCGATGAGGTCAGCTTCCTCGCCCAGGGCACCATCTATCCCGACATCCTGGAGTCCCAAGACGGCGTGAAGGCTCACCACAACGTGGGCGGTCTGCCCGAGGATCTGCAGTTTGAGCTCTGCGAGCCCGTCAAGCTGCTGTACAAGGACGAGGTGCGCGTCGTGGGCCGCGAGCTCGGCCTGCCCGAGAACATGGTTGAGCGTCAGCCGTTCCCCGGTCCTGGCTTGGGCGTCCGCTGCCTTGGCGCCATCACCCGCGACCGTCTTGAGGCGCTGCGCGAGGCCGATGCCATCGTGCGCGAAGAGATCGACAAGGCCGGCCTGACCATCTGGCAGTATTTTGCCGTCGTGCCCGACTTCCGCGCCACCGGCGTGCGCGAGGGTAAACGCGCCTACGACTGGCCCTGCATTATTCGCTGCATCAACACCGTCGACGTCATGACCGCCGAGGTGCCCGAGCTCGACTGGGCGCTGCTCAAGCGCATTACCGCTCGCGTGACCGCCGAGGTCCCCGGTATTTGCCGCGTTTGCTACGACCTCACGCCGAAGCCCGTCGGCACGGTCGAGTGGGAGTAAGCTAACTCAGCTGGTAGGCGACGAGAACTAGCAGATGTGACAAAGGGACAGTCCCTTTGTCACATCCTCGATATTATGTGCGGGATGGTACGCCACGCGGCGTGCCATCCCGTTCGTTATTTTAATGAGCCGAGTGCGCGAGTGGGAAGAGTCACGAGCATGGTCGTTCCGCGCTCCGAGCTCTCTTCGACCTCGATGGAGCCGCCGTGGAGCGCGGCAATCTCCCAGACCAGCGCAAGTCCCAGCCCCACGCCGCCGTATGCCCTGCTGCGCGATTTGTCGACGCGAAAGAAGGGCTGAAAGATGCTCGTCTGGTATTGCTCGGGAATGCCCGGCCCCTGGTCGCGCACGCGTAGCAGCACACGGTCGCCTTCGGCGCAGGCGTTGATTTGCACGGTCGAGTTGGGCGCGCTGTAACGTATGGCGTTTTCGGCCAAGTTGAACAGCAGCCGATAGATTAGCGTATCGCTGCCGATCGTTTGCGCGTCGCCCTCACTTGCGAGCGCGATGTCCTTTTGCTCGGCAAGGGGCGCCAGGTCCGTGAGTACTTCTTCGATCATCGGCGCCAGGTCAATCGCATCGTTGCAAGGGACACTGCGCAGCTCGCTCATCTCGAGCAGGGTCTTTGTCATGTGCGTCATCCGCTCGGTCTGCTCCTGCAGCAGCCCGAGCAGGCTCGCTGTATCGGCGTCGGCGTCGGGGTGCTCGGCGCAAAAAAGCTCAACCTGGGCCTGCATGAGCGCAAGTGGCGTGCGCAGCTCGTGCGCCGCATTGCCCGTAAACTGTCTTTGTGCGGAAAATCCCTCGTCAAGGCGGGCAATCATGTCGTTAAACGACGCGCTGCAGCGCCTGAGTTCAGAGGGCACGTCCTCGCTGATTTTTGTGTCAGCGAGGTTGTCGGGCCGCACGCTCTCGACTTGCGTCGCAAAGAAGCGCAGCGGTCGCAGTGCGCGCCCGCTTACAAAGTAGGCCAGCACGCCGCCGAGCAGCGTCACCGCCGCAGTTATATACCAGCTCGTCGCGCCAAACGATTCTTGGGCGTCGTTCACGACGATGGTCAGCGCGTCGTCGAGCTCTTTGTTTGTCGGGTCAAATGAGCTGGGCGAGGCCGCCTCCACCTTGCTGTGCGCCGATAGTTCATTGCCGATCGAGTCCATGTAGCGCATGCCGGAGTAGCCAACCAGGCAATTCATAAGTACGCAGGTTGAACATATCAGCAGTGCCGTCATCAACGTGATGCGCCACTGCAGCGACAGCCGCTTCATTTGCCGTCCTCCATAACGTAGCCTTCGCCGATTCGGTTGCGGATGGGGTCGTGCCCCAACGCACCGCGCAGCTTTTTTCGCAGCGACGAGATATGCACGCGGGTCGCGTTGCTAAAGCTGTTGACGCTGCTGTCCCATACATGCTCGATAAGCTCTTCCTGGCTCACCGGCCGCCCCTGGTTAAGCATCAGGTATTCCAAGATGCCGGTCTCCTTGCGCGTGAGGGATAGGGTCTCGCCGCCCACGGAGGCGAGGCGCGCCTTGGTGTCAAAGCTCAACAATCCACAGGTTAGAACAACGTCGTTTTGCGTAAAGCGCCTGAGCGTGAGACTGCGTATGCGTGCCGCCAGCTCGTCAAGATGGAACGGCTTGGTGAGGTAGTCGTTGGCGCCCGCATCGAGCCCCGCTACCTTGTCGGAGACCTCGCCACGTGCCGAGAGCACAAGCACCTTGGTCTCACAATCAGTTGTCCTGAGTTGCCTGAGCACGGTCATGCCGTCGACATGGGGGAGATTGAGGTCGAGCACGACAAGATCAAAGGTCTCGACATCGAGTAGATCGAGGGCCTGCTGCCCGTCGTAGCAGCAGTCGACGCTATAGGCCAAGTTGCGCAGGCTGCGTGCGATCGCATCGCACAGCGCCCGCTCGTCCTCGACGACCAAGATGCGCATAACGTTCTCCTTGCATAGTCATTCACGCTTAACACGGATTTTATAGTCGGTATGGTCCAATGGGTCGCGAAACGAAAGGAGTGGTCAGATTGTTCAAAGCGATTAAGCCTGTGGCGCAGGTGGCTTTGCTGATCGTTGGGGTAGCCATGGTTGGCTTTGGAATTATGCGCGGCGAGGCAGATGCCGTGCTGGCCAAGGCAATCAGGCTGTGCTTGGAGTGTATCGGAATTGGATAAAAGAAAAAACACTGCATCGCATCTTTTAGCGCGATTTCGTGGATTGATTCAGGCGGCGGCGACGCTTGCGACCAATATTCACCTGCCTAACTTTGCCAAGGGCGGTATCTACCAGGGAGCCGGCAAAGCCGTCTGCGTGCCGGGGCTTAACTGCTACTCGTGTCCAGCGGCCTCGGGTGCGTGCCCCATCGGGTCGTTTCAGTCGGTGGTGGGATCGTCTAAGTTCAGCTTTTCGTATTACGTCACCGGAACGCTCATTCTGATTGGCGTGCTACTGGGACGTTTTGTATGCGGCTTTTTGTGTCCGTTTGGATGGCTGCAAGAGCTTCTGCATAAGATTCCCAGCAAAAAGCTCTCCACGAAAAAGCTCAAGCCGCTCACGTACATCAAGTATGCCGTGCTACTGTTTGCCGTGGTGCTGCTGCCCGTCTTGGTGGTTAACGATGTGGGTATGGGCGACCCGTTCTTTTGCAAGTACATCTGCCCGCAGGGTGTGCTCGAGGGCGCGATTCCGCTGTCCATCATGAACGTGGGAATCCGCTCCGCGCTGGGAAAGCTCTTTACCTGGAAGCTCGCGATCCTCATTGCGGTTGCGGTGCTGAGCGTGCTGTTCTACCGCCCCTTCTGCAAATGGATTTGCCCCCTCGGTGCGTTTTATGCGCTCATGAACAAGGTGTCTTTGCTGGGGATCCAGGTTGACCAGTGCAAATGCGTCTCGTGCGGCAAGTGCGCCAAGGTGTGTCAAATGGACGTGGACGTTACGCGTACGCCCGACCATGCCGAGTGCATTCGTTGCGGCAAATGCGTGGGCGCGTGCCCCGTCGATGCTATTAGCTTTCGCTATGGGCTGGGTGTGACGGGCGACAAACCCGCGCAGTCCACGCAAGCCTGCGAAAACAAATAGGTACCTATATAAGTTTCGATATAAACGGAGGAACCATGAAACTGTCAAAAATTGCAGCTCTGTTGATGCTGCCCGTGCTGGCGCTGACTCTCGCGGCGTGCTCTGCCCCCAAGGGCGACGCGAAGGGTGCTACGAGCGGCGATGCGCAGATTGCCGAGCTCATAGCGCAAAAGCCGTCGAGTGCCGAGGAGGCGGCCAAGCTGTACCAGCAGCTGCTGCAAAAGGAAAACGAGATCTTTGCGAGCGATAACGCCCTATGGGAAAAGGTGTTCCTTGCGGCCAACAAAGACACTCCCATGATTGAGGACGGCAAGAACTACGGTGACTTCTTGCTCGATACCATCGAGGGCGCCAAGGATCAGTTTGCGGCTGACGAGCTTAAGACGCTTAAGGCCGGCGCGCAGCAGGTCAAGGAGATCGAGGACAAGCTCATGGCGCTGGAGAAGGAGTTCCCCGGATGTGGCAGCACGCCCGGCGAGGGGGAGAGTGTTGATGCCTCGACCGCGGGCGTGACCAACGGCGAGAGCGGGGAGACGAAGTTCCCCAGCTTTAAGGGCAAGGACTTGGACGGCAACGATGTAAACAGCGACGAGCTGTTCTCCAAGAACAAGGTCACCGTCATGAACTTCTGGTTTACCACCTGCAAGCCGTGCGTGGGAGAGCTGGGCGATCTGGAGAAGCTCAACAAGGAGCTTGCCGAGAAGGGCGGCCAGGTCGTGGGCGTTAATTCCTTTACGCTCGATGGCAACAAAGACGAGGTGGCCGATGCCAAGGACGTGCTTTCCAAGAAGGGCGTGACGTATAAGAACATCTGGTTTAAGTCGGACAGCGAGGCCGGAAAGTTCACCTCCAACCTGTACTCGTTCCCGACCACCTACGTGATCGACCAGAACGGTAACATTGTGGGAGAGCCGATCATGGGCGGCATCAACTCCGCTGAGCAGCGCGAGGCGCTCAACAAACTGATCGATCAGGCACTCGCGAAGAGCGAACAGTAAGTCCGTGGGACAGACAACTGAAGGGGAGTCGCTGGAAACAGCGACTCTTTTTTCTGCTTCGGGGTAGCATCATGGGTATACGTCGAAAGGGCACGCAGCTTTTCGTGCATTGCCTGAGCGGTGCGCGAAGCAACCAAGCTGTGAGTTTTCTTAAGCGTTCTGGGTATGGCAGTGTCAAGAATATCGGCGGCATAAGCGGCTACACGGGAAAGGTGGTGCGTTAGCTATGAAGGTGGTTATCGTTGGAGGCGTCGCGGGCGGCGCATCGGCGGCGGCACGTTTGCGCAGACTCGACGAACAGGCCCAAATTGTCATCTTTGAGCGCACGGGTTTTGTATCGTATGCCAACTGTGGGCTTCCGTACTACATTGGCGGCGTGATAGAAGAAGAGAGCGCATTGACGCTGCAGTCTCCCAAGGGCTTTTGGGATCGCTTTCGCATTGCGGTCAAGACGAGTCACGAGGTGTTTGCCATCCATCCCGATTCGCATACGGTCGAGGTTCGCAATATGCTGACGGGCGAGGAATTTGTCGAGACGTATGACAAGCTCATCCTGTCGCCGGGTGCAAAGCCGATTCGCCCTGCGTTGCCGGGCATCGACTCGGATAAAATCTTTAGCCTACGCACCGTTGAGGACACGCTGCGTATTCACAGCTATGTTCGAGAGCGGCGACCGAGCAGTGCCGTCGTGATCGGCGGCGGCTTCATTGGCGTCGAGACGGCGGAGAATCTGTGTGAGCTGGGGCTCCAGGTGACCCTTCTGCAGCGTCCCGTCCAGCTTATGAACAACCTGGATTACGACATGGCGACCCTTTTGCATACCGAGGTGCGTGAGCACGGTATCGATCTGCGCCTCAAGGCCGATGTGACAGGTTTTGAGGAAGTTGATGGCCGCGTTGTCACCCATGTTGCGGGCGATGACCCTATCGGAGCCGATATGGTGCTGCTTGCCATTGGCGTGGCACCTGAGAGCCATCTGGCGCAAGAGGCGGGGCTCGAACTGGGCATCAAGGGGGCTATTGTGGTCAACGACCGCATGGAGACCTCTGCTGCCGACGTGTATGCCGTGGGCGATGCCGTGCAGGTCACGCATCAGGTGACCGGCGAGGACGCGGTCATTTCGCTCGCCGGCCCCGCCAACAAGCAGGGGCGTGTCGTCGCCGATGTCATAGCCGGCATGGACAGCTGCTACCTCGGATCGTTGGGCTCATCGGTTATCAAGGTATTCGACTTGACGGCGGCAAGCACGGGACTATCCGAAAAGGCGGCACACGCGGCGGGAATTGACTGCGACAGCGTGGTCCTGTCGCCCGGTTCGCATGCGGGTTATTATCCGGGTGCAACGCCCATGACCATGAAGGTTGTCTTCGAGAAGCAGGGATTGCGCCTGCTGGGTGCGCAAATCGTGGGCATCGATGGTGTGGACAAGCGTATCGACGTTCTGGCGACTGCCATCCAGGCAGGCATGCGCGGCGATAGGCTTAAGGATTTGGACCTAGCATACGCGCCGCCGTATTCATCGGCGAAGGATCCCGTCAATATGGCGGGCTTTATGATCGAGAACCTCAATCGCGGCATACTGGCGCAGTGGCATTGGGAGGATGAGCCCAACTTGCCACGCGATGGCAGCGTGCAGCTGCTCGATGTTCGTACGGAAGGGGAGTATGAGCGCGGGCATATCGATGGTTTCGTAAACATTCCCGTCGATGATCTGCGCAATCGCCTGAGCGAGCTCGACCGGGCCAAGCCGGTCTACGTGATTTGCCAGAGCGGCATTCGCAGCTACATTGCTTGCCGCATTTTGGCGCAGCATGGCTTTGAGTGCTTTAACTTCTCGGGCGGCTATCGCTTCTTTGCAGCCGTGACTGAGGCTCGCCGCGGCAGCGCTAACGTTATGCCGTGCGGGCTCGAAAAGTAGCGCGCATTGGAATGTGACAAAGTGACAGCCTCTTTGTCGCATCGGGGATGTTATATGCGGGATGGTGCGCCATGCGGCGTGCTGTCCCGTTCGTTTTTTGGCGCGGTTCGTTACATTCCTCACTGGTATCGGCCAAAAATGAGGATAGAGTAGGACAAACGCGCCGAACGTGAACGGCGGGGGAGCGGGCGAGCGCGCCCGCGCGAGAGAGGTTGCCGTCCATGCTGGATCTCAGAGTTATTTGCAAAAGGTACGTTACGCAGTCGTTTACGCAGGTAGCGCTCGACAGCGTAAGCCTGTCTTTTCGCGATAACGAGTTTGTAGCCATCCTGGGTCCCTCGGGTTCGGGTAAAACTACGATGCTCAACGTCATTGGTGGACTCGACCATTTCGATTCCGGCGACCTGCTGATCGATGGCATCTCGACCAAGGATTTCAGCGACCGCGATTGGGATGCCTACAGAAACAATCGCATTGGCTTTGTGTTTCAGAGCTACAACCTCATTCCGCACCAGAGCATTTTGGAAAACGTGGAGCTGGCGCTTACGCTCACGGGCGTGGGACATGCCGAGCGCCGCCAGCGTGCGCGTAAGGCGCTCGAGACGGTTGGTCTGGGCGAGCACGTTGACAAACGCCCGAACCAGCTTTCGGGCGGGCAGATGCAGCGCGTGGCCATTGCCCGCGCCTTGATCAACGACCCCGAGATTGTGCTGGCTGACGAGCCGACCGGCGCCTTGGATTCAACGACGTCCGTGCAGGTTATGGATTTGCTCAAGGACGTTGCGCGCGATCGTCTGGTCATCATGGTCACGCACAATCCCGAGCTGGCGTACCAGTACGCCACGCGCATCGTCAGCCTGGCGGACGGCAAGGTCACCGACGATTCCGACCCCTTTGATGTGGCCACGGTCGCACATCGCGAGGCAAAACCCACGCGCAAAACCTCGATGAGCTTTATGACGGCGCTGGGGCTTTCTGCCCGAAACCTCATGACCAAGAAGGGCCGTACGGCCATGACTGCCTTTGCAGGTTCGATTGGCATTATTGGCATCGCGGCGATTCTGGCGCTCTCCAACGGCGTAAACGGCTACATCAAAAAGGTCGAGGAGGACACGCTCTCAAGCTACCCGCTTACGATTTCCAAACAAGATTACGACCTGTCGTCTATGATGGGCGGACAGGGGGGCACGGATGAGGAGGCGTCCAAGGGCGAGGACTCGTCCGATGGCGCTACCGGCGGCAAGGCTCAGGGGACCGATAAGATCCCTGTGGTCACGGCCGTAAAGGACATGTTCGCAAGTGTTAAATCTAACGATATGACGAGCTTTAAGGCATGGCTTGACGACGGCGGCAACGGTATCGACAAAGAGGTCAACGCTATTCAGTATGGTTACGGCGTGACGCCGGTTGTCTATCGTTCGAGTAAGGGCGACGAGAAGCCCGTTCGCCTTGTTCCCAACGCTATGACCGAGGCCATGAGCGGAGGCGCGAGCTCGGCGGCAACGGTGAGCATGGATTCCATGGGAACGTCGGTCTTTAACGAGATGATTGACGACCAGAGCCTGCTCGACAGCCAGTACGATGTCGTTGCCGGCCATTGGCCTACGTCCGCCAACGAGGCCGTGATGGTGCTTTCGAGCCGCGGAACGGTGGGCGACTACACGCTCTACAGCATCGGCGCGCTGGATATCGATGAGCTCAACGACCTGGTTAACAGTGCCATGACGGCCGACGGCAAGGTCAAGACGCCCAAGACCGGCAGCGACTTTACCTACGACGATGCACTGTCCACGACGTTTAAGGTGTTGTCGCCGGCCGATGCCTATCGCAAAAACGAAGAGACCGGCATGTGGACTGACATGTCTGGCGACGCCGACTTTATGAAAGCCAAGGTTGCCGACGGTATTGACGTGCGCATTGTGGGCGTGGTGCGACCCAACGAGGCGGCAAACGCGAGCGCATTGTCCCCGGGCATTGCCTATACGCATGCGCTGACTCGCCAGCTTATGGAGCGTGCTGCCGATTCGCAAATCGTGCAGGAGCAGCTTGCCCACCCCGAGACGGATGTCTTTACGGGCAAGTCTTTCGATGAACTGCAAGGCGAGGCCAAACAGGGCGTGGATTTGGGCAGCATGTTCGGTGTGGACGAAGCGGCGCTGAAGAGTGCGTTCTCGTTCGATACGTCGGCGCTCTCGGGTGCGGCCGGCGGTATAGACCTTTCTGGTATCGACTTGTCCGGGCTGGACCTTGACCTTTCGGGCGTTGGGAAGGACATCGACTTCAGCGACATCATGGCCAAAGCGCCGGCCCCAGATTTCTCGGGCATCTTTGACGGTCTGGAACTCACGCCCGAGCAGATGCAGCAGGTAGGAACGCTTGCCAACCAGCTGTTTGAGGGCTTCCTTCAGTCTGATCAGTTTAAGGCACTGTCGCCCGAAGATCTTAAGGACGCGTCAAAGCTTGCTGCCGCATTCTCGGCGTATCTTGAGCATGATGCCGCAGCTCGGCAAATCCTTGCCCAGCTCAAAGCGCTCGGCGGCGATGCCCTGGCCGAGCGCCTGCAACGGGCGATGACCGACTATGTGCAAAAGCAGCTGGCTCCGTATCTGCAGCAGGCTCTGGATCAGGTGATGCAGACAATTAGTGAGCAGATTGCGACAACGGTATCGGCCCAGCTCAAGGCGGGCGCGGCGGGTCTCATGGGCCAGATGGCGACGCAGATGTCTTCGAGTTTTGCCAACCTGGCGAGCGCTATGCGTGTGGATGCGGGCGCCTTTGCTCGTGCCATCCACTTCAACATGGACGCCGAGGACCTGAGTTCGCTCATGATGAGCTATGCCAAGGCATCGAAGCTCACCTACGACAACAATCTGACCACGTTGGGCTATGCGGACGAGGCGGACCCCATCTCGGTCAAGATTTTCCCGCGTGACTTTGAGGCCAAGGAGCGCGTTCTCGATCGCATCGATGCGTACAACAAACAGGTCAAAGCCGCTGGTCACGATGAGCAGGCAATCTCGTATACCGACTACATGGGCATCATCATGGGCTCGGTGACCGACATCGTGAACACCATCAGCTTGGTGCTCATCGCATTCGTGAGTATCAGTCTGGTGGTGAGCTCCATCATGATCGGCATCATCACCTACATCAGTGTGTTGGAGCGCAAAAAGGAGATTGGCATCCTGCGCGCGATCGGCGCGTCCAAGCGCAACGTGGCCAACGTGTTCAACGCCGAGACCTTTATCGAAGGCCTCATCGCCGGCGTCTTTGCCATTGTCGTCGTGGTGGCCGTGAGCTTTCCGGTTAATGCCTGGGCACTTGCCGCCAAGCAGGTACCCAATCTGATGAGCCTGCCCGTGCAGGATGCGCTGGTGCTCATCGCGATTTCGGTGTTGCTGACGGTTGTCGCTGGCCTGCTGCCGGCCCGCAGCGCATCCAAGAAAGACCCCGTGGAGGCCCTACGTTCCGAATAATGTGACAAAGGGACAATCCCTTTGTCACATTGGGGGCCCAATTACCGTTCGGCACGTTAAGGGCCCCCGCTCCCCGCTTAACACTTGACGGAGAATCTTCCTCTTTATATACCTATCGGTAGGCATATAGGTTGCATTGCCGATAGAAACGGAGTAACCATGACTCTCATCGCACCAGCCGAAAAGGACCGCCCCCGTGAGAGCGGCGCATTTGCTTGGATTGTCGTTATTGCGCTCGGTTTAATGTCTGCGGGAACAACCGGCACCTACAGCATCATTGCCGGCTCATTCATCGCTCCTGTATGTGAAGACCTGGGCTTTGACTACACTTCTTTCTCTTTCTATTTCACCGCGATTCTTCTTGGCCTTGCGCTTGGGCTTCCACTTTTGAGTCGTTTCATTCCAAAAGTAATCGGCAAACCATGGCATATTTGCGTTGAACTCGTCCTTATTGCCGCCGGCGCCGCAATGGCGTTCTATACCGAGGTCTGGATGTTCATCGTCTCCGCCGCAGTGATCGGCATCTGCTTTTCGTTCACAACGGGTGTCTGCATGTCCGATGTCATTGACCAATGGTTCAGTAAATCGTCTGGTCTTGCCATCGGCCTTGCGTGGGGCGTTAATTCTCTCTGCACGCTGCTATTGAGTCCTATCATTACACTGGTCATCGAGCAGCAAGGCTGGCGTACGGGTTACATCGTACTTGCGGCCGTTTCTGCAGCCATGATATTGCCCACAAGCGCATTTATCATTCGCCTTAAGCCCTCTGATCGCAATATGCTTCCGTACGGGGAGACCATCTCCGAAACCCATGAGAGCTGCAGCACCGATGAAAAGGAAGATGCCCCTTCGGGCATGGCGCTCCGCGATGCCGCGAAAACGCCGTCTTTTATTCTCTGCGCCCTTCTGCTCTGCGTGGCGCAACTCACCTGCTGCATGAACCAGCTGTTCCCGACCTATGCAAGCGAGGTCGGCTTCAATCCCATCGTGGGAAGCCTAATGGTTTCGGCGGCTTCGCTCTCCGATATTTTCCTAAATCCCTTCGTAGGCAAAACATGCGACAAGCTCGGTGCTATTAAAGCAACGGTCGCATGGACGGGAGCCAGCATTCTTTCATTCCTGCTTCTCATCTTTGGCGGAAGCAACGAGACCGTTTCCATTATCGCAGCCGGCGTAAACGACGTCATGTTCGCCATCGTTGGAACTGCAATGCCGATGATTCTCCTCTCGCTCTTCGGATCACGCGATTTTGGAAGGATCTATTCGATTATTTGCTCAGCGGGCTATGTTGTCGGAGCTTTCGGAATGCCAGTCATGATGAAGGTTTACGGTATGGCAGGGTCTTTCCAAGGAGTATTTGTCTTCTGTATCATCTGCAACCTTCTGATTGCGACATTTGCTTTAGTTTCCGGTCTCCTCAATAAGACTACCGCGAAATAACCTGACCAACGAACTGCCCTTCAGCCCTGTCATTTGTCTCTGCAAGTTACAACGAAATTGGGGCCGATTCCAACATAGCTGGAATCGGCCCCAATTTCTATTCAACAACTTTTTGCAATCATCGCGAACACGGGTTTCGAACCATTCCGCGACCCCGGAAGTCGTCGCATCGCGCTTGCCAAGGTGCTTCTGTTATTACGCGCCTATTTAAACATGAGTTCGACGACCCCTGCCCAAACAGCCTTTTCATCGATGTCTTCATCTTGGGCAACGGTATTGCTCGCTCCCTCAAGTACGGTGTAAAGAATCTGCACGTACAGCATGACGTCTGTTTCATCGGAAAACGCGCCAATTTCTAGGCCATGGAGAAGGATGTCTTTAAGCGCGTGCATAGTTCGGTTGATCGCCGTTGCCTGACGTTCCTGAACTGCAGGGATTCGATTTGCCTGAATACTGACCTCGGCCAGCACGCGACGGCGCTTTTCATCACTACGATAGCCACCTATAACCGAATTGCCGAGCTCGATAAGCGCCGCCTTGAATCCGTCCCTATCGACTATTAGCGAGTAGTCGCGCTGATAGTCGATAGTCGGAAACATACTATCTAAGAGCGTGGTGAAAATATCCTCTTTAGAGGGAAAGTAGTAGTACACCGATGGCTTGGATATGCCGACACGGTCGCAGATTTTTCCAATGGACGCCTTGTCGTAACCGACTTCTGCCACAAGATCATACATTGCGTCCAATATTTTTCCCTTTGTGCTCACGCTTCACTTCTCCATTGCAAATCACTTCCGCATTGCCAACATTATTAAGAATGGCAACGGAACATCAATTCGTGTCCAAACACGACCACTATAAACGGTGAACGGTAGGTATCGACAGGCGAATGGCAATTATACAAAATCACCTACCGAACGGTAGGTATAGTAGTACTATAGCTGGTGTAACCCAGCTATCGTCGCGGCCGGACAGCATTGCGGGAAACCCGACGGAAGGACCAACCATGTACGAGAACTATCGTATGCCGGGCGAGTTTGAGAAGCGCTCCAACGTCTATGTGACATGGCTTCCCGATTACATTCGCGCAGAGGGCTTCGATAATCGCCAGCCCTGCGTTGACGTAATTAAAGCTTTGCTTGAGTACGGCGACGTTACGGTCAACCTCAACTGTGGCACCCCCGGCTCCTACGAGGAAGCCTGCTCGCGCCTTAAAGAGGAAGGGGTGGATCTCGACCGTATCCAGATTACGCAGTTCGAAGACTCCAACTTCTACGTTCGCGACAACGGCCCCAGCATCATGGTCGACGACGAAGGCCATTCCTATATGGTCAACCCCGCTTGGACCTATTACGGCGTGTGGGACAAGAACTCCCCAGAGTGCCAGTCCGCACGCAGGGCGGCTGTTCACATGGCGGTTGCGCTCGGGTGCTTCGATATCGTCAATTCCGAAATGGTTTCGGAGGGCGGCGACCGCGAGTTTGACGGTCACGGCACCCTGATCGCCATCGAGGACACGGAATGTCGCAAGCGCAACCCCGAGTTCTCAAAGGAGGAAGTGGAGGCCGAGTACAAGCGTATCTACAACCTCAACAAGGTTATATGGCTGCCGCAGCCTATGCTTGAGGACGACGACTATCGGCTGGGCATCCTCGACGAGAAGGAAGATGGAACTCCTGTCTTCGGCATGGGCTTCGCCGCCCACATCGATGAGATGTGCCGCTTTATCACCCCGAACAAGATTCTTCTTGCCGAGGTATCCGATGAGGAGGCCGCCTCGAGCAAGGCGGGTGCGGAGTCGCGTCGTCGCATCGACGCCGCCTACGAGATCCTGCGCGCCGAGACGGACTGGGAGGGCAAGCCCTTCGAAATCGTCCGCATGCCCACTGCCGAGCCGATCGAGGTTGTCATCGCCCCCGGCGATGAGGACTACGAGCTGTATAAGAGCTTCATTGACGAAATGGGCGGCAAGTTCATGGATGGCACCCCTTGGCCCGAAGGCCCCGTTCACTTTTATGCCGCAGCAAGCTACTGCAACTTCCTCATCTGCAACGGCGTCGTTCTTGGCCAGCGTTATTACCACGAAGGCATGAGCGAAGTCGTGAAGGAGAAGGATGAGCAGGCCAAGGCGGTTCTTGAGAGCTGCTTCCCCGATCGCAAGGTCATCATGATCGACTCTCTCGCGCTTAACCTGTCCGGCGGCGGCGTGCACTGCTGGACCAAGGACGTGGCCGCCAGCTGCTAGCAAGTTCTTAAACTTGCGCTGCCTGATCAAAGCGCCACAGTTACAGTCCCCGAGGGATATCCGTGTTTCCCTCGGGGGCACATTCGACACTTACCCATCAAACAATTGAAAGGAAATAGGCATGAATAACAGCCTTCGCGGTCGCGACTACCTCAACATCCACGATCTTTCCTCTGAGGATTTCCGTTACCTCATCGATCTTGCCTGGAACCTCAAGGCCCAGAAAAAGTCCGGTGTCGACCAGCGTTACTTCCCCGGCAAGAACGTTCTCGCCAACTTTGAGTGGGGCTCGACCCGCACTCGCTGCGCCTTTGAGACCTCTTGCAACGACCTGGGCATGGGCTTCACCTATCTGACCAACTCCCACATGGGTGATTGCGAGACCATCGAGGATGCCATGCGCGTCTTCAACGGCATGTATGATCTCATTGTCTATCGTGCACAAAAGGACGAGCAGTTCCTCTATGATGTCGCCGACTTGGTCGATATTCCAGTCATCAATGCCCTCACCCTCGGCGATCACCCGACCCAGATGCTCGCTGACGCTCTCACGATGGAGGAGCAGTGGGGTGGCCTGCGCACGAGCCGTGGCAAGAAGATGGCCTTCGTTGGCAACTGCGCCGGCGCCCCCGTGTGGTATGGCCGTCTGTGCGCGATGCTCGACATGGACTTCCTCGCTATCGGCCCCGACGACCTCCGTCACCAGATGTGCAAGGAAATGATCGAGGAGGTCGAGGCCTGCTACGCCAAGTACGCGCCCAACAGGACCTTCACCATCACCTCTGACCTTGATGCTCTGGACGGTGTCGACGTAATCGTTACCGAGGAGTGGCGCTACATCAACCCCGAGTGCGGCGATGAGGTTCTGGACCCCGACGACTACAACTCTTGGCTTGGCGACGCCGAGTCCCTGTACCCCTATCGCGTCACCAGTGAGCTGTGCAAGCGCACCAACAACCCCGACATCTTCTGCATGCACGAGCTCCCCTCTGTTCACAACGCAAATCACCGCGTTGGCAAGATGTTGCTCGACCAGTGCGAGAACGACCTGCATCGTGAAATCATCACCGAGGGCTTTGAGATTGCGGACGAGTGCTTTGAGGCCAACGCGTCGGTCATCTTCCGTGAGGCAGAGAACCGTCAGCACACCATCAAGGCCGTTATGTGCGCCCTTCTGGGTCTCTAGGAGCTGTATCAATGGAAAATGCAAAGTTAAAGAGCAGCAAGGTTTACGCATGGGTTCTCGTGATCGCGCTCGGCCTCATGTCTGCCGGTACGACCGGTTCCTATAGCGTAATCGCTGGCTCCTTCGTCGCGCCCGTGTGCGAGGAGTTCGGATTTGACTACTCCATCTTCTCGTATTACTTCACTGCAACGCTCATTGGTCTTGCAGCGGCTCTTCCGTTTGTCGGAAAACTCATCCCCAAGGTTGTTGGCAAGTTTTGGCTCCCCGTCGTCGAGCTTATTCTGCTCGCCGCTGGTGCAGGCATGGCTTTCTACACCGAAGTCTGGATGTTCATCGCAGCTGGCGCCTTGATTGGCGTTTGCTTCGCCTTCACTACCGGTGTTGCCATGTCCGATGTTATTGACCAATGGTTCAAAAAATCTGGCGGCCTGGCAATTGGTCTCGCTTGGGCAGTGAACTCGATTTACATGCTCATCATGAGCCCCGTCATCACCTCTGTCATTGAGGCTGCTGGCTGGAGGACTGGTTATCTGGTGCTCGCTGGCGTCTCCGCCGTGCTCATTCTCCCCGCTTCCATCCTGATTATCCGCTATAAGCCCCAGGACAAGGGCATGCTGCCATATGGCTATGTCGAAGGCGAGACGGTCGCCGAGACCGAGGAGACGACCGAGGATGGTGCACGTGGCGTCAGCTATGCACGCGCTATTAAGTCGCCTGCATTCTTCTTCTGCATCGGCTTCCTCTGCCTCGTTCAGCTTACTTGCTGCATGAACCAGCTGTTCCCCACCTATGCCGCCGAGGTCGGCTTTAGCCCCATGGTGGGTGGTTTCATGGTTTCCGCCGCATCGCTGTTCGACCTGTTCCTCAATCCGATCGTCGGTACCACCTGCGATAAGTTTGGCAGCACCAAGGCCATTCTGAGCTGGCTCGCCGTCTCGATTCTCTCCTTTGTCATGCTCATGATGAGCAGCGGCAACTCGACGCTCAGCATTCTTGCTGCCGGTGTTAACGACGTCATGTACGTCATCGCCGGCACCGCTCTGACCGTTTTGGTGATGGACGTCTTTGGCTCCCGTGACTTTGGTCGCATCTTCGCGCTCATCTGCTCCGTGGGCTATATCGTCGGCGCCTTTGGCATGCCCGTCATGATGAAGGTGTACGAGCTTGTCGGCTCCTTCCAGGGCGTTTTCATCTTCTGTATTGCATGCAACGTCATCATCGGTCTGTTCTTGCTGCTGGCAAAGAAGACTGGTAAGAGCCTCTCTTGGGACGAGTAGTTCGATTCGTCTTAGTCATACGCTGTAGGAGTTAATCTGTAGCAGCTTTAGGGCATCGGCTAACGCCGGTGCCCTTTTTCATGGAATGTGACAAAGGGACTGCCCCTTTGTCACATTTGCGCCTAGCTCGTTTTGCCCGTCAGCGTAATACGGACGCTTGGACGGATGTACTCGTCAAACTCGTCCTCGGGCTCCGTGTCAAACGAATAGTACGTTTTGATGGGGTTGTCACTCGTCCTGATGGAGATTCTCTCGTAGAGCGAACCGTTCAAAAAAGCCTGCCTAAACTCTTCGGGGAGCTTCTGCGGTGCTAGGAGCTCGGGCCTCACGGTCTTGACGTCTATGGTTTGGACAACAGAGGAAAGCTCATCCAGATCGAGCTCGACGCGGGCGAGGTTGTCCTCAAGGCTCGCGTCGGGGTCGATCTCTGCGATGTAGCTCACTTCCTTGAGCGTCCCCTTGTTGTCAAAGTCCAGATACGTATAGGTCTTCTGGGCGTCGGAGTCGCCTTCGTGCAGATAGCCGCGGACATGATAGCCGTAATCTTGATATCGCTCGTAGGGGTCATCGGCGGACACGTACTCGCATGCGGGCTCTAATGCCTTGCGGGCGATGGCGATCTGCTCGGCCGCGGCCGCGGCGTTCTGCTGCATCCCGATGTTTCCCTGCGCCAGCTGCGGGATATAGGCACCGCACACGATTGCGAGGGGCAGTGCCACAAGCGCGACGATCCACTTTTTTGCACGGGGGATAGGCACGCCACAGGCCTCTGCCATGGCCTTTGCGTTGGCGAAGCTTTCGGCAAGCACGTCTGCCGCGGTGGCGACGGCGCCTACGGCAGCGGCGACTTCTGCCGCACCGCCCAGGTTGCGTGCGGTCTCATTGTCGCTGTTCTTGAGCAGACGCGCGGCGGCCTGCGTGCCAATAACGCCCGCGATTTGTGCCGAGCGGTCTTTCTCGGACTGCTCGACGGCGAGTCGGCGCTGCATTTCTTTCCACTGCTTGCCGCGCATGCCAAAGCGCGGCGCGAGCGCGCAGTAGCAGAAGATGGCGAGCTCGACGGCGGTGAGCGCCAAGGCGGTCATCATGCCCGTCTCCTGGAAGCCTTCGTGATGGAAGACGATGTCGTCAATCATTTCGAAGGGAATGATCAAAAGGGGCAGCACGAATGCCATGGCGAGCGCCGCTCCGGCAATCTTGGGACAGATGCAGTATCGCTGGATGCGCTTGCGTTCTTGTTCGGAAAGTGTTGCCATAACTGATCCTTGGTGTCGTAACGGTCGTTGCGGCGCATGGGGCGCGGGGCGCATCAGTTTGAGCTAGCGCTGGATAAGAACATAGAGCAAGATGCTCATCGCGATGAGCAAGAAGCCTGCGATGTTAAACATCAGCGTGGCAAAGTTGCCCACGATGGGGCGTTCGACATAGCTTTTGTCTGGGTTGCTGGGGTTGTAGTACACGGTTATTTGGCTACCGAGGGGCCAAAGCTGCTCCGCAAGGGTGCCTAGGCGGGTGATGGGGCCTGTCTGCACGTGCAGCCAGCCCTTGGCGTCTTCGTAGGCGGTGGCTTGCGTGCGGATGGGGAGTCCCGACAAGCTTTTGGTCTTTATGCCGCGGAATTGTTTTTTCGTGCGGTATTGCGTGCCGTCGACGGTGTATTCCAAAACGGGATACATTCTGCCTTCACCCATAATGCGATGGTCGATGACCGTCCCCATGGTCACGGCGGTGCAGGCCTTGGCTTTCCTGCGAGCGGCGGCTTTCATGAGCGCGCTCACTCCGATAAGCAGGATGCCGATGCCCCCAACCAAGATGAGCGCGAGCAGGGATATCTGCGACGTGGTCATGGCGTTCTCCTTTGGCGCGATACCGTCATATGTGACTCAGTATAGAGTACCCCGCCCTCGATGAGCTATTGCGGGGGGGGGTCAATTCTGAATGTGACAAATGGACTGCTCCTTTGTCACATCGGGGACTGCGGAATCGAGGTCTAATACTTTTCCCGAGAAGTGAACGAGTGAAAACGGACTCCCGAAGCATCGACACTTTTGGCGTGCAATTTCCTGCGGTTTTGCCAGTCAAATCCTGCGGTTTTGACGCCTAAAAATGTCAATGCTTCGGGGGTCCAAATACAGCCGTTCACTTCTCGGGAAAAGTATTAGACCTCGAAATATGGGCGGCGTTCGCGAACGGCAACTAGCTTGCGTCCGGTAGCCGGCACTTGGGGCAAAGGGACTGCCCTTTTGCCCCTTCACCATTGCATCGTATCTGGTGTGGAAAAAATATCGCCTGCGTTCTCGCGCCTGCGAAGAGTTCCTGAACCGCTTGAATGGGATGTGACAAAGGGACAGTCCCTTTGTCACATTGATTTGAGAATGGATGTTGATGTATTTATCGCTGGCCCCTATGGAGGGGATTACCGGGCATGTGTTCCGTCGCGTGCATGCGGAGTGCTTCGGCGCGCTCGATTGTTATTACACGCCGTTTTTTCCGCCGCCGCGGGTGGGCAATCGCTTTGGCGGCAAGGCGTTTAAAGAGGTCGATCCTGCCAACAACCAGGGACTTAACGTGGTGCCCCAGCTGATGTCCAAGAATGCGGACGAGTTTGTGTGGGCGGCGCAGGTGCTTGCCGATATGGGTTACCGCGAGGTCAACCTCAACCTTGGCTGCCCTTCGGGTACGGTGGTCGCGAAGGGCAAGGGTTCGGGCTTTCTGCGCAATTTGGATGAGCTCGAGGTGTTCTTGAGCGACGTGTGCGAACGCTCGCCCTTGCCGGTGTCGGTCAAGACCAGACTGGGGCTCGAATGCGATGACGAGTACGAGCGCGTGCTCGACCTCTATTGCCGCATGCCGCTGGCAGAGCTGATCGTGCACCCGCGCGTGCAAAAGGACCGTTATACGGGCTCGCCGCGTAAAGAGTTTTACGGCGAGACGTTGGAGCGGGCGCCGTTTCCCGTGGCCTATAACGGCGACATCTTTGATCTTGAGGACATGGATGCGCTGGTGGGGGCCTATCCCGGAACACGCCACGTAATGTTGGGGCGCGGCTTGCTCGCGAACCCCGCGCTGGCTCGCATGGTTAAGGGCGGCTCTGCCGCCACGGCTGCCGAGTTGCAGCGCTTCCACGACACGCTGTTTGCGGCCTATGCGGACGAGATTGGGGGCAACGCGGTCTTTCGCATGAAGGAGTGGTGGTTCTACGCCAAATGCGCCTTCGCCGATCCCGCTTACGTTCACAAGATCGTGCGCAAGACCAAAAAGGTCGACGAATACCGCGCCGCCGTCGAGCGCGTCTTTCGCGAGCAGCCACTTGCACCCACAGCCCGTTTTCACGGCTAATTGATCCGAAGGGGACGGAGGAAAACGGATCACCTGCGCGATGCCCATGTAAAAAGTTGTGCACCAGCATCCGAAGATGTCGAAAAATGTCGTTTTTTGATGCTGGTGTACATGTTTGGGTCGTATGGGTTGGGGCCTTGGACGGACGGGATGCGCGTACTAGAGTAGGTTCTCCTGCACCCATGCGATGATGTCGCTCGACTCGTAGAGCGGCTTTCCGTCGATGAATAG
Organism: uncultured Collinsella sp.; assembly: GCA_900551015.1. Lineage (GTDB taxonomy): Bacteria > Actinomycetota > Coriobacteriia > Coriobacteriales > Coriobacteriaceae > Collinsella. Next base: position 28,829 of record URUI01000003.1, read on the forward strand.
GCAGGGAACCTGGCGTTTTCCTCCGACGGCGATGAGCGTCCGCTCGGCATCGGAATCGGTCGAGATATTGCGCTCGGGAATGGTCACGCCGTTATCGGCCAAAAAGCGCTTGACCTTTATGCAATACGGGCAGCCAGTCATAACGTAGAGCGCGAGTTCATGATCAGTAGCCATGGTGTCTCCAATCGGTTGGGGTTTCGGTTGAGATACCCAAAGCCGCCGCAGTCTATGCGCGATCCATTGATGACTCGATCGCCTGAACCAGAAACGCCGTGGCGCCGGCGCCGCAGGGCTTGTCGTAGTAGTCGATAAAGCGCTGATCGGCAAGATAGCCGTGGGCGAGGCCCAGGTATGCTTCGTCTTGGGGTTCGTGTCCCCAGTTAAGGCCAATCCATCGACGGTGCATTGCGACAAGCTTGCGCGCCTCGCTTCCATCCGGTTCGCCGTCGCCCATGGCGATCGAGAGCTGGCCCAGAATAGCGCGTTCAAGTTCCTTCATGTCGTTCCATGTCTCGGGGTCCATGTCCAGCAGTGCCTCGTTTGCTGCATCGACGGCCTCGTCGCCATAGCGCGCCCGCGCCTCGGCACCGTAGCGCTCCTCGTTTTCCTGCACGGTGCGCCAGCGCTCCAATTGCGGCAGCACGGCGCCCATGAGCGAGACGGCTTCGTCGAGCGACATACCGGTGTTTTGTGCCAGGCGCGGGGCGCAATCCTCAATCATGGCCTCCATCGTGGTCTCGTAGGTGTACTTGCCGTGGTCGTAGCACCACTTGCAGTAATGGTCGGTCGTTGCGCCGTGAGCATCGGTGCCGCAGTCGTCGGGCGTGAGTATCATGCCGCAGCTCTGGCAATAGTGCTCGGGCATTTCGAGCAGGTGGGACAGCGGTTCTCCGGTTATGGCGGCAATGAGCTTCATCATGTCGATGCCCGGCGTGACTTCGCCGCGTTCCCAACGGCTGACGGCTTGGCGTGTGACGAAGAGCTTGGCGGCGAGTTGCTCTTGGGTGAGATTGTTGTCGCGGCGGATGGCGATGAGCTTTTCTGCAAAGGCCATGACGGCTCCTTTCTGCTGTTTGTTGCTTTAAGCATACGCGGCGGCCGGCACCCTTCCAAGCAACCGTTGGTTGCGCGACGGGGACCGCGGCGAAGAATTGCGCGCAACACCCCACGCCTCCATGCCGTACAATGACCGGCATGGAACCTATTGCACACATACATACCGACCTGCCACAGAAGTTCGGCATCCCACGCAACAGCTTTTTGGCGCCCCATCTGCAGGGACGCATCGTCTTTGAGCCGGAATTTGCCTCCAACGCTGCAGTTGAGGGTCTGGACTCCTTCTCTCACCTATGGCTGCTATGGTGCTTCGAAAACGGAACGCCCGGCGGCACGGCTAAGGACATAGCCGCCGATGCCAAAACGCAGGACAGGTCCGGCACCAACGCAAAGTGGTCGAAAACCGTGCGCCCACCGCGTCTGGGTGGAGCCGAACGCGTGGGCGTGTTTGCCACGCGCAGTCCGTTTCGCCCTAATCCCATCGGGCTCACCTGCGTCAAGCTTGATCGTGTCGAGCTCACCGACGATGGTCCCATCATCCATGTGCTGGGGGCCGACCTGCGCGACGGTACGCCCATCTACGACATTAAGCCTTACATTCCGTTTGCGGACTGTCACCCGGATGCGACGGGCGGCTGGATTGAGGACGCGCCATGGCAAGAGCTCGATGTCGAGCTCCCGCAAGCGCTGCGGGACATGGTCCCGGACACAAAGCTCCCCGGCTTGATCGAGGTGCTCCGCCAAGATCCGCGCCGTGCGGGCAGCAAACACGAGCCAAACCGCGTTTACCATTTGGCTTACGCTGGGCTTGACATATCGTTTACGGTCGACGGAACCAGGTTGACGATAACCGCCATCAACGACGCGCGAGACTAACCAGCCATTCGTCCGCACCCGTCAAATTAAGCGCCAAACTCCGCTCCAAAACCGCCCACGCTGGTGGACAATAACGCCTACCGAAACAATCCGCTTTGCACGGGAGCTCAGCATGAAATACGACTTTACCTCGCTTATCGACCGCCACGGTATGGACGCCATCGCCGTTGACTCCTGGGGAGAAATTCCCGACATGGCTCCGAACGCACCCGACGAGGGCTTCGACCGCATCCCCATGTGGGTGGCGGATATGAATTTTGCCACGGTGCCCACGGTTCAGGAACACATCATTCAGCGCGCCCAGCATCCCATGTTTGGCTATTTCAATCCGCGTGACGAGTACTTCGACCGCATCATCGAATGGCAAAGCCGTCGCAACGGCGTTGAGGGCTTGGCGCCGGAGCATATCGGCTACGAAAACGGCGTGCTGGGCGGTGTCGTGTCGACGCTGCGCGCATATGTCCAGCCGGGCGATGCGGTACTGGTCCACAGTCCCACCTACATCGGCTTTACCAAGTCTATCGAAGCCGCGGGCTATCGCATTGTCCACAGCCCGCTTAAGCTCGACGATCGGGGCGTGTGGCGCATGGATTTTGAGGACATGGAGCGCAAGCTCGCACAAAACCATATCCATGCCGCCGTGTTCTGCTCGCCGCACAATCCCTGCGGCCGCGTATGGGAGCGCGACGAGATCGAACGTGCCATGGACATCTATCGTCAGCACGATTGCGTGGTGATCTCGGATGAGATTTGGTCCGATATCATCCTGCCGGGCCACAAGCATATCCCGACGCAGTCGGTGAGCGAGGACGCCCACATGCGCACGGTTGCCCTCTACGCGCCCAGCAAGACGTTTAACCTGGCGGGCCTGGTCGGCAGCTACCACATCATCTATAACGAGACGCTGCGCGACCGCGTGTGCGCCGTGTCCGACAAGACCCACTACAACGAGATGAACGTCATCTCCATGCATGCGCTTATCGGTGCCTACCAGCAGCAGGGCTACGAGTGGCTCGATGAGCTCAATGAGGTCATCGAGGGCAACGTCGACTACTTCTGCAATTACGTGGACAAGCATTTTGCGGGCGTGTCCTATTCGCGTCCGCAGGGCACCTACATGGTGTTTCTGGACTGCACCGAGTGGTGCCGCGAGCATGGCCGCGATATTCAGTGGCTGCTCGACGAGGGGGCGCGCGTGGGCGTGGGGTATCAGGACGGCCGCCCGTTCCACGGGCCCTGCCACATTCGCGTGAATCTGGCGCTGCCGCTTTCGCGCGTAAGGGAGGCGTGCGACCGCCTGGACCGCTACGTTTTTGGGGTATAGGGGGCGCTCGATTCGAGTGCTGCCCCATGTGCCCACGCCGTCAAAATGCGTGGGCGCATGGGGCGCAGAGGGTAGCGAGCGCGTTTTTCGCATTCGCTACTTTTCCTGAATCTGCTTGCCGCAAAGATGCTCAATTGAAATCTCGTAGAGTTGGACGCCCTTGATGTCTTTGGCGATTTCTTCCTCGACTTCTTCGGCAGAAGGGTAGTACTTAAGCGCGAGCTGGCGGACTTTGTCCTCGATAAACGCGGGCGCTTCATCTACCAGGCGACAACGACCAAAGACAACGGCACTCATAACGTAGGGAGCCCAGTCGCCGTCCTTGTACCACTCGTTGCCGTAAACGGTAAAGCAGATCTTGTCATCGCGCTTGAGTGCGTCGACCTTGTGGCCGGCTTTGGCGCCATGGAAATAAATTTTGTCGTGCTCGGCGTCAAAGAAGTAGTTGACGGGAATGGCATAGGGGTAGCCATCATCGCCGTTGACGGCAAAGACGCCGCGCTTGCAGGTAGCGAGCAGTTCGCGCGCTTTCTCGTCGGTGATGGCGCGTTTCTTTCGACGTAAGGGCCTAAACATCGTTGGCTTCCTTTCTACTGCGCATGGTGGTTGAGCACAAACTATAGCGAAACAGCCCCGTTTTTCTTGATACAGGCGAGTATGTTTTTGAGCTTGTTAAAGTCGAGCGGTTTGGGCAGATGGGCGTTCATGCCAGCGTCGTGTGCCGCCTTGGCGTCTTCGGCAAAGGCGTTGGCGGTGAGCGCGATGATGGGGATGTCGACCGCATCGGCCTTTTCGCTCAGGCGGATCGCGCGGGTTGCCTCGTAGCCGTCCATGCCCGGCATCATGATGTCCATTAGAATCGCATCGAAGCTACCCGCGGGACGGCCAACGTATAGGTCGACCGCTTCGTTGCCGTCGGCGGCGCGAGTTACGACGATGCCCTCGCTTTCGAGCAGAGCCTGGGCAATCTCGGCATTGAGTTCGTTATCTTCTGCCAAAAGGACGTTCATGCCGGCGAGTGAGCAGCTGCTTACCTGCGTGTCTGCACATTCTTTTATCTGAGGGTTCTTGTCGATATCGAGCGGAATCTGGACGTCAAACGTACTCCCCACGCCAACCTCACTCGAAATCTCAATCGTGCCGCCCATCATATCGATGAGCGATTTGACGATAGACATGCCAATGCCGGTTCCTTGGAACTTGCTGCGCGCATCGTCGCCTTCCTGGGCAAACGGCTCGTAAATGTGTGCCAAAAACTTGGATGTCATACCAATGCCGGTATCCGAGACGCTAAAGCAAAACACGGCGTGCTCGTCGTCGACCGGTTTGATGGTCGATGAGAACGTGACGGTGCCTCCGTGCTTGTTGTACTTGATGCTGTTGTCGAGCAGGTTGACAAGGATCAGCCGAATATGGGTGGGGCTGCCGATCATATATTGGTCGACAGCGTAGGGCTCGCTGGTGTCGAGCATGGTTATGCCGCGGTCCGATGCGCGGAGCTTGCACAGTACGAGCGCATTGTCGCACAGCTCTTTAAGGTTGAATGATTCGTGCTCGAGCGTCACTTTGCGCTCCTCGATCCTGCCCATCTCGAGGATGTCGTTAATCAGTGACAGCAGGTGATTGGCGGCAACGCGCGCCTTGGCGCGGCTTTCGCGGGCGACCTGCATGTCGCCTTCTCTCAATTCCTCAATTTCGATAAGGCCCAGGATGCCGTTGAGCGGCGTGCGGATGTCGTGGCTCATGCGCGTGAGGAAAGCGGTTTTGGCGGCGTTGGCGGCATCGGCTTTCTGCCGTTCCTCCTGTGCGCGGTAAAGCGACCAGACAAGGATGACGATGCCGGTGAGCAAAATGCAAATGACGACTGCCGCAATGACGATGCGCTTGCGGTAGAGAAGTCGGAACGCATCCGATTCTTGCGCCGAGTACGATGTGGGGAAATAGCTGTTTGCAGAGAGCGATTCACCTGCATTGACGATGCCCTTATTGATGATTCCCAGCAGCTCGGGCTTGCCGCGCGAAATTAAACACGATAGTTGTGCCGTGTTGGTGAGTTCCTGTGTTTCGAAATCCTCGATGGCGTAGATGTCGCGGAGAGTTTCCAGGCGCGTGCTGGGGACAATGATGCAACGTGCCTTCCCCTCATCGAGGGCTTTGAGCACCTCGCCGTCATTCGAATACTCGGTTACCGTTGCGTTCGGAAAGAGACTTTCGAGCTCAAAACGGTTAACGATTGTGCTCTTTGTACAAGCGATGTTCTTAAGGTCGCTGTTCAGGTTTTTGCCACTGTGAATGGCGGTCAGCGAAACCGTTCCCATCGAGTTTGACTGGATGACCCCTGTCTGCTCGGCGAGCCAGTAGTCGCGAAACAACGGCAGGGCGACATCGATGGTTCCGTTGGAAAGGGCTTTGATCATTTGCTTGTTGTTCGAGAGTGCGATTGTTTTGACCGTAATGTCAAACTTGTCGTGCAACGTCGTTGCAAGCGAGGCGAGCGACCCTTCCATCTCGCCGTCGTCATTTTGCGTGCAGTAGGGAAGTTGGTTTTTAAGATAGCCGAGCGTGATGGTATTGCCGTTTTCTTTGAGCCAGGTGGTCTCGGTGCCGGTGAGCGATGACGAGCCACTGTTTTGGGTCGAGTAACTCGATTTGACTTCCTCGTTATAGCGCGGGTTATCGCGGGCGATGGTCGTCATGGCGGCGTTGATGTCGTTCATCAGGTCAGGGCGGCTTTTAGGAACGGCAAAATAGTAGTCGCTCGAGCCTACGTAGAACATGGGTGACGCATCGGGCGACGAAATGGTGTCGTTCATGATGACGGCGTCGACCTCGCCGTCTGCAAGCGCCTCAAAGAGGGCGCTGCCGGTGTCGATTTCTTTATAGGTGCAGGTAACGCCTTCGTCGGCGAGCCACTGCTGGCCGACGATAGTTTGCATAACGCCGGCGTTGCAGCCGATGGTGAGGCCTTGGAGCGCCTGGGGGTCACCCTTGGCCAGGTCGTCGCGGTCGGGCCTGGCGTAGATGTAGTAGCGCTCGGTGCCCTCGGGGTTCGAGGAAAAGAGCAGCTTCTGCTCGCGTTCTGCCGAATACGAGATGTTGGGCATGAGGTCGATTTCGCCTGCCTCGAGCATGTCCATAAGCTCGGAGAAGGTGCCGCTAACGTATTCGTATTGCCAGCCCTTTGTGTAATACGAGAGGGTCTGGAGGTACTCGTAGCCCCATCCCGAGAGGCGCTCGCCCGGCGTGCCTTCCTGGAAGCCTTTGTTGTTGACGAGCCAGCCAACGCGGACTGTCTTGACCTGCTGGTCGGAGTCGGCGGCAAAGGCGGGGGCGGGCATGATGGTGCTCAGTATGGCGAGTGCGGCAAGCGCGACAGCCAGGGTGCGACGTAGGGCTAAGCGAAGGGCGGCAGGAGGTCTCACATGAAATCCTATCGAGTCGAGACAGTATCACACAAGGATACCAGCTCAGCCTGCCTAGTCGGCAGCCGCACCGCTAAACGGTCCCGCCCGGCAGTTGGGACAGTCCCTAACTGCCGGTTGGGTAGTCATTGGGGATGTTCTTAAATGACTAGTCAAACAAGAACGTCCCCAATGACTGGTTCCGTTTGCGGGGGAGGCGTGGGACAATACCGAGCGAATGTGATTGGGCGTCTGGAAAAGGGGTCGCGATGAACAAGTTGAGGACGCTTGCCGACGTGTTGCGCCAGGCTGGCTTTGCACGCATCACGGGCCTGTTTCTCGTCTTCTATCTGCTGTGCTCGACGGCCGTCTGGCTGTCCGAGCCCACGACCCTTACGTTTGGCGATGGTCTCTGGTTTAGCTTTGAGACGGTCTCGACCATCGGCTTTGGCGATATCCCGGCCGAAACGCCGGTCGCCCGCGCTATTACCGTCGTTTTGAGCGTCATCAGCATCTTCTACATCGCCATGCTCACGGGTGTGGCGGTGAACTACTGCAATACGCTCATTAAACTGCGCCAAAAGGACACCATGGCGCGCTTTATGGATGATCTTGAGCATTTGGAAGAGCTCGATCGTGATGAGCTCGCCGACCTGTCGCGCCGCGTGCGCGAATATCGCCGACGCCAACGCTAGGGCGGGCGCCGCGCGTCACGATGAGGGGGACAAAAATATGAATATTACGGTATACCTGGGCGCCAGCGTCGGTAACGACCCGGCGTTTCTGCCTGCGGTGCGGCAGCTCGGCACATGGATTGGCTCCAACGGCCACGCGCTGGTATACGGCGGGTCCAAGTCGGGACTGATGGGCGCGCTCGCCGATAGCGTGCTCGATGCCGGCGGGCGCGTGACCGGTGTTGAGCCGAGCTTTTTTATCGAGGCCGAGTTTCAGCACGATGGTATCGATGACCTGATCGTGACGAGCGACATGGCCGAGCGTAAGGCCAAGATGATCGAGCTCGGCGATGCGTTCGTCGCCTTTCCGGGCGGTACGGGCACGCTCGAGGAGATTGCCGAGGTCATGTCGGCCGTGTCGTTGGGACATCTGAGCGCGCCGTGCATCCTGTACAACTTGGACGGTTACTACAACGACCTCAAGGCGCTGCTCGAGCACATGATTGATAAGGGGCTTTCGAGCCCGAGGCGCCAGCAAGGCATTTACTTTGCCGAGGACCTGCACGAGATCGCATCGATTATCGGCAGCTAAGCCGTAGGCCTATCGCACGTGCGGCGCCCAATGGCGCCGTTCGCGGCGTGGATGGTCGGCACGTCCGCGCTGTGCCCGTCTTACAATAAAACGTATCCTTGTCGATTTTGACCACGGGAGGCCCCGATGGATAACCTTGCAAAACCCAAAAAACGTGCGTTGTTTTTAGTGAGCGTTGCCGTGACCGGTGCGTTTGCAGGCGCCGCGGTCTGGCTGTTCTTTTTTGCGATGGAGCACGGTATCGACTATCTATGGACCGAGATCCCGCATATGCTGGGCGTCGCTTCGCCCGAGCTCGCAAGCGGCCCGTTTGGCTTTCTGCCGTACCCGTTTTTCGTCTGCCTCCTGGGCGGCCTGCTGATCGGTCTGTACGAAAAGCTTACGGGCACCAAGACCGATGACCTCAACCAGGTGATGGCTAAGGTTAAGCAAGACGGGTGCTACCCGTACGACAACCTTGGCAAGCTTTCGCTCGCGGCATTGCTGCCGCTGCTGTTTGGCGGAAGCATTGGACCGGAGGCCGGCCTGACCGGCGTTATCGCAGGCCTGTGCAGCTGGGTCGGCGACCGCATGCGTCGCTTTGGCGCCGAGTTTAGGCAGCTCACGCTGCTGGGTACTCAGGCTGCCCTGACGGCGCTCTTCACCGCGCCCGTGTTTGGCTTTGTGGCACCGCTCGCCGGTAGCGCCGACGGCCAGGGCGCTAATGACGATGAGTCCGCGTCCGATGAGATCACGATCAAGCTTCCCAAGGCGCAAAAGACCGTGGTCTACGGCATTGCGATTGCCGGCGGTCTGGGTACCTACCTGCTGCTCGGCCAGCTTATGGGCGGCGGCATGGGCATGACCAGGTTCGAGTCCGCTCAGGTGGGCAACCTGGAACTTGTCTGGCTCATTCCGCTGGCGTTGGTCGGCACCGTATGCGGCTGGCTGTACTTTGTCTCTGAGCACGCGAGCGAAACGTTTGCCCGGGCCATAGGAGAGCGTCCTGTCGTTAAGGCAATGCTGGCCGGTCTGGTACTTGCCGCCTGCGGTACGGCTCTGCCCTTCACCATGTTTGCCGGCGAGACCCAGGCCGACGTGCTCATGGAAACCTACCTGACCATTCCCGCCGGCGTGCTTATCGCGACCGGTCTGGTCAAGGCCATGCTGACGCCCGCCCTCATCAACCTGGGCTGGCGCGGCGGTCACTTCTTCCCGGTTATCTTTTCGGGCGTGAGCCTGGGCTACGGCTTCGCTATCCTTACCGGCGCCGATCCGGTCTTTTGCGTCGCCGTCTGCACCGCCTCGACGATGGGCGCCGTTATGCGTCAGCCCGTCATGGTCGTGGGCCTGCTGCTTATGTGCTTCCCGCTCAAGGGTATCGTCTGCATGATTATCGCCGCCGTCATTGCGGCAGGCATTCCGCTGCCCAAGCCGCTGCGCAAGTAGCACGGTGGCGCACGCCGGGGACATGCCGTTTGCCGCGGATTTGTGGGGAGGGGGCGATCACGACCTGCGCGGGTCGAGATTCGCCCGCCTACAGGTCGCGTGCCCGGTAGACCTTGGTGCTGACGATGCAGCTAAGTGCACATAGCACGAGGGCCAATACCGCGATTCCCGCACACAGGCAGCCGAGGACGGCGGGATCGGGATTCGCCCCGGCAATCGACATGAGCCAGTTGCTGATGGGGTTGGAGGAGCTCAACGTGGCCATGGCAAGGCATCCAAGCAGGGCAAACAGGCCGACGGAAAGGCGCAGCGCCTCCATGTGTCCAAATCGAAAGAATAACGGCTGCGCCAAAAACACCATCATGAGGGAGATGAGCATCGATGCGGCGGAGGCTATTGTGGTCTCAAAGACGAACTGTCCCGTCGAGGGCATACCCGTGTGATCGAAGAACGGAAGGGTGATGATGCTCAAAAGCGCGCCGGCGCATGCCATGACGGCTGAGAAGACAATGATGCTCAGGTAGCGTGCGCAGATGATGTCTTTGCGCGAGATGGGCAGCGTTGCCCGATAGCGCTCCCATCCGTTTTGATTGTCGAAGCCGGCCAGCGAGCTCATAACCATGATGGGCGACATGGCACTGACCGCGCAGGCGCCGGCGCTCATGCCGGAATCGCCATCCGATGCGTTGGCGAGGGTCAACACGACGAAGATGAACAGGCCGACGCCCGCGATGCTTGGGACAAGCGAGCGAACGATGGCGAGCTCGGACATAAAGGCGCGTTTCATTTCGAAGCCCCTTTCAGCATAAGGCGCAGGTAATCACCAGTGGTTGCCCGGTCGCAGGGAATCTCGGGGAAGGCCTCGAGCGCCTCGCGACGGTTGGGCACGAGCACGTCCACGCTATAGGCGTGGCGGGCGGCATGGGCGCCTTCGACGCAAGCCATGAGCTCGGACGCCTGCGCCTGCGTGCAATGGGCGATGCCGGCGCGGTCGGTAATGTACTCCCGCGGCAGGTCAAATACAATCGAGCCGTTATCGATGCAGATGACGCGGTCGGCGGCGCGATCGAGGTCGGACGTAATATGGCTCGAGAGCAGCACGCTGCGCTGGCCGTCGGAAACAAAGGCGAGCAGCTCGTCAAGCAGCTCATCGCGTGCCATGGGATCGAGGCCCGCGGTGGCTTCGTCCAAAACGAGCAGCTTGGCATGGTGGCTGAGCGCGCAGGAGAGTTGCAGCTTCATGCCCATGCCGCGGGAGAGGTCCTTGACCTTCGTCTTGGGATCGAGGCCAAATCGGTCGATGAATCCGGCGAACGTTTCGCGACTCCATGTGGGGTACGCTGGGCCTACGAGCGTCTCGATCTGGCCCACCTTGAGCGTGGAGGGGAAGGGACACGTGTCCAGGACAAGGCCGACGCGGGAGCGCAGGTGGCGCTGCGTCTCGTCGGGTGCGTTGGCATCGCAGCGCTGTCCAAGCAGATGTACCTCGCCGGCATCGAGCTTTATAAGCCCGAGCGCGGCGCGAATGGTCGTTGTCTTGCCGGCGCCGTTTGCGCCCGCAAAGCCGACGATTTGGCCGGGATCCACGGCAAGCGTGACGTCGCGCAACGAAAAACGGTCGCTCACATGGCGCGATACACCTTTGAGTTCTAGCAGGGTTTGCATGGTATAGCCTTTCTTGCAGATGGCTACTGCATGGTTTCGGGGGCTACAAGGTCGAGCATCTCGTGCAGCTTGTCGCGCGTGACGCCCAGGGCTTCGGCTTGGTTCGCCGCTTTCGCAAGCAGCTCTTCGATATGGCAGAGCTGGTTTTCGCGCAAGAGTTCTTGGTTGCCCTCGGCGACAAAACAGCCCTTGCCCTGCACGGTGCAGATAAAACCGAGTTGCTCCAGGTCGGCATAGGCGCGCTTGGTGGTGATGACGCTCACGCCCAGGTCGCTCGCCAGCGCGCGGATACTGGGGAGCTTGGCTCCCGCAGCGAGTGCGCCCGAAAGGATCTGGGCTTTGACCTGCGAGGTTATCTGCTCGTAGATGGGCTTGTCGCTCGAATTGGATAGGATAATGTCCACAGCTGCTCCTTAGCTGTTGGGCTAGACGTGTATATAACCGGTAAGCACAGTATATATACACTATGTACAGTTACGCAAGAGACAAATTCGGATTGGGCCGGCTACCCAGGCCCCAACTGATGAATTTGTCCTGATAGGCGCCCTAGAGCGGGATTTCGCGGCTACAATAGTGCGGTTACATCGACGTAATGCACTCAATGCAAGAAAGGATCCGCATGGCAAGCCTGTCGGATGAAATCTCGTCGCGCCGCACATTCGCGATCATCAGCCACCCGGACGCCGGTAAGACCACGCTTACCGAGAAGCTGCTGCTCTATACCGGCAGCATCCAGACCGCCGGTTCGGTCAAGGGCAAGAGCTCGGCCAAGCATGCCGTCTCGGACTGGATGGACATCGAGAAGGAGCGCGGTATTTCCGTTACCTCCTCGGTGCTGCAGTTCACCTACAACGGCGCCTGCGTCAACATCCTCGATACCCCCGGCCACCAGGACTTCTCGGAGGATACCTACCGTACCCTTATGGCCGCCGACGCCGCGGTCATGGTCATCGACGGCGCCAAGGGCGTCGAGGCCCAGACCAAAAAGCTCTTTAAGGTCTGTACGCTGCGCCACATTCCCATCTTTACCTTTGTGAACAAGCTCGACCACGAGGCTCGCGATCCGTTTGAGCTCATGGAAGAGATCGAGAATGTTCTGGGGATCAATACGTATCCCATGAACTGGCCGATCGGCAGCGGCCGCAACTTCCGCGGCGTGTTCGATCGCCAGACCCGTCGCGTTATCGCCTTTGAGGGCGACGGTCATGCCAACGCCACCAAGAAGGTCGCCGAGGTCGAGGCCGAGCTGGGCGATCCGGCCATGGATGAGCTTATTGGCGAAGAGAACCATAAGAACCTGATGGACGACATCGAGCTGCTCGATGGCGCCGGCGACGAGCTCGACCTGGATGCCGTGGCCTGCGGCAAGCTGAGCCCGGCGTTCTTTGGCTCGGCGCTCACCAACTTTGGCGTGGAGCCCTTCCTTAAAGAGTTCCTGCGTCTGGCCCCGACGCCGCGTGCCTATACCGATACGCTCACCAGCGAGCCGGTCGCGCCCGCCGAGAACGACTTTAGCGGCTTCGTGTTTAAGATCCAGGCCAACATGGACAAGAACCACCGCGACCGCATTGCCTTTGTGCGCATTTGCTCGGGCAAGTTCGAGCGCGGCATGGACGCCTTCCATATGCAGGGCAACCGCAAGCTCAAGCTGGCGACGGGCACCTCGATGATGGCCGACGACCGCGCCATCGTGGACGAGGCCTATGCGGGCGATATCGTGGGCCTGTTCGACCCGGGCATCTTTAGCATCGGCGACACCGTGTGCTCCGGCAAGCGCCACGTGCAGTATCCACAGATCCCGACGTTCGCCCCCGAGATGTTCGCTCGCATTACGCAGGTCGACACGCTCAAGCGCAAGCAGTTCGTAAAGGGCATGGAGGAGCTTGCCCAGGAGGGCGCCATCCAGATCTTCCGCGAGCTGGGTGCCGGCATGGAGAGCGTCATCGTGGGCGTGGTCGGCGTGCTGCAGTTTGAGGTACTCGAGCGCCGCCTCAAGGCCGAGTACCGTGTTGAGGTTCGTCGCCAGCCACTGCCCTATACCGACATCCGCTGGATCCAGAACGACCCCGATACCATCGATATCCCGGCTCTTTCGCTCACGCGCGACACCCTGCGCGTCGAGGACATGCGCGGCGGTAAGCTGCTGCTGTTCACGAGTCCGTGGAACGTGGACTGGGCAACCGACCACAACCCCGACCTGATTCTGTCGGAGTTTGGCAACGTAGCCTTTTAGTGTGCCGGCGCGGTGGCCCTGCGGGGCTGCCGCGCCGTTTGCTTGCCTGATGCCGCGCGAGCGGCTATCATACCCACCGTCGTCTCAAGACCGAGGCGTCCGAGCAGTTCGGGTCCGATATCCTGCTCGTTAAACCTAAAACCAAAGGAGTACATAATGATCAAGAAGGTCATGGAGGACTACAAGGTCCTGTTGCGGAGCATTCCCGCGGCAACGGTTTCGCTGTTTTTCGTGAGCGTCATCATGATGAACCTGCTGGCCAACAAAGAGCTCATCAGCCTGCCGTATCTGGCACTCGATTGCGGCTTTGTGGTGAGCTGGGTTTCGTTTTTGTGCCAGGACATGATCTGCAAGCGCTTTGGCGCCAAGGCATCCATCAAAATCTCTATCCTCGCGCTGGCGGTCAACCTGGCCGTGAGTCTGTGCTTTTGGCTGTGCTCGCTCACGCCCGGCATGTGGGGCGCCTACTATGACACGGGCATGATCGAGGTCAACACCGCCCTTAATGCTACCATCGGCGGCACCTGGTACGTGGTGTTTGGATCTTCGCTCGCCATGCTCGTTTCTGCCGTGGTGAACTCCACGCTCAACCAGTCGCTCGGCCGTATGCTCAAAAAGAATAACTTTGCGAGCTTTGCCTTCCGCTCCTATGTGTCCACGGGTGTTGGCCAGTTTATCGACAACCTGGTCTTTGCCATTGTGGTGAGCCACACGTTCTTTGGTTGGACCTGGGTACAGGTCCTTATGTGCTCGCTGACCGGCGCTGTTGCCGAGCTGCTGTGCGAGGTCTTCCTGAGCCCCGTGGGCTACAAGGTCGTGCGCGGCTGGGAGCGCGAGAATGTGGGTTCCGAGTACCTCGAGCGCCACGCAACCGCCTAAGGAGCAAGTATGCGGGTTTTGATCACGGGCGCTTCGGGCGGTATCGGAGCCGCGTGCGTGCAGCGCTTTTTGGATGAGGGCCACGAGGTCGTGGGCTTTGACCTGCTGTCGCCGGCGATCGAACACGAGCGCTACCGCCATCTGATCGTTGATGTCCGCGAACCGGACTCGTTTCCAGACGACCTTGAACCCCAGGTAATCGTAAACGTTGCCGGTGCGCAGGATTCGACCGACGATATCGCCGCCAACCTGTGTGGCACCATCAACGTGACCGAGCGCTACGCCTTTGTGGGAGAGGGGCTTGCCGCCAAGCCGGCGCCGACTATCAAATCCGTGGTCAATGTGGGGTCCGCGAGCGGACATACGGGATCGGAGTTTCCCGCCTATGCCGCCAGCAAGGGCGGCGTTATCGCCTACACCAAGAACCTTGCAAACCGCCTGGCACCGCAGGCCATCGCCAACAGTGTGGACCCGGGCGGCGTTATCACGCCGCTCAACCGTTGCGTGATGGAAGACGAGCGCCTGTGGAACCAGATTATGGAGCTCACGCCGCTTAAGCGCTGGGCCACCGCCCAAGAGATCGCCGAGTGGATCTACTTTGTGGGCGTGACCAACCGGTTTATGACCGGGCAGAGCCTGCTGATCGATGGCGGCGAGGCCGGCCGCACACAATTTATTTGGCCCGAATAGGAAACGCGCCCGATGGAAAGCCGTCGGGCGCGTTTTTGATGTATCGGTTTTTAGCCGAGGCAAGTCCAGTTGACGGGGGTCGAGCCGTGCTGTTCGAGTAGCCGATTGGCAGCGGAGAAGGGGCGCGACCCTATAAAGGCGGGGAGTTCTGCCGTGGCACGGTTGGCCGAAAGCGGCGAGGGGTGCGTAGAGGCCAGGCAGAACTTGCCGGTTGCCTTGCCCGCGCCGATCGCGTCGAGCTTGCCCTCAACCATTTGCTGGGCAAAGCGTCCCCATGCCAAAAAGACGACCGGCTGGGGCAGCTGGCAGCAGCGTTCGATAACGTAGTCGGTGAGTGTGCTCCAGCCCAGCTTGGCGTGCGAATTCGCGGCATGCTCACGCACGGTGAGCGTAGTGTTGAGGAGCAAGACGCCCTGCTGTGCCCATGGGGTTAGGTCTCCCGTGGCGGGAATGGGGCAGCCCAGATCGGCGTTGAGTTCCTTATAGATGTTGCGCAGGCTCGGCGGTAACTTGGTTTGCGACGCGGGGACCGAGAACGACAGCCCCATGGCCTGGTTGGGTCCGTGATAGGGGTCCTGACCCAAGATGACAACCTTGACCTGGTCGGCCGGCGTGTAGGCGAGGGCATTGAGGATGTCGTCTTGTGCCGGGTAGATGGTCTGCTCGGCACGCAAAAGGGCGATGCGCTCGAGCAGCTGGTTCGTCGTGTCGCGTACCGGCTGCGGCGCATCGCCCAACCAAGTTGCTATGTTGCGGTCGCGGGTCGCGGCGTCCATGGGGCTCCTTTACGTCTGATGCTCTGTTGGCATCTATTATAAAGGCGCACCGGTTGCCTTTATGCCGCGGCTGTATAAGGAGTGGGGTCTACGAGACGCGCTCGGGCGCTCCTGCCATGCGAGCGTGCCCGTGTGCACGAAGACGCGGGAGCTCGACGGTTGCCACCATGACGCCGGTGAGGATGAGGGCGGCGCCAAAGAAGGCGATGGGGCTCAGGACCTCGCCGACCAGGAAGAACGAGAAGACAGCGGAGCAGACCGGCTCGAGCGAGAAGGCAAAGCCTGTGGTCTCGGCGGGCACGTGGGGCTGCGCGAGCGTTTGGGTGATAAAGCCGTAGGCAGAGCAGATGAGCGCGAGTGCGACGACGACCACGACCTCGCCCGGCGTGCCGGGAAGCGTGAAACCGCCAAAGGTGAATGCGGCGATACCCGAGAATAAGCCGCCGAAGCCAAGCTGCCAAACGCCCAGGGCCAGCGGGTCGACATCTTCGACAAAGCGCTTCGCCACAATGATATGGCCGGCATAGATAAAGGCCGAGAGCAACATGATGAGCGCGCCCGGGTTCAGGCTGGTGAAGTCGGCGCCCGAGAGCAGCAGCATGCCACAGGTGACGATGGCGGTGCCGACGAGAACTTTGCGCTCGGGGGCGCGGCGCAGCAGGGCGGCGTTGGCAAACGGCACGATCACGACCGTCAGGCTCTGCAAAAAGCCGGCGGTGGAGGCGGAGGTAAGGCTGGAGCCCAAGCACATGCAGGTGAGCTCGGTTGCCATGATGGCGCCGATGATGGCGGCGCGAACCATGAGGTCGCGGTTGATGCGCAGCGCGTGCTTGTGGAAGAGCAGCAGGCAGGCCACAAAGGCGATGATGCAGCGCAGCGCAACGATGCTCGTGGCGTTCATGCTGTCCATGCCGATCTTCATGAGGGGGTACGAAAAGCCCCATGCGACGGGAACGGAAAACGAGAGCGCGATTGCTTTTTTGCGATCCATGGGACTCCTTTTGTTACAGAACGGTTTCGCAAAAAAGGATTCTGCTCCTAGATTTTGATGTAGTAAAGCGAATGTATCTTCAGTATGATTAAGCAATACTAATGTAGGTAGAAAAAGCCCTGGCAAAACGTTTTACGGCTACACCGATGTGGAGGCACGATGGCATCGCGATATCAGATTGTATGTATGGTGGTCGATTGCGGCAGTCTTAAGGGCGCGGCCGACGAGCTAGGCTATACGCAAAGTGCGGTGAGCCAGGCCGTCAAGGCGCTCGAGCGCGAGCTGGGCACCACGCTTATCGAGCGCGGCAAGCAGGGCGTTTCGCTTACGCGCGACGGCAAGCAGTACCTGCCGTATCTGCGCCAGATTGTAACTGCCGAGGCCGAGCTTGAGGGCAAGCGCCAGGAATTGCTGGGACTCTCCTCGACTGATATTCGTATCGCAACGTTTACCAACGTGAGCCGCACCGTGTTGCCGCGCGTGATCCGCGACTTTGGTGCCCTGCATCCGGGTGTACGCTTTACGCTCAAACAGGGCGATTACACGCGCAATGCCCAGTGGGTGCACGATGGCGTGGTTGATTTTTGCTTTACGGCACGCGGATTTACTGCTGGGCTCGAGAAGCGCGTGGTCTATCACGATGAGTTGGTGGCACTGTTGCCGGCCGCGCATCCGCTGACGGCAAAGGAAAAGGTGACGCTCGCCGACCTGGCGTCCGAGCCGTTTGTGCTGCTGGATGAGGGCGAACAGAGCCTGGTGCTCGATGCATTCGCGGCGCATGGGCTGTCGCCGCACGTGACGAGCGAGGTGACCGACGACTACACCATCATGGCGATGGTGGAGGAGGGCCTAGGCGTGAGTATGCTGTATCGCCGTACCGTCGAGGGCATGAGGGCCGATATTCGCGTGCGTCCCATCGTGCACGCTCCCTCGCGTGACGTAGTGGCAGCCTGGCGCAGCTGGGACACCATGCCTATCGCCACGAGGCACTTTATCGACTATATGAGCTCGCATATTGTCAATTAATGACTGGCATGGCGTTGAGTGCGGTGTTTAGCGGGCTGTCGCTTTGGCTTGGGCGGCGCGATAGGTGCGTGCCGGGTGGCAGAGTAGTACCGCCACGACCATAAAGAACGCCGTGGTGCCCAGGCTGATGGGGTAGACCATCATGATGTTCGCAAAGGTGCGGAAATGCGGGAACACGCAGAATACCCAATAGAAGCGAATACCGCAGACGCAGATCATGGTGATGAGGGCGGGCATGAGCGAGATGCCAAAGCCGCGCAGGTAGCCGGACATGTTTTCGTAGAACATGCTAAAGGCGTAGGCAGGGAAGATCGAACACACGCGGATGTAGCCGATCGAGACGATGTTGGGGTCGCTGTTAAAGAGCGATAGGATCTCGCGCCCCAGACCGACGATAACGATAATCGTGGTGAGTGCAACGATACCGCCTTCGATCAGACAGACCTTGAGCGTCTTGGTGCAGCGGTCGATTTGGCGGGCACCGTGGTTTTGTCCCACAAAGGTGGTGCAGGCCTGGCTAAAGCTGTTGAGCAGGTTGTAGCACACGTACTCCAGGCTCATGGCAGCGCTCGATGCCGCCATGACCTCGGTGCCCAAGCTGTTGATGGCGGACTGGATGATGATGTTGGCGACGGCAAAGACAGCGCTTTGGATGCCGGCGGGCAGGCCGATCTTGACGATGCGCTTGAGGGCGACGGGGTCTAAACCTAAGTCGCGTGGGGTGACGCGGACGACGGAGTCGGTCTTGAGCAGGCGGATAAAGAGCGTAGCGGCGCTGACGGTGTAGGCGATGGCGGTGGCGATGGCGACGCCCGCGACGCCCCAGTGGAGTACGGGGACAAAGATGAGGTCCAGGCCAATGTTGAGGACGGTGGACACGGCAAGTGCCTGCAGCGGCATGCGGGTGATGCCTACGGAGCGGAAGATCGCGGCCTCAAAGTTGTAGAGCAAGATCGAGGGCATGCTGAGCAAAAAGACGCGCAGGTAGAGCGAAGCGAGCGGCATGGTCTCGGCAGGCACGTTGAGCGCAGCGAGCATGGGCTCGGCAAAGATCTCGCCCAGTGCGATGACGACAAAGCCCACGAGCGCCATTAAAATCGAGGTATGGACGGCGCGTTTGACCATGTTCTGATCGTTGCGGCCGATAGCGTTGGCGATGACCACGTTGGAGCCAAGCGACATGCCAATAAAAAGGTTGAGCATAAGACTGGTAAGCGGAACATTGGAGCCGACCGCCGCCATGGCGAGGGTTCCCTGGTCGCCCGAGAAGTTACCGATGATGACCGTGGCGATGAGGTTCGACAGCTGCTCCAAGATGCTCGTGGCGGCCACGGGGAAGGCGAACAGGGGAATATTGCGCCATAGCGAGCCGGTGGTCATGTCAATGTGCTTAGATGCGGTGTCTGCCATACGCTCTCAATCTCTAATATGCTCTTTCGTGCTTATTTGCGCAGACGATGATACTCCTAATGCAGCCAGCCGGCACTTAGGGACGTTCCTTTTCCGCCGGCAGCTGGGGACACTCCTTCAGACTAGTCATCGGGGACGTTCTTAAATGACTAGTCGAACAAGAACGTCCCCAATGACTAGGTGGGGGAGGCGTGCGACAATGGTGGGCGTTGTGTTGTCCGCGCTAAGGAGTTGCCATGTTGTTGTGTCCCGTTTGCCATGAGCCGTTGGTGGACGACGAGCGCGGTGCTGCATGCGCGGGCGGACATCGGTTTGACCGTGCGCGCGAGGGCTATCTGTATCTGCTGCGCTCGTCCAAGAGCGGCGACTCCATGGGCGATCCCAAGTCGCAGGCGCGCAGCCGTCGTGACTTTCTGAACCGCGGTTACTATGCGCCGTTGCGCGATGCGATGGTCGAGCTGGTGCGCGCGCGGGCGGCAGAGCACGGGGTGTCTACGGACAAGCAGCTGACCTTGCTCGATATTTGCTGTGGCGAGGGCTATTACACCAGCGCTATGGGCGCGGTGCCGGGTGCGGATGTTTACGGGTTCGATTTGGGCAAAGAGATGGTGCGCCTGGCTGCCAAGCGCGGCGATGCGACCTACTTCGTGGCCAACATGAAGGACATCCCCGTGGCTGATGGCGCTTTCGATATGGTGACCGAGCTTTTTGCCCCCTTTAACGAGCGCGAGTTTGCCCGCGTGCTGGCACCCGAGGGCTCGCTCTACACCGTGGTGCCGGGTGCGCGGCATCTGTTTGGGCTCAAGGAGGTGCTCTACGACACGCCGTATCTCAACGACGAGAAGTTGCCGCAGACAACCGAGCTCGAGTTGGTTGGCACGAAACGGGTGTCTGCGAACATTACGCTCCAGACGCAGGCCGATATCGAGGCGGTGTTTCAGATGACGCCGTACTACTACCGCACGCGCCCTGCCGACAAAGAGCGCCTGGCAAACCTGGACACCCTTCAGACCGATATCGACTTCATCATCGCCGAGTACCGCCACTAACCTACCAAAAAGGGACAGGTTTATTTTGGCAGGTTTTATCTGGGCAAATGCAAAGGGCCGACCGCGGAGATGTGCGATCGGCCCTTTTTAGTTGCTTGGCTGCAGAGGCTATGAGAAGCGAGCGCTTACAGGCGGTCCTTGTTCTCGGCCTTGACGGCGTGGGCCTGCTGAACAAAGAACAGGTCGTACACCACGATGACAAAGGCGCCAAAGTTGATGGCGTCGCCGCCAAACGCGGGAAGCGTGAGCACCGCCTGGGCAAGCGTGGCGACTGCAGCAACGATACCGAGCTTAAACGCGCCGTCAACCTGCGAAGGCTTGTTGGCACCCTTGATGCCCGCAACGCCCGCGGCAAGATCGATGAGGCCCTTGGCGATAATCACGGCCGCGGCGAGCATGGCGTTCGATCCGTAGGTGGACTCGAACTTGCCGGTCGCGATGCCGGCGATTCCAATGACGAGACTGGCGATGCCCAGAACAAAATAAATCAGGGCAAGGATTTTGAGAGTCTTGCGAGTGAAGCTCATGGCTGGTCCTTTCGATACGAGTACGCCAACCTGGCGCACCCTATGTACTGCACATATGGTGAAGCACATTGTAGTTCAACGCGGCGATGCATGCGCCTGAAAGCGTCTCTTGCCTGCACGGTCCAACCTTTCAAAAAGGAAAGCTGGACGTAAGTCAAATCGATGGCAGCCCATGTGCGGCGCTGCAATGATGAGGGCGTAACAAGGAGTTGGTCTAAGGAGGAGCCATGATGTACGGAACAGGGCAAGCGCGCGAGCCGCGGTCGTTAGGAAAGCGCATGGGCGATTCTGTGATCGCTGCCGTGTGCACGGGATTGATGGCGGTGCTTTGCATTGGGATGCTGTGGGCCATGTCGCATGTGGGACAATAGTGGACGGTTGGGCGCCGACATCAACGGCGCTCACGTATCCGCTTTGCTTGCTAAGGAGTGTCCATGGGCGTCGTCGATCCCTTTTCTGTTGCTCGGGCTGCTGGGCTCGAGCTCGTGCGGACGTCCGAGGGCCTTACGCTCACCGACGGCACGATGGAGTTGCGTGCCGATTTTGGCCGCATACTTCCACGGCTCAAGCAGGGTCGTCTGCAGCAAGAGCTGTTGGTAAAGGCTGCGCGCACAAAAGGCATCGAACAACCATGGGCGATTGATGCCACAGCAGGCTTTGGCGAGGACTCGCTGCTGCTGGCGGCAGCGGGCTTTACCGTCGATCTGTATGAACAGGACTGCGTGATCGCGGCGCTCCTCAAGGATGCCTTGGGCCGCGCGGCGGATGATCCGGCGCTTGCGGCTGCCGTGGCGCGTATGCGCTTACATGCGGGCGAGGACAGCATTGCCGGCCTTTGCCATACGGCTGAGCTGGTCGAGCGCGGTGAGCTCGCGGCTCCCGACGTGGTGTATCTGGACCCCATGTTTCCCGAGCGCACCAAGAGCGCGGCGGTTAAAAAGAAGTTCCAGCTCTTGCACCATTTGGAGCAGCCGTGCGCCGATGAGGAGACGCTGGTCGAAGCTGCGCTTGCACCGCACCCGCGCAAGGTCGTTATCAAGCGGCCGGTGAAGGGGCCTCTGCTTGCCGGCGTTAAGCCGAGCTATCAGCTTGCGGGCAAGGCCGTTCGCTACGATGTTTTGGTGCCGCCGCGCCCGTAGCTTGCGTGCGATGGCCGGCGCTTCGCCAGCGCCGTGCCGATGCGGGGTCTATTTCCAGGGGTGCGACGTCAGATGCCATCCGCCGCAGTATTCGCATTTGTAGCAGGCAAGGCCGCGCCGCCCGCGGTTTTCGCAGTCGGCCATAACTGCCTCGGCCTCGGCGCGCGTGTCGTAACGGTTTTTGCGTTCGCACGACTTGTAGCGCCAGGCTTCATCGCGCTCGGCGTCTAGTGCGTCGCGGCGCTCGTCTTCGCGCGCAAACAGATCGCTCATATCGCCGCCGGTGGCAGCGCCCAAAAACTCGCTCTTTGCCCTTGACCAGGCGGCTCGCTTTTTGCTCCCCATCTGCTTCGCGCCCCTCTTCAAACGCTGGTATCATTGCTCAATCAAAGTGATACCAATAAACGTGAGGTCGCCGCGTGATGATCAGAAAAACCCTCGATACCGACATTCCCGCCGTCATGGCTATCTATGACGCGGCCCGCGCCTTTATGCGCGCGCATGGCAACGCCACGCAGTGGCCCGAGGGCACGCCTTCGGCCGAGCAGCTGGCTGCCGATATCGCCGCTGGTGGCAGCTATGTGTGCGAAGTTGACGGTCACGTGGTAGCGACGTTTGCCTTTTTACCGGGTCCGGACGAGTGCTATGACGTAATTGAGGACGGTCGGTGGCGCAGCGACACTCCGTACGCCGTGCTGCACCGTGTGGCATCCGACGGCACCGTGCACGGTATCGCGGCTGCGATGTTCGCCTTTGCCAAAGAGCGTGCCGATCACCTGCGCATCGACACGCATCAGGACAATCTGCCCATGCAGCGTGCGAGCATCAAGGCGGGATTCGAGCGTGTCGGCATTATCCATGTGTCGGACGGCACGCCGCGTGTTGCGTTCGACTGGCTGCGCGAGGCATAAGCGCCCAGGCGCATACCAACACTCCATCTAAATGAAAATGGCCCCGGGTGGGGCCATTTTTTGGCAAAACGCGTTGTTGTGGGGCTCGCGTCGCTGCCGTTCCAGATGAACCCGGGCAGACAAAAAGGGGAGGTGCCGGCTTTCGCAAGGCGCGAACCTACGAAAATCGCTGCGCGGCAACGCGGGGCGATGAGCTCGGTCGGGGGACAGGGCCCGCTTCGCCCGCCGGCCCGTAAATTGTATCATCCAGTGTGGAACGAGAGCGCCCGTTGCCGCGTGCGATGGGCTTGCAATAAGAGGAGAGCCATGTCGAAACAAGCGGTCGTTGGAATCTTGGCGCATGTCGATGCCGGCAAGACAACGTTGGCCGAGGCCATGTTGTTCAACGCGGGTCGCATTCGCAAGCGCGGCCGCGTGGACGATGGCGATTCGCATCTGGACACTAACGCGATCGAGCGCGAGCGCGGCATTACGATTTTCTCGTCGCAGGCCGTGCTCGACCATGGCGATACCCACGTCATGCTCGTTGATGCGCCGGGGCATGTCGATTTTTCTGCCGAGGCGGAGCGCACATTGCGCGCACTCGACTACGCGATTTTGGTTGTGGGCGCCAACGACGGCGTGCAGGGGCACACCGAAACCCTGTGGCGCCTGCTTGCGCGCTATGACATTCCGACGTTCATCTATATCAACAAAATCGATTTGGAGAATCCTGGCCGCGATGTTTTACTGGCGCAACTTGGGCAGCGCCTTTCCGAGGGCTGCCTCGATGCGAACGAACTGCTGGCGGGCGGCGCCGCTTGGGAGGACGCTGCCGCGTTGGACGAGGCGGCCCTCGAGGAGTTTCTTGAGACGGGTGAGCTTTCCATCGCAACGCTGTCGCGCATGGTTGCCGAGCGCAGGCTCTTTCCCTGCTTTGCCGGCTCGGCGCTCAAGGACCAGGGCGTGGGCGAGCTGCTGGATGGTATGTGCACGCTGATGCGTGAGCAGGCGTGGGCCTCGGAGTTCGCCGCGCGTGTCTATCGTGTCAGCCGAGGTGTTCGCGGCGAGCGCTTGGCTTGGATAAAAGTGACCGGCGGCACGCTGCGTGCAAAACAGATGATCGAGGGGCGCTCCGGTGCCGAGGCATGGGAGCAGAAAGTCGATCAGGTGCGCATCTATAACGGCGAGAAGTACGAGCTTGCCCAGGAAGTTGTCGCTGGCGGCATCTGCGCCGTGACGGGCCTCGCGCACGTTCGCCCGGGGGACGCCGTGGGTGCGGAGCCCGCGGGCGATGCACCCGTCATTGCGCCAGTCCTCACCTATACGGTGCTGCCGGGCGAACACGATGTCCATGCGGTGTTTCAAGCGCTGACCGAGTTGGCGGACGAAGACCCCATGCTCGGCGTAAGCTGGAATACGCATCTTGAGCAGATCCGTTTGCAGTTGATGGGCGCCGTGCAACTCGAGGTCGTGCAGCGGGTGTTGGCAGATCGCTTTGGTCTATCGATTGCGTTTGAGCCCGGCGGCATTCTCTATAAGGAGACTATTTCGCAGCCGGTTGAGGGCGTGGGCCACTTTGAGCCACTGCGCCACAATGCCGAGGTGCATCTGCGTCTGGAGCCGTTGCCACCGGGTTCGGGCGTGCACTTTGGCACCGTGACCTCGACCGATGAGCTCGATCTTAACTGGCAACGTCTGGCGCTCGCCAACGCCATGGAGCGCGACCACCTGGGCGTGCTGACCGGCTCGCCCATCACCGATGTGCGCATTACGCTCACGGGCGGCCGCGCGCATGCCAAACACACCGAGGGCGGCGATTTTCGCCAGGCCACGTACCGCGCGATTCGCCAGGGTTTGATGCAGGCGCGCGAGGCCGGCACAGCCGTGCTGTTGGAGCCGTGGTACCACTTTGAGCTCGAGGTGCCGGGGGAGTGCGTGGGCCGGGCGCTCTCGGATGCCACGCGCATGGGTGCCGAGTACGAGCCGCCGACGATGGCGGGAGACCGGGCGAAGCTTGTGGGTCGCGTGCCGGCATCCGAGGTACAGGATTACGCGCTGGAGGTGGCTGCCTACACGAGCGGCCGCGGGCATCTGTACCTGGAGTTCGCCGGTTATGCGGCTTGCCATGATGCCGAGCGCGTCATCGAGACGGCCGCCTACGAGCCCGAGGCCGATCTGCCCAACACGCCCGATTCGGTCTTTTGCGCCCACGGCGCCGGTTACACGGTCAAATGGTACGACGTACCCGCCGCGGCGCACGTAAAGGTCGATCCTGCCACCTTCCGCCCCTATCGCCCCGCCGACGCAGAATTTTTCGGCTACATGTGACAAAGGGACCGTCCTCTTGTCACATTCAGTTGGTATAACTCGGTATAACTCGGTATAAGTTGGTATAACTATTATCAGCGTTTGCCAATCCGAGGAGGCCGACATGAATCCAAATCCCTTTAAGCCAACGGCTGGTAAGCGGCCTCCGGTGCTCATCGGTCGCGAGTCGGTCATCGAAGATTTTGAGGAAGGGCTCGATAACGGCGCCGGAGCGCCGGGCAGGCTCATGCTCATTACGGGAAACCGCGGCTGCGGCAAGACGGTTCTCCTGTGGGAGCTGCAACGTCTAGCCAATGAGCGCGGATGGGCGGTTGTCTCCGATTCCGCTTCGCTTGGCTTGTGCGATCGCCTGGCCGACGCGCTTCGCTCGAATAAACCCGTTGTGACGTCAATGGAGTTTGGGCCGTCGTTTGGCCGGATGTCGGTCGAGGCGGCGCGGGCAAAGGGCGAGACGTTGCGGGGGTTGGTCAACGAGCGCCTCAAGAAGCTCGGTCCAGGTAAGGGCATCCTGTTTGCGATTGACGAGGCTCAGTCCGCGTCTATCGAGGAGTTGGCGGCTCTTGCCGTTCTCTATCAGCAGGTGCTCGGAGATCAGGATGCCACGGGCTTGTCCGATAGCGACCAGCGCGGTCTTGCGCTGGTGTTCGCCGGCTTACCCAGTATGGTTGACGATTTGCTCGAAGAGCCGAGCGTGACGTTTTTACGGCGCGCCCAGCAGCGTACGTTGGGGGCGATTTCTTTGCCCAAGGTGCGCGATTCATATATCCAGACGGTTAAAGACGCTGGTCTTTACGTTGACGCGGAGACGGCGGACCTTGCGGCGCGCAAGAGTATGGGGCATCCCTATATGGTTCAGCTGGTGGGATATTACATGTGGCGCTCTGCTGTCCGGCGCAACTCGCAGGTCATTGAAAGGCGCGATGTCGAGGATGGCCATGCGGATGCCGTCTCCGAGTTCTACGAAGCGGTCGATACGCCCCTGTATTACGGGCTGCGCAGTCCACAGCGCCTTTTTATCGAGGCCATGGCGGTTGACGAGGACAAACCGACGCGCATGGCGGATATCATTGAGCGCTGCGATCGCACCCAGAGCTGGGCGAGTAAATATCGCGCAAGCCTGATTCGCGAGCGCGTCATCGAGGCCGCCGGATACGGCCTCGTCCGGTTTGCCGTGCCCATGCTGGGCGAGTACATCCGCGAACGCATTTTATGGCATGAGTAGGGTGATAAAAGTGACGGAACAGAAGATGAGCCCGCAGGCTATCGAGGTGCGTGGCGCGCGCGTGCACAACCTCAAGGACATCGATATCGATATCCCGCTGGGAAGGCTCGTGGGTATTGCCGGCGTGTCGGGCTCGGGCAAGAGCTCGCTGGCGCTGGGGGTTCTGTATGCCGAGGGCTCGCGCCGTTACCTGGAGGCGCTCAGCACCTATACCCGTCGTCGTCTGACGCAGGCCGAGCACGCTCAGGTGGACGAGGTGCTGCACGTGCCGGCGGCACTCGCGTTGCATCAGCGTCCCAGTGTGCCGGGCGTGCGCTCGACCTTTGGCACCATGACCGAGCTCAACAATAGCCTGCGTCTGCTCTTTAGCCGCTGCGCCCATCACGTGTGCCCGCATTGTGGGGCGCGTGTGGAGCCGAGCCTTAACGTGGCTGCGGGCCTGTCGCTCACGTGCCCCGCATGCGGTCACGAGTTCTACGCGCCGGGCGCCGAGGACCTGGCCTTTAACAGCGGCGGCGCGTGTCCTACCTGCGGCGGTACCGGCGTCATGCGCGAGGTGGACGAGGCGAGTCTGGTGCCCGACGAGTCAAAGACCATCAACGAGGGCGCGGTGCTTCCCTGGGGCACGCTCATGTGGGATCTGATGAAGCAGGTGGCTGGCGAGATGGGTGTGCGCACCGACGTGCCGTTTAACCAGCTCACGCCTGCCGAGCGCGATACCGTGTTTCATGGTCCGGCGGTTAAGAAGCACATTCTTTACGTTCCCAAAAACGGCGAGGGCGCCACGCCGCTCGACTTTACCTATTACAACGCCGTCTATACGGTCGAGAATGCGCTCGCCAAGGTTAAGGACGATAAGGGACTAAAGCGCGTGGCTCGCTTTTTGCGCGAGGGCCCGTGCCGTGACTGCGGCGGCACGCGTCTCTCCGAGGTTGCGCGCCAGCCCCAGGTGCGCGGTATCAATCTGGCGCAGGCCGCGGCCATGACGTTGGGTGAGGCGATTGAGTGGGTGCGCGGGGTGCCCGCATCCTTGCCGGCCGAGATGCAGCCCATGGCAGTGGATATCTGCGATTCGTTTTTGAGCACGGCTCGTCGCCTGGTCGACCTGGGGCTCGATTACCTCTCGCTCGACCGCGCCGGTGCTACGCTCTCCACGGGTGAGCGCCAGCGTGTGCAGCTCGCCCGCGTGGTGCGCAACCGATCGACGGGCGTGCTTTATGTGCTGGACGAGCCTTCGATTGGCTTGCATCCTGCCAATGTCGACGGCTTGGTGGGCGTAATGCGCGATCTGGTGGATGACGGCAACACCGTGGTTGTTGTCGACCACGATACGCGCGTACTAGCGGAAGCCGACTATCTGGTTGAGATGGGCCCCGTTGCCGGAGCAGGCGGCGGTAATGTGATCGCTGCAGGCACGGTGGACGAGGTAGAACAATCGCAGGGCAGCCGCATCGCGCCGTTCTTGCGCTCGGACCCCAAGCGTCTGCGCCCGCAGGTGGCTGACGACGAAATGTTCGACCTAGGCCATATCCGCATGGCGACCGATGCCATCCATACCGTCAAGCCGCTCGAAGTTGATATCCCACGCGGTCGCTTGGTCGCGGTGACGGGCGTTTCGGGTTCGGGTAAGACGACGTTGGTACTCGAGACGCTCATTCCGGCACTCAAGGCGCA
Organism: uncultured Collinsella sp.; assembly: GCA_900551015.1. Lineage (GTDB taxonomy): Bacteria > Actinomycetota > Coriobacteriia > Coriobacteriales > Coriobacteriaceae > Collinsella. The sequence goes on from URUI01000003.1 coordinate 56,682, forward strand.
GGCAGCCGGCGAGCGCCTGCCGGGGCACGTGCGTTGGGTCGATGCCGAGGGCATTGCCCGTGCAAATCTGATTGACGCTACGCCTATCGGCGCCAACGTGCGCTCGACGGTGGCAACTTATGCTGACATCCATGATGAGCTACGTCGCGCCTTCGCCCGTACGCCCGAGGCCAAGGCAGCCGGCTACAAGGCGGGCGCATTTAGCTACAACACTGGCGCCTTGCGCTGCCCTACGTGCGATGGCACGGGCTCGATATCGCTCGACGTGCAGTTCTTGCCCGACGTCGAGATCGTCTGTCCGACATGTCGCGGCTCACGTTATGCAGACGCGGCTTCGCATATCCATCGCGAGGGCAAGGACGGGAGTCTGCTTACGTTGCCGCAGCTCATGGATATGAGTGTGGACGAGGCCCTCGACGCCACGGTGGGTCTCAAGAAAGTTCAGGCGCGCTTACAGACCTTACACGACTTGGGCTTGGGCTATCTCACGCTCGGTGAGCCCACGCCGGCGCTCTCGGGCGGCGAGGCGCAGCGTCTTAAGCTTGCGAGCGAGATGGGCCGCGTGCAGGATGATGCCGTATTCGTATTCGATGAGCCCACGATCGGCCTGCATCCGCTCGATGTTCAGGTGTTGCTGAGTGTATTTGACGGCCTCGTTGCCAAAGGCGCCACAGTTGTCGTGATCGAGCACGACCTCGACCTTATCCGTAACGCCGATTACGTAATCGACATGGGCCCGGGCGGTGGCGACGCGGGCGGGCAAATCGTGTGCGCCGGCACGCCGGCGGATATCGCTGCTTGCTCCAAGAGCATTACCGGTTGTTATCTATAGGCGATGCGACAAAGGGGCACTCCTTTGTCGCATTGACTTCTATTTCACGCATTGAGCCGCGAGATAGTCGCGGAAGAATGGCAATTCAAATGCGACGAGCCCTCGTCCTCGTTCCCCGATGATGCCGGCATCTATCATGCGGCGTCGGTAGCGGGAGACCTGCTGCGGCGAACGCTTAAGGCGCTCGACAAGGTCGGCGGTGGTGGACTCTTCCTCGTCATCGAGCATGGCGATGAGGAATCGCTTGTCCTCTGCAGTGAGTTCCCGATAGGTTGCCGCGAGGATTCGGTCGTCCATCTCGTCGCGCGCGATTTTGATTCCCAGGTCAAAGTCGCGTGACGAGATTTCCTTCGAATCGCTTGTGAGATCCCAGGCACGGTAGCCTACGAGTTGCAATAGGAAGGGAAAACCAGAGATCGAGCGAACGGCTCTATCGATTCCCTCAGCATCTGCCAGGCGATCGTTTTCCTGGATCGTGCGAATCAAGGCCTCGCGTACGTCATAGTCGGCAATGCGACCCAGATGATATTGCTGGGCGCGACGAAGGAACGAGACCGTCTTGTGGTTCAGCAACGTCGAGACGTTGTTGGGAAGTCCCGCCATGAGCAGGGCGACGCGTTTTCCATCGGTCACAAAGTGCTGATACGTGGCCGCGAGCTGAATCATCTCGTCGAGCGTCGGATCGACCTCATCAACCGTGACGAGCAGTCCGGTGCCCGCCTCGTTGAGCTGGTCGATGATGTCGCTCATGCGATAGCGCCAGGTTGAGACATCATGAACGCGATTGACCTCGATGCTGCCGAATGGTGCAATTCCGAGACCGGTGACTTTGAAGTTGTTAGACGGGTCGATGAGATGGCCTGCAGCACGTTTCGCCCCGAACTCGATTTCCTCAAGCATTCCCGAGAGCGCGGTCGTCTTTACGGCTATCCAGCCGTGGGATTCTGCCCTTGTCGCGAGGGATGACATGAGAGCGGTTTTACCGGTTCCGCGCGCGCCTGAGAAGATCGAGGTCAATTCCGGGCGCCTGCGCTGGCTCAAGAAGGCACGGTCCAAATCCCGAATAATCTGTTGTCTGCCAGCGAGATGAGCAGGAACCTCACCAAAACTGGGGGTAAACGGGTTCTCGAGATATTCCACAAGGCTCTCCTTTCACACCTCCGTTTAACTTCATTTTATTCTAGTTAATTCTGATTAAAAGCGATGGTCCGTTATTCAGAGCATCAATTAGGCGTGTGTGTCATCGACATGGCGCTTGAATGTGACAAAGGGACAATCCCTTTGTCACATTCCCGGAAAGCCTGTTTGGCGCAGGGCCTCGTAGAGGACGATGGCGGCGCTGTTGGAGAGGTTGAGTGCGCTGATGCGGTAGTCGTCCGGATTGACGAAGTTGCCGCAGATATCCTGCTGCAGGATGGCTTCGTGGCTGTCCTCGGTATGCCCCAGCGATTCCTCGTGGGCTTCCCAAGCCTCGGCGTTATCGAGTGAGTCGCAATCGCGCAGCATGGGGATGCGCTCGCAGCGTTCGGGCGCCGCGGCAAGCAGTGGCTCGGGAATGCCCGAGCTCTCGCTGCCAAAGACCAAGTAGTCGCCATCGCGGTAGGTGCTTTGCGCATAGGTGCGGCGTGCCTTTTTGGTCAGCAGATGCAGGCGCTCGTCGGCGGGGGAGAGGCCGTTGCGCGCAAGAAAATCCTCCCAGCCGGCATAGGTCGTCACGTCCAAGTTTTGCCAGTAGCCCAGGCCGGCGCGACGCACCGTCTTGTCGTCGAGTGAAAAGCCCAGTGGCTCCACCAGATGCAGGCGGGCGCCGGTAACCACGCAGGTGCGGCCGATATTGCCCGTATTGGCCGGAATCTCGGGCGCATACAGCACAATGTTGAACATGAATCTCCTTGGCTCAGAACGAAAAACCACCACGAAGGGGACAGGCACCTTCGTGGTGGTTTGGCGATTACGTAGGCGGAAAAATGCCCGCTTGGATAAACCTAGGCGCGGTGCCAGTCGGTCAGGCAGGCATCGAGGGAGGCGATGAGCGCATCCTTGTCCATGTGACGGCCGATGATGCACAGGCTCGTCATGCGGTCGCCCGTCTCGTCGTCCCAAATCTGCATGATCTCGGGGTTTTCGTCGATGATCTTCTGCTTTTCGCCCTCGGGTGCGGAATCGACAAACAGGCCGTTCTCCATCAGGCGCATCTGGTGGCCGGCCTGCTCAAACATGTAGCACATGTCCGGATTGCTGGCCTGCCACAGCGGACCCTTGACGCGGATGACCTCGTCGGGCCACTCCTGCTCAACAAAATCGGTGAACTTCTGCAGGTCAAACGGCTTGCGGCGCGAGTACACAAAGGTCTCGATGTCGTACTCGAGCACCTCGGGGTCGTCGTGCTCCTCGGGATGCTCCATAGCCTCGATCCAGGCGGCGGAGTTGTAGGCGCGCATAAAGTCGAAGCGGTCGGTATCGAGCAGTTCCTCCATGGGGACCTCGCCGTTTTGGGCCTCGACGATCACGGCGTCCTTCTGCAGGCTGCGCACGATGGCCTTGAGCTCGGCGATCTGCTCAGGGCTCACGGTGTCGGTCTTGTTGAGGATCAGCGTGGAGCAGAACTCGATCTGCTGGATGAGCAGGCTCTCGATGTCGTCCTCGTCGATATCCTCGGCCAGCAGGTCGCGACCGCCGTTGAACTCGTCGTACATGCGGGCGCAGTCGACCACGGCCACGATGTTGTCGAGCGCGAGCTTGGGCTCGCCGCCCACCTTGGCCTCGTCGCAGAAGCTCGAGATGGTGTAGGCGATGGGGATAGGCTCGCAGATACCCGAGGCCTCGATGATGATGTAGTCGAAGTTGCCCGAATCGGCGATGCCCTGCAGCTGGTTGGCCAGGTCATCCGAAAGTGTGCAGCAGATGCAGCCGTTGGTGAGCGGGATGAGGTCGTCGGTCTCGGAAAGGCCGCCGTCGGCGATGAGGCTGGCGTCGACGTTGATCTCGCCGATATCGTTGACGATCACGGCGGCGCGGATGCCGCCGTCGTTAGCGAGGATGTGGTTGAGCAGCGTGGTCTTGCCGGCACCGAGGTATCCGGTAAGCATGATGATCTTCACGGGTTTGTTGGGCATGTGCCCTCCTTTGTTAGACATGGCTTACAGTTGAATCTTATGCCAAACGCCTGCTCTTATACCCATGCGCCGGCAAATAACACAGGCTACTCCCAGGCTCCCCATACATCGGGGCAATAACCGACGGTGGCCTTTTTGCCGTTGCGCACGATGGGCTCGGCTAGAACCTGCTGGTTTTCGAGCAACTTGTCGAAGCGCTGGCTAGGGGTGAGGTGCTGGATGAGCGCGAGCGTCTCCTCGTCCTTGGCTTTGGGGTTGAGCAGCTTGTCAATGCCGCCGACCGCCTGCATCACGCTCGTGAGCTCGCCCTTGCTCATCTCCTTTTCCTTAAGGTCGATAAACTGCACCTTAATGCGGCGCTCTTTGAAGAAGCGCTGTGCTTTCTTGGTATCGAACGACTTCTTAGTCCCGAAGATTTGAATATTCATGGCCCCGCCGCTCTATCGAATGAAGTTGGTCGTTGCGCGATCGGCTTCGGGTGCGTTGATACCGGCGGCCTGTCCTGCCTCGATACAGCGCAGGAGCCAGGCCATGTTCTTGCCGATGTTTCGCATAGTGGCAAGGCCCTCGGCGTCCCCATCGGCGTCGCCGGGCACGCGGCCAAACACGTTGTTCCAGTAGGTGGAAGCAACTACGGGCATTTGCTTAATGGTGAAGTACTTGTTGAGCACATCGAACGTGGTCGACGTGCCGCCGCGACGGGCGACGGCGACTGCGGCGCCGGGTTTGTGCTCAAAGGCATGCCCGCCTGCATAGAAGGCGCGATCGAGGGCCGAGAGGATGCGTCCGCTGGGGTGCGCATAGTAGACGGGTGAGCCAAAGACAAAGCCATCTGCCTGCTCGGCGGCAGCGATGAGCTCGTTCACCACGTCGTCGTCAAAGGTGCAGCGACCGCAAAGCTTGCTGCACTGGCCGCAACCGATGCAATCGCGAATGGGCTTGGCGCCCAGCTGAAACACCTCGGTATCAATGCCTTCGGCATTGAGCTGCTCGGCGACCTCGGCGAGTGCGCGGGCGGTGTTGCCGTTTGCCTTGGGACTGCCATTGACCAAAAGAACCTTCATCACAAACTCCCTCTGTTGTCGGTGACTTCTGCGGAGGATTATCGCACGAGAGGGTAGATGGCGTGGGGCGCGATGTGAAACGGCTTGTGTTTCACATCGCGCCCCACGACGTTAGTCCAGCTTGGTGCCTGGTACTTGCGGCGCCTCTTCAAGCAGCGCTTTGAGCTCGTTCAAAATGGAAACGGGCTGTCGATCGACAGCGTCCAGATGAAGCGTGGCCACGCGAATGGGCGGCTGATATTCAAGCGGGCCGATGAGCACGGGGGAACCCAGGAACCGCTCGATTTCGTCTGCGATCGCGTCGGTCTCTTCGGAATCAAAGTCGTCGAAAAGCGCCACGAACATCGGCCCCGTCGAGCGGAACAGGCGACCCTTGCCGCGCGAGCATTCCATGAGGCAGGCGGCGCTTTCTGCCAAAACGCGGTCGCCCGCGTCAAAGCCAAAGCGGGCATTGACCTGAGCGATATCGTCGATTTTGATGGCGATCAAACCAGCCTTGCGCGCCACGCGACGCATTTCGCCAATGGCGTTGACCAGGGCGTGAATATCGCCCAAGCTGGTCACGGAATCGGTCGTATCTGCCAAGCTTCGGTTGATGATAATGCCCACATACATGCCGGGCTCGGTATCGGTGCCGTCTAAGCGGTAGCCCGTGCAGTCGCAAAGCACGTATTTTCCGGTGGCATCCATTACGCGATACTGCATGTAGTGGAAGTGCCACGTGCCGTTTATCACCATGTCGAGCTCGGCACGTACGTTGTCGCGGTCCTCGGGATGAACGCGGGCGAGCCACATGTCGAGTGAGTTAAAAGGGTGCTGGGAGGGCAGGTCAAAATCGCGCACGGCGTTAACCGACCATTGCGATTCTCCCGTATCGAGATTGAGGATAAACGGATAGCGCGTCTCGGAGCTCATGGAGATCGCTTGGAACACCCGATCGTTGCAGGGGGGTGTTCCTATAGTTTTGTCAACTGGGAAATGCTCTCCGTGCGACCGAATCG
>URUI01000004.1 GCA_900551015.1 uncultured Collinsella sp.
CACTACGGCTCCGATGGGCACCTCGCCCACCGCCGCGGCGGCTCGCGCCTCGGCCAGCGCCTCGCGCATGAACTTCTCGTCGATTTCGGTGATCGTCATCGTTCGCCTTCCCTGTTGCAAATTCAAAACGATGCTATCATTACGACTCACGGAGAGATGGCAGAGCGGTTGAATGCGGCGGTCTTGAAAACCGTTGAGCGCGAGAGCGTTCCGGGGGTTCGAATCCCCCTCTCTCCGCCACTTTTAGTGATGCACCGGTGTCATGGTCCGCTCAAACAGCGCATCGACCACGTCGGCCATCTCGGGTCGACGCTCAAGATCGTGGCCCGATTCCCACCATATCGTGAAAAGTCGAATAATACCGCCGGCGACAAACTCAGACGTCGTCTCGAGTGACACGGGGGCCAGGGCATCCTCGGCAAGCACGTTCATCACACGCTCGCGGATGGAGCGGGCAATACGGTCGCAAATAACGTTGGTCAGCATTCCCGACATGCTGCTCGCCAAAATGTTGTCCATGAGCTGCTCATGGGCCAGAATCAGGTCCATGGCATCGTCCAAAATCGCGTGCCGGAGCGCGCGCACGTCCTCGGCAGACACTGTGCCGGCCTCATCGGGCTGTTTTTGCGGCAAGCCGGACATGAGCTCATCGATATAAAAGGCAAAGTAATCGTTCTTGTCGCGAAAGTGCTTGTAGAACGTCGTGCGGCGAATCATGGCGCGGTCGCACAGCATGGCAACCGTCAGGTCCTCAAAACGATGCTCCTCGAGAAGCTCGGTGAAAGCATCGAACAGGGCACGGTAGGTTTTCTTAATGCGAAGGTCCACTGGTATCGCCATCCTCAGGGCAAAGACAACACTCGTCAATCTGTCGCATATCTTACACCTGTACCTCGCGCGTTTTACCCCGGTGCCGACCCCGCCGAAAACATAACGCTTACCGGAAAGTTCGGCACGGCAAAACGTTGCGGGTATACTAGTAGCGTTATACCAACGGCAGCTGGCGCATGCCGCCGCGGCCATTCGAAACGGAGACATCATGATTACCGTCATCATCGGCATCGTTGTTGTCATTGTGATTGTCTGCGCCATCGCCGGCATCTACAACAACATGGTCACCAAGCGTAACCGCATCGATAACGCCTGGCAGAACATCGATACGCAGCTGCAGCGCCGCAACGACCTGATCCCCAACCTGGTCGAGACCGTCAAGGGCTACGCCAAGCACGAGCAAGAGACGCTCTCCGCCGTGATCAGCGCGCGTAACACCGCCGTCAAGGCCACCACGCCCGAGGCCAAGATGGAAGCCGACAACGTGCTGACCGATGCGCTGCGCCAGCTCTTCGCCGTGGCCGAGGCCTACCCCGATCTGAAGGCAAACACCAACTTTACGCAGCTGCAGGCATCGCTCGAGGATACCGAGAACAAGATTAGCTATGCACGCCAGAGCTACAACGACTGCGTGCTCAGCTACAACAACGCCATCCAGACGTTCCCGGCTGTCATCTTTGCCGGCATCTTCCAGTTTAAGGAGCGCCAGGGCTTCGAGGCCGCCGAAGCAGCCCGCCAGGCCCCGACCGTCAAGTTCTAGTAGTTTGACAGCGCATCTTTAATCGGCCAAATGCATAAACCGCCCTGTCGAATGCATACTTCGACGGGGCGGTTTCCTTTTTCGCGAAGGTCCCCCTCTAAGTGCCGTGCATTTTTAGGAGTATTCAACATAACCAAGGGCTTCGGGCGCCGCGATAAATGCCAAAGAGCGCAAATATCCCTGCAAATCAAACGCTGTCAGCCCATAACCCCGCCCATCATTCGTAGAAAACATCGAGAAATCCCGATTTTTTGCCCGAGGCCGGTATGCAGGGGCCTTCGATTGCAGAATACTCGCAAAAATGCACGTCGCCACCACCCCCCACATGGCGCGAACCAAATCAAAACCACCCCTAAAAGGGGTGGTTTGCTCTTAGGGTATAACCCTTGGGTTTCCGGCACGCGTCTAAAGGCGCCGGCCCTCACGGGGTTCGGGCCGCACTGCAGGTTGACCCGTGACGGGCCGGTCAAACCGGCGCTATTTGCGCCCCGGCCCCCTATCGAAGGGGTCCTCGTGCTCCTTGACGCTCAGCCGGTCGAGCGCGATGTCGGCCTTCTCCTGCTCCCGGATGCACTTCGCGGTCGTCGCCTCGTTCAGGCCGACGGTGGAAACGTAGTAGCCCTCGGCCCAGAACTTCCTGTTGCCGAACTTGTACTTCATGTTCGCGCGCCTGTCGAATACCATCAGCGAGCTCTTCCCCTTCAGGTAGCCCATCGCGCTCGAAACGCTGTACTTCGGCGGTATCGCCGGCAGCATGTGGACGTGGTCGGGCATCAGGTGCCCCTCGATGATCTCTATCCCCTTGTACTGGCAGAGCCTCCTGAAGATCTCCCCAAGCTCGGACCTTATTTGGTTGTAGATGACTTTGCGCCTATACTTCGGCGTGAACACGACGTGGTACTTGCACATCCACTTCGTGTGCGACAGGCTGTAGGCCTTCTGGGCCATACGCCACCACCGCCCTCTCGACTCGGATTCCTTGCGGCCTGAACAATCGCAAGTGTCCGGCGAGGGGGCGGCTTTGTAAAGCCGGTTGCCCCCACCCGCATAGCGGGTGGTTTCTGATGCGGCGCGCTGCGCGCCCCGCACAGGCTAAAGCCTTTAACAAAAGCGCGGCCTAAAAGGCCGCGCGCCATCTTTAATTCAGATCTATATTGCCTGTAACGGCAGCGCCGAGGTAACGCAGGCCCGAGGGCAACCTTCCTTTCCGGCGCACTCCGCAGGACGAAAGAACCTCCGCCGCACGAAGTGCGCAGCGGAGGTTCTTTCATGTCCGAGGACGCGCCGGAAAGGAAGGTTGCCCTCGGGCCGAACAGCTGTGGCAGCTTACGCCACGGTATAGACCCAGTTGTGCTTATCCTCGACAGCACCGGACTGGATACCAGTCAAGGTCTCGCGAAGCTTCTTCATCACGGGGCCGATCTCGGTGTAGCCGGCCGGGAAGGTCACGGTCTCGTCGGCGCCGTTGACCTTGTTGTCAATCTCGCCAACCGGGGAGATGACGGCAGCGGTGCCGCACAGGCCGCACTCGACAAAGGTGCCGGCCTTGACCTCGGCCCACTCGACGGGGCGCTGATCAACGGTCATGCCCAGGTCCTGAGCAACCTGAACGAGCGAGCGACGGGTGATGGAGGGCAGGATAGAGTCGGTGTGCGACTGCGGAACGACGAGCGTGCCGTCCTCCTTCACGAACAGGACGTTGGCGCCACCGGTCTCCTCGACATAGGTGCGCGACTCGGAGTCGAGATACAAGTTCTCGGCATAGCCCTCGCGGTGAGCCTCCATCGTGGGCTTGAGGGACATGGCATAGTTGAGGCCGGCCTTGATGTTGCCGGTGCCGTGCGGCGCGGCGCGGTCGTACTCGGAAACACGCAGCTTGACGGGCTTAAGGCCTCCCTTAAAGTACGGACCGACCGGGGTCACGAGAATACGGAACGTGTACTCAGGAGCGGGAGCCACGCCGATCACGTCACCGGAGCCGATCATAAACGGGCGCACGTACAGGGTCGCGCCGGAGCCGAAAGGCGGAACCCAGGCGGCGTTGGCAGAAACGACCTGCTTGACGGCCTCAACGAACTTGTCCTTGGGGAACGGTGGCATCTCGAGGCGCTGGGCAGAGTTATACATACGCTCGGCGTTCATGTCGGGACGGAAGCAGACGATGCTGCCGTCCTCGGCGGTGTAGGCCTTCAGGCCCTCAAAGACCTCCTGGCAGTAATGGAAGATGCCGCCGCACTCGGAGACATGCAGGGTGTGGTCGGTAGTCAGGCCGCCCTCGTCCCACTCGCCATCCTTCCAATGAGCCTCGTAGCTGTAATCGGTCTTCATGTAGCCAAAGCCGAGGCTACCCCAATCGATATCCTTCTTCTCGACAGTCATATGTCGCTCCTTACATACACAGTTGCATACTCGCGAACCCGCACGCAAGGACCGGGGCCGACCGCGTCGCAACGTCGCACGCCCGGAGCGTAGAGCCGGACGGGACACACGGACAGCATCAAAGCCGATGGCACGTCGATTCGCATGCACGAGATTGTACTCCGCACACGCATCGGATAAAACGCTTTTCTTTAACTAAGTAAAGTATTTTCATTTGCTTCGGAATTCACCAGGGTAAACAGGCATCCTCCAAGCCGCGGCGTCCACTCGCCCCATGCGCCCCGCGACCGCCCTATCGATATACTCTAAAGTCGAGACGATGATTGGAGCCCCCTTGGCAACTCAGAACAAACGCGAACACTTGACGGAAGACCTGCTCAAGCGGCTATTGGCCAGTTCGAGCATCGACGCCTATCTTGACGAAGGCGAAACCGTCGACCAAACGCTTCCCTCGTACTTGCGCTGCCTCATCGACGAGCGCCGCATCAAGCGCTCGGACGTCGCACGCAACTCGGGCCTTAACCCGACCGTTGTGTACGACATCTTTGCCGGCAAAAGCCGCCCCGGCCGCGACCACGCCATCATGTTGGCACTCGGCATCGGCTGCACACTTCGAGAGACGCAGCGCCTTCTGAGACTTGACAGCGTCGCTGAACTTTGGTGCAAGGATCGTCGCGACGCCATCGTCATCTGGTGCATCGAACGCGGCATGAGTCGTGCTTGCACCGATGACGAACTCTACCGCTTGGGTGAAAAAACGCTTTTGGGAACCAACCCACTCAAATAAACACCCACGTCTGTGCGAGCCCCGTAACGCTATCCTCTCCATACGCGATTCAGTTGCCAACTGAACAAACAGAACAATCGTTGTCATATCATTCTTAGGGCATTTGCCCAGCTACCATGAAGGGAGGACGGCTTGAACGACAACCAGCTCATGCATGCCATGAGTCTTGACGACACCTATCGCGTCGAGCAGGTGCTCGCACGCGGCGAAGACGGCATTACTGAACTCGTCACGATTGACGGAGCCGGTCCCTTCGTGCGAAAGAAGATTCGACAAGAGCTTGCCCGCCGCAATGTATGGTCGGCACTCACCGAATGCAGCTCGCCCCGCCTTCCCCGCGTCGAGGCGACCTACGAACTTCCCGAGCACTTTGTTGTCGTCTACGACTTTGTGCCGGGTCGGGCGCTTTCCAAAGTTATCGAAACCGATGGGTCGTTGACGCCGGAAGAGGCAACATCGCTTGGTATCGAGCTTTGCGAGGCAGCCGAGGAGCTCCACAGGCACGGCATCGTCCACCGTGACATTTCCCCCAACAATATCGTGATGGCTGCGGACGGAGCGCATCTTATCGACCTTGGCATCGCCCGCATGCGCGTCGAGGGGGCGAGCAAGGACACGACCTCCCTCGGAACCTGGGGCTTTGCCTCGCCCGAACAATACGGCTTTGCCCAGACTGACGCGCGAAGTGATGTCTACTCCATCGGACGCGTTCTTGGCTTTGCGCTTACGGGTGTCCGGCCCGACGATGAGGCTTACGAGCAAGCGCTTAAGTCGATTCTTGAACATGCACCCGCGACGCTGGTCCATGCCATCACGCGTGCCTGCTCGTTTGAGCCAAGCGCGCGATTCCAGTCTGCGACCGAGATGGCAGAAGTGCTCGCCGGCTCGTCTCAACCGGGAAACGATGGGGCATCTTCTGGCACAGACGAGCAAACCGGCCATGCCCAAATGGCAGCGGGCACGAATGCGCCTAAGCGCAACCCAGACAAAAGCAGGACGCAGACCTTTGGCGGCTTGTTGCTAAAACTGGCACTCGTCACTGCAATGCTTGCCGGGCTGATGGCAGTCGGCGCGATTGCCATCTCGACGTTCCACGCCGGCCGAGAAAACGACAACGGGCCCACGTCCTCATCGCAAGTCGGCCAGTCTGATGGCGTTTCGACATCCAAAAAAACAAATTCAACAAGCGGTACCAGCCACTTGTCCGCCGAGCTCTCGATCGCGGAATCAGGTTGGTCGGTTGATGGGCACGGGTACGTCCACTTTGGCATCGGCCTTAAAAACTCCGACGGCCCTGCCGCTATCGCATTTCCCACCATTAAGGTCTACGGATACGACGCGGATGACAACCTGATCTTTACGGATGAGAAAACCTACAGCGCCATCGAGCCCGGCCAGACCGTCTACTTTGGCGATCAGACGGGAAACGGCACCGCTCCCGCGCGCATTGAGTTCGAAACCGTCACGCCCAGCGGCGTTGCGCTTGCCACCGCCACCGAAGCACCGGTGTACGAAATATTCGATAGCACCGAATCCGCTGGGGCAGACGACATGCAGTCATTCTTGGCAAAGCTCAAACTCCAAAGTGCTCCGAGCGATTTTGATAAGACGCAAGTCTTTCTATCGGCTATTTTGCGCGACAAACAAGGCAAGATTATTGCCGGCTATAACAATTTTTGCGACTGCCCCGCCGTCGGCTCGACGGTCCCTGTTTCGATCGACGTCAACAATCCGCCCACGCACGCAAGCTGCGATATCTACGCAGCCCAGTGGTAGAACCGGAGGGCACCGCGAATAATTCCGCAGCACAAAGAAGGACCAGCATCACACCGGCCCTTCCATGCTTCTACAACCCTAGAATCTCACGCTTCTTGGCATCAAACTCCTCTTGCGTCAAAATCCCCGCATCGAGAAGCTCTTTGAATTTCTTAACGGCCTCTATTTGATCCTCAAGCGTCCGTGCGGACTCGGCACCGCCCTCTGGCGCCCCTTTGGACTCCGTCGTATCCGGCACGCAATCTGCGCCCGCATCGCTTTCGACAGAAGCGTTGCGCGGGTTGAGCATTCCCGCCAGCCCCATGCCGAGCACCATGCCGCCCGCGGCGCCAAACCCGTTTTCGCGCACGCCTTCGGCAATCATCTGCTGAGCCGCCACATCGGCCGCCTGCTTAGAAACCCCCTCGTAAGCACTAACATCAAGTTTCTTTTTCGCATAGCTCTTGATAAGTTCGCGCGAGTCATCGGAGAATTCGATGTTTTCGATGGCAACCTGAACGAGCTTGATGCCAAAGCGGTCTTGCCATGTCCCCGCGTTATCGCCCTCATCCAGGATCATGTGGCGAATTTCGTTGACGTGTGAAGGCAACTGCGAAATCCGGACCTCGGACGACAGGGCATTCGTGGCCACAATGAGCGAAGCCAGGAACTCTGCAACCAGCATGCTCCGCGCGTGCGGATCGTCAAGCGAATAGTTATAGGTGTTCGCAGGAAGAAAATTCCTGATAAAGCGCTCGGCATCCACTACTTGCAGCGACAGCTGGCCATACGCGAAGACCTCAAGATCCGTACCATAAAACAAGTCGTTATACGCGAGCGGCCCGCGCGTACCAAACTTAATACCGCGGATTTCACGCAGATTGACAAACGCCACACGCTTCTGCAACGGTGACATGCCCGCATAGCCAACACGACGGGCCGCCTGCCCCAAGACCATTTTGAGAACGCCCTGCTCCTCGCGGTCACGATCATCAAAAACCGAAGCCTCGCCGTCGCGATACTCAAAACCGCCCGGCTCCGTTATGATCTGTTCGATGCCCGCCTGGCTAAAGATAAACGCCGCGGTGTTCTCGGGAACAAAAATGAGCGACCCGTTGGACAGAACATCATTCGATCCGTAGTTTCCGCCGCACCCGTTTTGCCCGACCTTGCGCACCCCCGGAGCAACCACGACATGCTCGTCAAAATGACCAGCCGTGACAATATCTTTCCATTGATCGGCGAGCACGCCACCGAGCGAGTCGATGGCAACATTCACAATACCCACAGCTACCTCACCCTACAGCACAAACTTGGTATCGCAGTACGAACAAACAACGCCTTGGCCTTTGCGCCCCGCGACGGGCGCATGGCATCCAGGACACTTTGCCGTCGCCTTTACGGCCATCTTCTCGGCATGAGGCTTTTGCGCCTTCAGAGAAGCACCCAAGGCACTGCCAATGGAGTCGCCAACTGCCCCGACAACGCCCACGGCACCGTCTACAAAATCTGCAATCTCTGCCGCTGTACCCGAGGGAAGCTCTGAAGTATCGATGGCGTCGATGTTGCCCGCCGCCGCGAGGCGCACGCTTTCGGCCCAACGGTCGGCAAGGCGCTTGCCGCCTTCGGTAAAGCTCACCGTAACGGTCTCCTCCGAAAATGCGACTCGCAGCACCGGCGTACTATTCACACGCGCTGCGATAGCCTGGGGAACATCTGCCGAGCACAGAATCGAATCGAGCGGGCAGCGCTTGAGGTAGCGCCGGGTTTTAAACAGTCCCTCGGAGACCGTTGCGACCAAGATTAGATTCATATTTGTAAGCACGATCTCATCGAGAGCCTCGCTGCCAGAGCCAACGCCCAAGCGCACATTCGAGGTCTGCATGATGATGAGTTCGCCGGGCGCCAGATTGTACTCGTCCACGCCGTCATCTCCCGTCCAACGTTTTCCTCCCATCCTAAACACCGGGCAAATAATTTCATCAGCTGCCAACTGAATTTCTCACCGGATTCAGTTGGCAGCTGATGAAATCTGCGCAGTCCACAGCCACAATTCGAAACAGCGTCATCCATATCAAGGGAAGGAAATACTATGGATTGGGAAGCTTCAGGCAGCAGGGATAATGGCGTCCCCCAAACGGTGTCGACGCCCGACGGCAAGCCGCCCAAAGGTAAGAAAAAATGGCCGATCGTTCTGGCGGTGCTTGTTATCCTGATTATCTTGGCACGTATCAGCTCGTGCGTGAGCGGCTGCGGGTCTACGAGCCCGTCGAAGAGCGTCGACACGTTCACCTGGCCCAGCAGCGGCCTTGCAACCGAACTGCCTAAGCCCAAAACAAACAAGGGAGAGATATACGAGAACAGCTCCGACTCTTTTTCGGCAACGCTGAAAGAAGTCTCACAAGCCGACTACGATAGCCACGTCGAAGCTTGCAAAGAAGCCGGCTATACCGATTTCTCGGGCGAAGGCACTGATGATTTTGAGGCAACGGCACCCAGCGGAGCAAAACTGACCTTGTCCTACTACAGCAGCTCAAAGTCCCTCGACATCGAGCTCGAGAAGCCGCAGGACAGCAGCGAGCAGACAGGCGCGGCTAACGATACCGATGCGGCAGCCACTGATTCGCAGACCGAAACCGCACCGGCCGCATCCTCTTCTGACTTCCGTGCCATGATGGACGGCTACGAGCAATTCATGAACAGCTACGTCGAGTTCATGAAGAAGTACGAATCGTCCGACGATACCGCTTCGATGCTTGCCGACTACGGATCGATGATGCAACAGTACAGCGACTGGTCGCAAAAATTTGACAGCGTCGACGAAAACTCGCTTTCCGCCGAGGACCAGGCCTATTACCTTGAGGTCCAGGGGCGCGTTCTGCAGAAACTGAGTGAAGTTCAGTAACCGCGAACAAAACGCCACGTATCAGCCCATTAACGGAGAAGGCCCGTCATCCAACGATGACGGGCCTTCTCCGTTGCAATCGGTTTTTCCAAACGCCTAGGCGTTCTTCTTCCCGAGCTTTGCCTTAACCAGGCCGACCACGGTCGGAATGATCGACACGGCGACGATGCCGATAATCAGCAGCTCAAAGTGCTCCTGCACAAAGGGAATACCGCCAAAGAAGTAGCCCAGCAGCGTGAAGACCGTCGACCAGGTAATGCCGCCCAGCACGTTAAAGATGACAAAGTTGCGCCAGTGCATGCCGCCCATGCCGGCGATAAAGGGCACAAAGGTGCGGATAAATGGGAAGAAGCGACCCAAGAAGATGGCCAGGTGGCCCCACTTGTCCAAGAAGTCCTCAGACTTTTTAATGCGCTCGGGCGTCATGGCCTTGACCTTGCCCGAAGCGATGATCTTTTTGCCAAAGAAGTGACCGATCATAAAGTTGCACTGATCGCCCAGGATGGCCGCGGCCCATGCGGTGGCCAGAAGCGCCACGATGTTAAAGCCGCCGTTGTGAGCAAAGAAGCCCGAGGCGAACAGCAGCGAATCGCCGGGAAGGAACGGGAAGAACACCACACCCGTCTCGATAAAGATGATCAGGAACACGCAGCCGTAGGCCATAAGCGGGCCGGCGGCAATCCAGCTGGCGATCGCGGTGCGCGGATCCTTAAGCAGCTCGGCGATAAAGTTGATGAAACCCATGAAGTAAAACCTCTCAGTTGTGGGCGCGGACACGTCCAAGTTGACCAGTATACGGTTGCGGCGCCCCCTCGTGCGCAACCCCACAAAAGCATGACTCCATTACCAGCAAGTATGCATAACTGACACCTGTCGTGCAAAGCCGCCAAGATTGTTCTTCCTAATCCCTAGCGAATCGCTATACTTTATTGAATCGCATTGCCATGGCGCTAAGGGAGGGCGGTCAGTGAGCTTTATCAATACCATTCGCGAGGACATCAAGACCGTCCAAGCGCAGGACCCCGCCGCGCAAAACGGTCTGGTCATTTTTCTTTCGTACCCCGGTCTTCACGCCAAGTGGAACCACGTACCCGAGCATTGGCTCTGGGAGCACGGTCACCGATCGCTCGCCCGTGTGCTCTCGCAGCTCACCCGCCATATCACCGGCGTCGAGATTCACCCTGCCGCGCAGATTGGCAAGCACTTCTTTATCGACCACGCCATGGGCGTCGTCATCGGCGAGACCACTATTGTGGGCGACAACTGCGTGCTCTATCAGGGCGTCACGCTCGGCGGTACCGGCAACGAGACCGGCAAACGCCACCCAACGCTCGGCAACAACGTCACCGTGGGCACCGGTGCCAAGGTACTCGGCAACATCCGCATCGGCAACAACGTCAAAATCGGCAGCAACTCGGTCGTCGTCAAAGACGTCCCCGACAACTGCACCGTCGTGGGCGTGCCCGGGCGCATCATCAAGCGCAACGGCTGCCGTGTGTTCGAGGAAAGCTTCGACGCCAAACAGCATCGCGAGTACATGCCCGACGATGCCGCCGAGCAGAGTGCCCTCAACCGCCAGGGCATCACCGAAAACGCTCGCCGTGTCAAAGAACTCGAACGAGAGGTGGCGGAGCTCAAGGCCCTCGTCGCCAAGCTCGTGGACGAACGCTAGGGCTGCGGACGGTACAGACCCGCATCAACGCAAGGAGGCGCGCCAGGGAATCAATCCCCCGGCGCGCCTTCTTTTCGATGCGACATGTGGGACTGTCCCTTTGCCACATTAAGCAAACTGGCTCAGGTAGAGGTCGGCGTAAGCGCCCTCGGCAGCCAGTAGCTCCTTATGCGTGCCCTGCTCGATAATATTGCCGTGATCCATGACCAGAATCAGGTCGGCATCAACGATCGTCGACAGACGGTGCGCGATCACAAAGCTGGTGCGCCCGCGCATGAGCGCGTCCATGGCGCGGCCGATGGCAAGCTCGGTGCGCGTGTCCACGCTTGAGGTCGCCTCGTCCAGGATGAGAATCGCCGGGTTGTTGAGCAACACGCGCGCAATGGTCAGCAGCTGGCGCTGGCCCTGGCTGATGCTCTCGGCATCGTTAGCCACCCGCGTGTCATAACCCTGCGGCATGGTACGCACAAAGAAGTCGACCTGCGCGGCGCGCGCAGCCGCCACGATCTCGTCGCGCGTCGCCTCGGGACAGCCGTAGGCGATGTTCTCGGCAATCGTGCCGTCGAACAGCCAGGCGTCTTGCAGCACCATGCCAAACTGCTGACGTAGCTCGCCGCGATCCATGCGGCTCGTGTCCACACCGTCGAGGGTAATGCGCCCGCCGTCAATCTCGTAGAAGCGCATGAGTAGGTTGATGAGCGTCGTCTTGCCTGCGCCCGTGGTTCCCACCACGGCGATCTTCTGGCCCGGCTCGGCAGCAAACGACACGTCGCGCATAAGCGGCTTGTCGGGCGAATAGCCAAAGCGCACATGCTCAAAAGCGACGCGGCCCTCAACGCGACCCGGCAGCTTGGCGGCCTCGTCCGGCAGCGGATCGGCCTCCATCTCGGGCTCATCGAGCAGGTCGAACACGCGCTCTGCGCTCGCCAGCGCGCTCTGCAGCGAGTTGAAGGTAAACGACAGCTGCGTCATGGGTTCGGACGCCTCGTAGATAAACTGGAAGAACGCCTGGAACACGCCGACGGTCATGTGACCGGCAACCAGCATGCTGCAGCCCACCAGCGCGATCACGATCTGCGCCAAACGGCCGATAAAGCGCACCGCAGGTCCGACGGCATTGATCATAAAGTCGGCCTTGGCACTCACGCGCGCCAGCTCGCCCGAGGCCTCGTGCACCTCAGCAGAACTCTGGCGTTCGCGGTTGAACGCGCGAATCACCAGACGGCCCGAGTAACCCTCCTCAACCGCGCTCGTAATCTTGGAGACCCACTCCTGGCGCTCACCGGTTACGTCATGCGTGCGGCGCGAGACCACCTTGGTCACCAGCAGCGATACCGCCGTAAAACCCAAAAAGATCAACGTGAGCCTAACGCTATAGACGAACATCATGATGATGGCGCCCGTCACGGTGCCGATCGACACCAGCAGCTGCAGCAATCCGCGCTGCATGCTCTCGGACATCTTGTCCAGGTCGTTGGTCGCGCGGCTGACTACCTCACCGGGGCGATGCGCATCAAAGTAAGCGAGCGGCAGACGGCTGAGCTTTTGCGCGATGCGGTTGCGCAGGCGCAGGTTGAGGCGCTCGGCCACGCTCGACATCAAAAAGCTCTGCAACGCATAGAAGGAGGCGGCTGCCGTCCAAATCATAAAGTAGACGAAAATGGTTTTGCCGCAATGTTCCCAGGTAATGCTGAAGGTAGTGTCGTTGGCAAACGCCACCTGCATATGACCCCACAGCTCATCGATCACGCGAGCGCTGTACGCCGGTGCGGCGGTGTTGAAGATGACGTAGAACACGATGCTCGCGAACACAATATAGAAGCGCCAATGGTCGCCGGCGGCTTCGCTCCACAAGCGGCGCACCGTCGCCCAGGTATCCCGGGGCGTCTCGTCCTCGTCTTCGTCGTCCACGTCGCGCATGCGCTCCGCTTCGGCGCGGGCGCGCTCGTCCTCGGCGCGCTCGTTTTCCTCGTAGAGCGCCTGGCAGCGGGCCTCGCGCTCGGCCGCCTTGATGGCGTCATCCAGCTCGAGCACCGCGGCAGCCTGGTCGACCGTTTTCTCAGCGGCGTCCGAATCGTTCGAATCGATTGCGTCGCCGCGCTTCTTGAGCTCCTCGGTCATGCTACTCACCTCCCTTCATCTGCGACTCCGCGATAGCGCGGTACACCTCGCAAGTTTCCATAAGCTCGTCATGCGCGCCCAGGCCCACGACCTCGCCGTCCTTGAGCACCACGATCTGGTCGGCATGCAAGATCGTCGAGATGCGCTGCGCGATGATGAGCACCGCAGCGTCGCGCGTCTCCTCCTGCAGCGCATGGCGCAGCGCCGCATCGGTCTTAAAGTCCAAGGCCGAAAAACTGTCATCGAAGATATACAGATCGGCATGCTTCATGAGGGCGCGGGCAATGGCCAGGCGCTGGCGCTGACCGCCCGAAAAGTTCGTGCCACCCTGCGCCACCGGGGTATCGAGCCCCTGCGGCTGATCGAGCACAAAGGTGCTCTGGGCAACCTGGAGCGCGTGGAGCATATCGGCCTCGGTCGCGTCTTCGTTGCCAAAGCGCAAATTGCTTGCCACGGTGCCCGAGAACAGCCATGCCTTCTGCGGGACGTAGGCAATGCGCCCGCGAATCTCGTCTTGCGAAAGCTCGCGCAGGTCGACGCCGTCCAGGCGAATGGCACCCTTGGTGGCATCGTGAAAACGCAGCAGAAGCTTTGCCACCGTCGACTTGCCCGAGCCCGTCGAGCCCACAATCGCGGTCGTCTGACCGCGACGACAGGCAAAGCTCAGGTCGCACAGGGTGTCCTCATCGGCATCGTCAAAACGAAACGACATGTGATCGAACTCAGCGACCGCATCCGCATCGCCCCCGGAGGCAGGCGCCCCGTCACCCAGCGTACGCTCGCCGTCCACGATGCTCGGCTCAATCTCCAACACCTGCTGCGCACGGTTCAGGCACGCCGCGGCGCGCGGCAGCGTCAGCACTACCATCTGCGCCATCATCACAAAGAACAGGATCAGGAGCGCATATTCCAGCACCGCGGAGATGCTCGCAATCTGCATTGCATGGGCGCCAACGCGGTTGCCGCCCACCCACAGCACCGCCACCTCGGCAATGTTCATCAAAAAGAAGGTAGAGCTATCAAGGCCCACAAACAGGTGGTTGACCTTAATGGCGTTGTCCGCGTAATCGCTAAACACCTCGTCCAGGCGCTGCTCCTCGTGAAGCTCTTTATTAAAAGCGCGGATGACGCGAACGCCCACGATGTTCTCGCGCAGCACCACGTTCATGCGGTCGATAAAGCTCTGAAGGCGCATAAAAATCGGCGCGGCGTTAGCCACCGTAAAGACCGCCGCCACCAGCACGATCGCAACGACCACGCCCAGCAGCGTGCCCATGGCAGGATCGATAAACCAGGCAAAGATGATGCCCGCGACGGCCAAGAACGGCACTGGCAGCACCAACTGAATCGTCTGCAGAATGGCCTGCTGGATCACGTTGATGTCGTTGAGCGAGCGCGTGATCATCGAACCCGTGCCAAAGCGCTCAAAGTCGCTGGCGGACAGCTCGAGCGACTTATCGTAGACGGCGTTGCGGATGTCGCAGGCCACATTGGCCGCCAGACGGGCCGAAAGATAGCAGCCCAGCACCGCGCCGCCGCTGGCCATGCCGGTCGCGATGAGCATGTACAGACCGTTGCGCAAGATGTAGTCGACATCACCCGTCGTGATACCGGTATTGACCATATTCGCCAACATTGTAGGCACCAACAGCGTGCCGACGTTGTCGATTAGCAGCACCAGCAGCGTCACCGCAATCAGCCCGCGATACTGCCTCATAAACCTCATTAAGAGTCGCATGTCTCCCCCTCGCCCTTATCGTCAGCCTCGTTCTCGGCGGCAACTTGCCGTTTAAATGCCTCGCACTCTTCGTTAAGAACATGGGAGAACTTACCGACCAAGCGCATGATCTCGCGCTGTTCCCACGGCTCGAGCGCCTCGAATGCCTGCTGCTCGGCCTTTTGCGCCGGCAACGCGTAGCGCTTGGCAAACTGCATACCTTCTTCGGTCAGTCGCACAACCTTGTTCTTACGACTGCCCTCGGCAAACTCCAACGTCGCGAGCCCTCGCGCCCTAAGCGTCTTGATCGCCGAATTGATGGTCTGTTTGCTGTAGAACCATTCGCTTGTCAGACGACTCACGGCGATGCTGCCGTCCGCCGTGCTGGTGTCGACGAGCATCCAATAGGCGCAATCCGAAAGACCGCAGGTGCGCGAGAACTCCGAATAGATATGGTCGAGTCCATTGAGCATCCGGTCGAAATCGACCAGCGTAACCGCACTATTCATCTATCCCACCATTCGATTGTCCGAGTTTTGACCAATTTACATCTCTACATTAGTCCGAGTTTTGACTATCGTCAATAAGCTCGTTATATATGGTCAGCTCTACATAGGCATGTCGACAAAAAAGACCGCCGGCGCGGGGGCGGCGCCGGCGGTTGCGAGAGAATACCGATTGTTGGCTGTTACGCAGCGACGGCCTCGTAGACCGTGGCGCCCGAGAAGCTGTCGTGCAGGCTCTTGCCACAGATCCACGGCAGTTCGACGACCTCGCAGACCGTGTTGACCAGCTCGGAGCAGTCAGTAAAGTGGCCCTTATCGTTGAGGGCCTCGCAATCCTGAACACGCCAATAGCCATCGGTGTGCGTGATGTAGTACTCGTGATCGTTGATCGACACGAAAGCGCGCGTCTTGGAACGCAGCAGCTTCAGAAATCCTTCGAAGTCGGTCTCGACGACATCTCCAGCCTGGAACATGATGTTACCTCCTGGCCCGGCGCCACCATGGCGCGCTGATAAACGTTGGTACTCCTTTAGTAAAACCTTTATCAGAGCTTATGCGCGCATCATTTAGGCAAGTGGTAAAAAACCGCAGGGTAGACGGGATAAAACGTTTAATCATCCCACCGGTTTGTCACATTCTGGCTGAAGTTTTATGCAAACCAACTTTTCCACTTGGTAGCTTGCATTGTTTGAGGCCGACGGCGCGATTACGGTTTTGGTTCGGCGGGTAAGAACGAGGCATCGAAACCGACGTCAGGAGGACACATGGAGACCATCGAAGCGCTCATCCATCGCCGCAGCTGCCGCAAATACAGCGATCGTCCCGTCGAGGTCGAAAAGCTTGCACGTATTATCGAAGCCGGCCAATATGCACCGAGCGGCATGGGCCGCCAGCCGGTGACGTTTGTCGCCGTCACCGACCCCGCGACCGTCGAGCGTCTCTCACAGCTCAACGCCCAGGTCATGGGCAGCAACAGTGACCCCTTCTATGGCGCCAAGACCGTTGTGGTGGTGCTGGTCGACCGCAGCGTGCCCACGCATCTGGAAGACGGCTCGCTCGCCATGGGCAACTTGCTCAACGCCGCCTATGCACTGGGTGTCGATTCGTGCTGGATTCACCGCGCGCACGAGGTCTTTGACTCGCCCGAGGGCCTGGAGCTGCTGGCCAGCTGGGACCTGCCCGCCGACGGCAGCCTGCGCGGTGTCGGTCACTGCATTCTGGGCTATGCCGAAGACACGCTACCCGAGCCCAAACCCCGCCGCGACAACGTCGTCTACGTAAGGTAACCCAAGAGCGTCATAGGGGTAGCCAATTTGGGACGAGGCTATTTTAGCCACCCCACTCGCAACTTATCTTGCCGATGGAGTTGTCGTCGTTTCGTTCGTGTGGGTCGTTTCGGCGCCGTCGCCCTGTTCGCCCTCGTCCTTTTGAGCGTCGGCGATGGTGGAGGCTGCCGCGACCATGCCGCGCTGGGGCGCGACGCCCGTCTGGGTCTGAGCGCCCTCGACAACTTCTGTGCCTGCATGCGCGAGCTCGGGCGATTTAAACACCGCGTCCAAGTTGGCGCCACCGCCGGCGTAGCCAAGCGCAGCGAGTGCGATGACGATCACTGCAACGACGACCGCGATCGGCACATAACGATGCCAACCAGCAGGATTGAGCCCACTGCGGCGAGCCGCCCCGCGGCTGATGTAGCCGAGCGTGCCGTCGTGCTTGAGCTTTGAGCCCACCACGCGTTTGCGGCCCCACAGCGAGGACTCTGCCTGCATTGCCAAGCGAGCACCTGTCGAAGGATAGCCGTATTTAGTGCGCTTGAACGAGCCGTCAAACCCCGAGGCGTGTTTGCCCCACGTCACCGATGTTGTGCGTCGGTTAACCGGCGCGGCACTCCGCCTTCTGCGGCTCGGTTTTGTAGTCTCAGCCATACGCCCCCGCACGCCGTAACCAAATCGAAACAATAACGCTTTGGACTGTAGCACACGCGTCGCGCGCGGTCACGGGCGCCTCGCTCAACGGTCATCGTCCTTCAGCAAGCGCCACAGCGTTGTTCGGCTTACGCCCAGCACCTCCGCCGCACGGGTCCGGTTGCCGTGGAGATGATCTACAACCAGATGCGCGATATCTCGCTCGGTATCGGCCAGCGGTCGCAGGATATACAGGTCGCTTTCGAGTGTCGGGGCGCCAAAGGTTGCGGTCTTAATCACGTCCTCTTGGGCGAGCACTTCCTCCGCCACAGCGCGGTCCACCGTGCCCGCCCCCACCAATATATACAGTCGTTCCGAGACCTCGCGGAGCTGCAGATAATTGCGCGGCCAGCGGTAAGCATCGAGCGTCTTCGTCGCCGCGGCGGACAGCGTGGGTGCTGCCGTCCCAAATGCATCAGCGAGATATTCCAAATAGCGCGCAACCTTTGTCGACGCGGCTCCTTGCTCGGCAATCGCCGGCGCCACGCTCACCGCACAGGCGAAGCGCTCGGTCACAAAGGCGGCTTGATCACTTTCGCCGCCGCCCGGCATGTCATTCGCTGTCAGCACCACATGGCAGCGCGTCGCCAACGCGGTGTCAGCCATCGTGGAAACGAGCTCGCGGAGGCGCTGGGGGCCAACCGCGTTCCAGCCCTCAATGCAAAGGGTCAGCCCCGTTTGGAACAGCGGCGATTCGGAGCTTTTGAGCACATGGCGCCAGCCCCGATCGGTGAGCTCATCGAGCGCGACGGAAACAAAGGGTTGATCGGCAAAAGGACCGTCCAGATAGAGGCGCTTGGCGATCTCGACCTGACCCGCGCCCAGCTCGCCCTCGAGCATAAGGGGCACGCCGCGCGCATAGCTCTCGGCCACCGGTGCAGCTACCGCAGCGGCACCCTCAACGACGCCGTACGCGCTCGATTCGTAGCGGGCCTCAACTTCGTCGGCGTTGAGCCACTCGATGCCCGCATGCGCCGCGGCACCGCGCACCTCGCGGACCACAACGACCCAAAGCCTCCCGCCCTCTTTGTCGGTGGGGCGAACGGTCAGGCTCAGGCGCGCACCCGCACGTCCCATAACCAGACGCGCGCCGTCTCCTATACGGTCGAGGCGCTCAGCGACAAAAGCCGCCACATCCCGCTCAAGCGCCGCGTCATTCATGGTCGAAATCGCGACGTCCCCACGCACATCGATTGCCAATGCCGAGGCCCCGGCAGCAGCCAGGGCCTCGGTCAAGATGTTCAGCTTGGCATCGCTATCCATAATTTGCCCCTGTCCGCGGCGACGTGCAGCCGCCGACGGTCGCACGACCGAGTGTTTCAAAATTGAACGATATTGCTCACCAAACACTATAGGGCAGAAAGCGCCGTCCTGCGAGTATAGGTGTTGCCCCGCATCGCCATCCTGGCGGGGCGATAAGAGCTCTTCGGGACTTATAAACCTGCGGACAAGCCATACCCGCAAGAGCTCCTATCGCTCCACCGTGAGAATGCGCTCACCGGCACGCAGCACGCAAATAAGCTACTTCTCTACCAGATTCCCAGCACGTGCTGCATCCCCAAACTCATGCACGCAATGCCAATCCAGCAGCAAAAGCCCAGCGCGATGGGCTTGCCGCCCTTTTTGACCAGCTCGACGATATCGGTATTAAAACCAATAGCCGCCATGGCCATCACAATAAAGAACTTCGAAAGCTCCTTGATGGGCGCCGTAAAGGGCGCGGGAAGCTGAAGCACCGTGGTGATTACGCTCGCCAGCACAAAGAACAGCACAAACATGGGAAACGCGCGTTTAAGGGAGAACGTGCTTTTGGCGTCGCCGCCGGCCTTGCGCGCCAGATGCATCTGCCAGCATGCGAGAACCAGCGTGATGGGGATAATGGCCAGCGTTCTGGTGAGCTTGACCACCGTGGCGCTCTCGAGCACATTGGCGCCGGGATGCATGCTGTCCCAGGCGCTCGCCGCAGCCGTTACGGACGAGGTGTCGTTGATGGCGGTGCCGGCAAACAGGCCAAAGCCCTCGTCTGTCAGCCCGAGCATACCGCCGAGCGTCGGAAACACGAGCGCCGCGATAACGTTAAACAGGAAGATGACCGAAATGGCCTGGGCAATCTCGCGATCGTCGGCATCGATGACGGGCGCGGTCGCGGCGATGGCAGAACCGCCGCAAATCGACGAGCCCACACCCACAAGCGTCGCGATCTTACTCGGCACGTTCATAACGCGGCAGAGCACAAAGGCAATGACAAGCGAAGTCGAGATTGTCGCCACGATAATCGGCAGCGACTGGGCGCCCTTGGACAGAATCTGCGAGAGGTTCATGCCAAAGCCAAGCAGGATTACCGCGTACTGCAAGACTTTTTTAGACGTATAGGTGACGCCGGCGGCGAGCTGTTCGCGACGATTCTTGGGAAAGACGAGCGCCAGGACCATGCCAAAGAGGATGGCGAATACCGGACCGCCGACCACCTCAATTTGTTTGCCGAGCAACGTCGCGGGAATGGCGATGATCAGGCAGAACAAAACGCCTTTCCAGCGCTCGCGTACGATATTTGCCAGTTGCATATGGGATTCCTTCTTTCTATTTCACGTTTGCGACGGCTTATGATACGGCAACATTGAGCGCAGCCTTGCGCAAACACAGACTAAGATGCCGCAATAGTTCTCGGGCAACAGCCGAATTACCCACCGCGGAGAGCTGATTCGCGGCATAATTAACAACTGACATATGAGTTTGATAGAACAGTTGCGAGGCGCTATGGAAGAATCGATGCACGTCGGCGAACAGGAAACGAGCCTACAGGACCAGTCCTACCACACCATTCGACGCAAAATCGTCTACCTGGACTACAAGCCGGGCGAAAAGCTGGGCGTCAAGCAACTTTGCGACGACCTGGATATGGGGCGCACGCCCGTGCGCGAGGCTTTGGTTCGCTTGGCGCAGGAAGGCCTGGTGCGCACCGTGCCCCAGAGCGGCACCTACGTCTCACCCATCAACCTCACCCTTGCCGAGAGTGCCTGCTACATCCGCGAACATCTGGAAAAGCAGGTGATTGTGGAGTGCTGTGCGCGAGCCACGTCGGCCGGCATCGAGCAGCTCGACCGCGCCATCGTGCTGCAGGAAAAGGCCATGGCCGAAGAGGATCGCATCGGCTTCTTTTTGAGCGACAACCTCATGCATCACATGATTTTTAGCATCGCATGTCGCAGCACCGTTTGGTCGTGGCTCGAAGAGACCAATGCCGACCTGGAGCGCTTCCGCTGGCTGCGCGCCGCCACGCAGGTTCTCGACAATCAGGACATCGTGAACGAGCACAAGCAGATTCGCCGCGCTATCGCCGGTCGCGACCCCATCGAAGCGAGCTTTTTGGTCAGCAAGCACCTGCACATGATGTTCCGCAACCAAACCGAGGTTCTGGACCAGTTCCCCGAGTACTTCGAGACCAGTAAGCTCCGCTAACCTGCCAAAAAGGGACAGGTTTATTTTGGCAGGTTTTATCTGGGCAAATGCAACAAGGCCCGGCTCCGCTGCAACGGAGCCGGGCCTCGGTCACTAGAACGGCGGAACAACAATTATTCGACCGTGACGCTTTTCGCCAGGTTACGGGGCTGGTCGACGTCGCAGCCGCGCAGGATGGCCACCTCGCGGGCAAGCAACTGCAGCGGGACGCTCGCCGTGATGGGGCTGAACACGTCGCGGACGGCCGGCACACGAATGATGCAGTCGGCAATCTTGTTGATTTCCTCGTCACCCTCGGTGGCAACGACGATAACCTTGGCGCCGCGCGCCTTGCACTCCATGAGGTTCGACACGGTCTTGTCGTAGGTGGCACTCTTGGTGGCCACAGCGATGACAGGGAAGCCCGGGTCGATCAGGGCAATGGGGCCGTGCTTCATCTCGCCGGCGGCGTAGGCCTCGGCATGCAGGTAGCTGACCTCCTTGAGCTTGAGCGCGCCCTCGTAGGAAATAGCGGCACCCATGCCGCGGCCCACGAACAGCGCCGACTGCGCGTCCTTGCACAGCAGGGCGGCCTCATGAACGGCCTCGGTCTGGGTATCCAAAATCCACTGGATCTGCTCGGCCGTATCGGAAAGCTCGCGGAACAGCATGCGCGCCTGCTTGGTGGTCAGACGGTACTTAACCTGCGCCAGCAGCAGAGCCAGCAGCGTAAGGCTCACGACCTGACCGATAAAGCTCTTGGTCGAGGCAACCGCGATCTCCTTGTTGGCCTTGGTGTAGATGACGCCGTCGCTCTCACGCGCCACCGGGCTGCCCACCACGTTGGTGATGCCGAAGACCTTGGCGCCCTTGATGCGCGCGTCGCGAATGGCGGCAAGGGTGTCGGCCGTCTCGCCCGACTGGGACACAGCCACGACAAGCGTCGTCGGCGTGATGATGGGATTGCGATAGCGGAACTCGCTGGCCGCCTCAACCTCGGTGGGGATGCGAGCCCAGCCCTCAATAAGGTTCTTGGCGATGAGGCCAGCGTGATAGCTAGTGCCGCAAGCGATCACGTAGACGCGGTCGATGTCGTTGAGTTCCTCGAGGGACAGGCCCAGCTCGTCGATATCGAGCTCGCCGGCGGGGGTCATACGGCCCACCAGCGTATCGCGCACGACGCGCGGCTGCTCGTGGATTTCCTTGAGCATAAAGTCGGGATAACCGCCCTTTTCTGCCATGTCCAGGTCCCAGTCGATGTGGGTGACCTTGGGCTCGATGACGTTGCCGGCCTCGTCGGTGTACTCGACGCCCGCGGGCGTGAGCTTGGCAAACTGACCGTCCTCGAGCACCACGACATCGCGAGTGGCGTCGATGAGCGCGATGACATCGGAAGCAACATAGGAGCCGGTTTCGCCCACGCCGACTACGATCGGGGAATCCTTGCGGGCGACAGCAATCACGCCGGGCTCGTCAGCGCACACGGCGGCCAGACCATAGGCACCGACCACGTGGGTGCAAGCCTCGCGCACGGAGGCCATCAGGTCGTGCGTCTCGGCATAAGCCTCTTCGATCAGATGCGCGAAGACCTCGGTATCGGTCTCGCTCTTAAAGTGGTGGCCGCGGCCCTCCAGCTCTTCGCGCAGCTCGGCGAAGTTCTCGATGATGCCGTTGTGGACGATGGCGATACGACCGTCGCAGCTGGTGTGGGGATGGGCGTTAACGACGGAGGGCTTGCCGTGGGTGGCCCAACGGGTGTGGCCGATACCGCAGGTAGCGTCGCTGTCGATGTTGGAAAGCTCGCTCTCCAGGCCCGCGACCTTGCCCACGCGGCGGATGACGTCGAGGTGCGCCGCGGCGCCCTCACCCACCTCGAGCGCGACGCCCGAGGAGTCATAGCCGCGATACTCCATACGCTTAAGACCCGTGACCAGGATGTTCTTTGCAATATCAGAGCCGGTGTAGCCGACAATTCCGCACATAGGATAAATCCCTTCGTTTGCGTGACTGCAAGACGTCCACGCACAGGGGGCGCTGAGACGTATAACGTTCGAGTATTGTACTCACGCAAGCGCAAGCTGATATACCAGAAGTGGTATCTCAACTTAGATACCACCCGATGCACACATGCCCAGCCGGTCCAAACCACCACGAAGGGGACAGGCACCTTTTTGGTGGTTTGGACCGGGGCGGCGGCCTATCCCGGCGAAAGATCTCAATCTGTAACATCTGGGCCGCAATAAGCCGGCTTAGTGTTACAGATCGAGACATTACGGTTCGGCCCCAGCACTATGTCTCGATCCGTAACAGGTAGAGGCGGTTTTGCCGTCCAGATGTTACAGATCGAGACAATTGAAGGCCCGGGCGTCTCAAACCACCACAAAGGTGCCTGTCCCCTTCGTGGTGGTCGCGCTGGCAACGGCGTTTCCGCAGATAAAACCTACCAAAATAAACCTGTCCCTAATTGGCAGGTTTTGACACCCCAGGGGCGGGCGATGCTACAATCTGGCTTGTACTTGAAACGCATCAAAGGGGCCGCTATGGCAAAGGTAAAAATCAGCGACGTCGCGCGCGAAGCAGGGGTCTCGCTGGGCACGGTATCCAACGCGCTCAACCACCCCGAAAAGTTGCGCCCCGAGACCCTCAAGCTCATCAACGAGACCATTAATCGCCTTGGCTACCTGCCCAACCAAAGCGCCCGTCAGCTCGCAGGCGGCGCCACCAAGTCCTTTGGCCTGGTCCTCCCCCGTCTCGACCACGGCTTTTCGCTCCAGATTGCCAGCGGTGCCCACAACGAGGCACGCAAGCACGGCTATGACTTGCTCATCGCCAATGCCGATAACGACGACATTCTCGAGGATCATTACCTGCGCTATTTTATGGGCACGCAGATGTCCGGCGTCATGGTTCAGCCCATGGCGTCCCCCGATTGGCACCCCGCCATGACCAAGATGCCCGTGCCAATCGTCCATCTGGACATTCACTGTTCCGAGCCCGGCTACTACGTGGCCGCCGACAACGAGGCGCAGGGGCGCATTATCGCCGAGCTCGCCGTTGCCCGTGGCGCACGCCATATCACCGTTGTGGGCAGAGCGGCATTTATGCAGCTCACCTTGCGCGTACTTGGCATCCACAAGGCCCTCGCCCTGCATCCCGATATCAAGATCGAAGTCATCGACGCCGGCGAATGGAATACCGCTGCCGACGGCTACGGCATCGGTGCCCAAATCGCTGAGCGCCCCGCGGACGAGCGCCCCGACTTCGTGGTCGGCCTGACCGACGTACTGGCGTCGGGCGTTATCTCGGCGCTGACCGACAAAGGCATCTCCGTCCCCGAGCAGGTTCGCGTGGCCGGATGCGACGGCAACCCACTCGCTTGGAGCGGGGCGGTCCCGCTCACCACGGTAGCACCCCCAGGCTACGAGATTGGCCGCAAGGGCGTTCAATTGCTCATGGAGCAAATCGAGAACAAGGCGCCGGCGAAGACAAAGCATGTCCGCATCGGCTCTGCCGCGCGCACCGTCACCGCGGTCACGGCCATCGAGGACATCAACCGTCAGGAAATCGTGCGTCCCTTCTTGCTCGAGCGCGTAAGCACCCAAAATGCCAAGCCGCATCCGACGGGCCAACCCATAGTCCCGACAACCGACATCAACCTGGGCGCCTACCTGTAAAAAAACGCCGCAACGGAAACAGCCCCGCTGCGGCGTTTTTGCTGACCCCACGGGCCTTCCCCGTTTAGCCGAACCTGCGGCTACGGATTTTTATGGAATGTAATCCATTTTTCATTAGCTTTTTTGCAAAAATGTATTCAATTCCATTTTTTAGAACAGTGCCTCCGCGCAGGCGCCGTTACCGTCACCGTCCTGCGGGATCGGGCGCGGGGCATGGCGACTCGCGGCAAACGCTAGCGCACAGCCTTGACCGCCGCCGGCAGATCGAACAGCGTATCGAGCACGGCCTCGCAGCCATCCACCACGTCCTGCGGCAGCGGCACGATATCGGGGACGGCAAAGACGTGGCAGCCGGCCGTGATGCCCGAGACGCAGCCGTTGCGGGAATCCTCGACCACGGCGCACTCCTCGGGGGCAAAGCCCGCGCGCTCGCAGGCGAGCAGGTACATCTCGGGGTCGGGCTTGCCGTGCACGACGTCCTCGCCGCAGGTCACCGTCTCAAACTTGTCAAAGAGGCCGACCGTCTTTAGGTTGCGCTCGGCCGCAACGCGGCGCGACGACGTCGCAAGGCCCACGTGATAGCCCGCAGTCAGCAGCTCGTCGAGGCACTCGGCGGCACCGTCCTTAAGCTCCAGATCGGTCTTGACCATCTCGTCGCGAATCTCCCTATGGCGACGATAGATTGCCTCAGCGGTTTCGCTGCTGTCGTAATGCTCCTCAAGGATGCCCATGACATCGGGCAGCGTACGACCGATAAACTGATGGATCAGCGCATCATCAATCGCGAATCCCAGCTCGGCCGCGCCCGCCTTCCACGCCTTGATACCCAAACGCTCGGTGTCGACCAGCGTTCCGTCCATGTCAAAAATAACGGCCTTGATCATATCGGTCCCCCATCTCTTCGCGCTGCTGTACTCCCGCAACTTTACCGCACCTGTAAACTTGTATATAACGTATATAGCATATTGCACTTTCGTTACATAGATAGAAGTCTTATGACAAGCGGCTCGGTAGGATTATAGTTTTCGACCGAGTACTCAACGGCAAGGATCGATTCATGCTTTCAGACACCACCGCACCTGCAGAGGGGCTTCAGGACAAACTCACAGCGCTCGAGCAGCTGCTTTTGGCATACGGACGCGTCGCCATCGGCTTTTCCGGTGGCGTCGACAGCAGCTTTTTGACCGCAGTCTGCGCCCGCATCATGCCCGCCAGCACGCTTCTCGTTCACCTCACCACGCCGCTCATCGGCACGCCCGAGCAGGCTTCGTTTGAGCGGGCGGTTGACGGGCAGGCCGATGAGGGGCCGCATTTCAAGCTCCCCGTGCTCAACCTCTCGGTCGATCAGCTGCAGCTCCCCCAGGTAGCCTGCAACGACGCCGACCGCTGTTACCACTGCAAGCGCGCCGGCTTTACCGCCATCGTCAACCACGCCAGGTCGCTGGGTTTTCCCACCGTCATCGACGGCAGCAACGCAAGCGACCGCGGCGACTACCGCCCCGGCATGCGCGCCGCCCAGGAGCTCGGCGTGCGCTCGCCGCTTATGGAGGTCGGCTTTACCAAGGACGAGGAGCGCGAGCTGCTACGCGCCTGGGGATACCCCGTCTGGAACCTGCCGGCAGGAGCCTGCCTGGCCACGCGAGTCCCCACGGGCGAGGAGCTCACGCGCGAGAAGGTCGATGTAATCCGCACCTGTGAGGACTACCTGCACGACCTTGGCCTGGACCAGGTCCGCGCACGCCTCGTCGGCGGCTGCATGCATATCGAGGCCGCGCCGGCAGACGTCGCCAAGATCGCCGCCCTCGGCAGCACCGCGGTCAACGACGAGGGCAAGGCCCCGCTTCCCGCCGCCATCGAATCTGCCCTGCGCAACCTAGGCTGCGGCCATATCTCCCCCGAGGTCACCCCCTACATCCACGGCAACATGAACCTTTAGGTTACGCCGTTTTACAAACGGCGTACCTGCTCGGCGCTGCGCGGGCTCCGGGCAAGCAACCGCGTCGAAGCTACCGTCATCAACCTCGGCGCATGCCTTTAGCGCACTGCCCTGACCGCTGCCGGCAGATCGAACAGCGTATCGAGCACAGCCTCGCAGCCCTCCGCCACGTCCTGCGGAAGCGGCACGATGTCGGGAACGGCAAAGACATGGCAGCCGGCCGCGATGCCAGAGACGCAGCCGTTGCGTGAGTCTTCGACCACGGCGCACTCCTCGGGAGCAAGGCCCGCGCGCTCGCAGGCGAGCAGGTAGATCTCGGGATCGGGCTTGCCGTTCAGGGTATCCTCGTTACAGGTCACCGTCTCAAACTTGTCAAAGAGGCCGACCGTCTTTAGGTTGCGCTCGGCCGCAACGCGGTGCGACGACGTCGCAAGGCCCACGTGATAGCCCGCAGCCAGCAGTTCGTCCAGGCACTCGGCGGCGCCGGCCTTAAGCTCCAGATCGGTCTTGACCATCTCGTCGAGAGCATCCCTGTAGTGGGCTTCGACCGTCTCGACGATTTCGCGGCTGCCGTAATGCTCCTCAAGGATGTCCCTGACATCAGGCATCGAGCGACCGATAAACTGATGGACCAGCGCATCATCAATCGCAATCCCCAGCTCGGCAGCGCCCACCTTCCATGCGCTCATGTCCAAACGCTCGGTATCGACCAGCGTTCCGTCCATGTCAAAAATGACAGCCTTGATCATATCGGTCCCCTTCGCCGGCTTGTATTGCCGCCACTCTACCACACTATCCAACTTGTATATAACGTATATATCATATCGCGCCAACCTGCTGAAAAGGGACAGGTTTATTTTGGCAGGTTTTATCTGGGGAAACGCAGACAGGGCCGCGACGCCTATAGCGTCGCGGCCCTTTTCCTTGGAGAAGGATCGATTAATGGAACGGAGAGCCCGTTCTAGCCCTCGAGCCCGGCGTTGATGAGCTCGGCAATCTCGACAGGATCGGTGCTTTCGCGCACCCTGTCACGGAAGCCAGCATCCATCAGCATCACGGCAGCCTTGGAGAGCAGACGCAGGTGCGTGGTTCCCGCTTCGCCGGCGGGCACGTACAGCGCGAGCGCCACATCGACGGGCACGCCATCAAAGCTCGGCCACTCAACAGGCTCGGACAGCTTGAGCACGGCCACGCCCGGCGTATGGATCGCATCGCTCTTGGCATGCGGAACGGCAAAACCGGCGACGAGGCCAGTCTCGGCCTCGTTTTCGCGAGCAATAAAAGCCGCCTCTACAGCAGACGCGTCATCGGCAAAACCAAGCTCAACAGCCTGCTCGGACAGATAATGCAGCGCGTCCTCGCGCGAGGCGGCGGCGTAGCCAATCGTCACTTGGTTGGCAGATACAAACCCCATGGAAAGCCTTCCTTACAACACGGACCTGACCGCAGCTTCGATGCCGTCGGCGTCCAAACCGTACTTATGCAGCAAATCGACCGCAGGGCCGGACTCGCCGTACACATCGCGCACGCCGACGCGACGCATCGGCACTGGATGCTGCTCCGCGAGCACCGAGGCAACGGCCTCGCCAAGACCACCGATAATCGAATGCTCCTCGGCGGTGACCACGCGACCGGTCTTCTTGGCGCTGGCAACCACCAAACGCTCATCGAGCGGTTTGATCGTATGCATGTTGATGACCTCAGCATCGATGCCGTCGGCAGCGAGCGCCTCGGCAGCAGCGAGTGCCTCAGCGACCATGAGACCGCACGCGACGATCGTGACATCAGAGCCCTCCCGTACAACAACACCGCGGCCGATCTTGAACTCGTAGTCCTCGTGATCGTTGATGACCGGTGTTGCCAGGCGGCCGAAGCGCATGTAGACCGGCCCCTCAAACTCATAGGCGGCGCGCACACAGGCGCGGGCCTCGACATCGTCGGCGGGAACGGCCACCGTCATACCCGGAATCGTACGCATGAGTGCGATATCCTCGCAGCACTGGTGCGTGGCGCCGTCCTCGCCCACCGAAATGCCGGCATGGGTGGCGCCAATCTTGACGTTGAGGTGCGGGTAGCCAATGGAATTGCGGACCTGCTCGTAGGCGCGACCGGCGGCAAACATCGCAAAGGTGCTCGCAAAAGCAACGCGGCCCGTGGTCGCGATGCCGGCGGCAAGACCCATCAGGTTGCTCTCGGCGATGCCGGCATCGTAAAAGCGCTCAGGATGGGCAGTCTTAAACTTACCCGTCTGCGTAGCGGCAGCCAGGTCGGCATCGAGCACTACAAAGTCATCGTGCTCATTGCCCAGCTCGACGAGTGCCTCGCCGTAGCTTACGCGCGTGGCGACTTTTTTGACCTCTGCCATTAGAGTTCCTCTCCTGCTGCCGCGAGCTCGGCCATGGCCTGCTCAAACTGCTCGTCATTGGGCGCCTTGCCATGCCAGCCAACCTGGTTCTCCATAAAGGAGACGCCTTTGCCCTTCACCGTCTCGGCGATGATAGCGACGGGCGCGCCGGTCACCTCGCGAGCTTCGGCGAAAGCCGCCTCAATCTGCGCCATGTCGTTGCCATCGGCTAGCTCTATCACATGCCACTTAAAGGCGCGGAACTTGTCGGCAAGCGGCATGGCCGAGTTGACTTCATCGATCGTGCCGTCAATCTGCAAGCCGTTGTGGTCGACGACGGCAACAAGATTGTCGAGCGCATGGTTGCCGGCAAACATAGCCGCCTCCCACACCTGGCCTTCCTCGCACTCACCGTCGCCCAGCAACGTGTAGACACGGTAGCTGTCGCCCCAGTGCTTAGCGGCAAGCGCCATTCCAACTGCAGCAGAGATGCCCTGACCGAGCGAGCCGGTGGACATATCGATGCCTGGGGTATCGTTCATGTTGGGATGGCCCTGCAGTCGGCTGCCAATATGGCGGAGCGTCTCGAGCTCTTCGACGGGAAAATAGCCGCGATTTGCCAACACCGAATACAGGCCCGGCGCCGCGTGACCCTTGGAGAGCACAAAGCGGTCGCGATCGGCCTTGTGAGGGTCGGCAGGATCGATATTCATTTCCTCAAAGTACAGATACGTCATGATGTCGGCTGCACCGAGCGATCCACCCGGATGTCCCGACTTGGCCGCGTGAACCGCAGTCACGACACCCTTCCTGACCTCATTGGCGACCTTCGCCAGCTCCTGGTTGGTCATACGAATTCCTCTCTTGAGAACAACCCCGGCACCGGATGGCGCGATGCCGAGGGCAACCCGGTCGTTAAGCCTGAGCGACGACCTTCTGCCAGTCAGCCTCAAAAGAGGCGAGGCCCTGGTCGGTCAGCGGGTGATGCAGGCACTTCTTGAGAGCGGCCATGGGCACGGTCGCGATGTCGGCACCAAGAAGAGCCGCCTGGGTCACGTGGTTGGGCGTGCGGACCGAAGCGGTGATGATCTCGACGGTGTCGTCGACGTTCTTGCCGGTCCAGTCATAGTTCTTGATGCATGTCACGACATTGTCGAGCTGCGAGATGCCGTCCTCGGCGATGTCGTCAAAGCGGCCGACAAACGGGCTGATGTAGCGGGCACCGGCGTTGGCGGCCATGAGGGCCTGCGTCGGCGAGAAAACAAGCGTCATGTTGACGCGCACGCCCGCATCGGCCAGGGCGCGGCAGGCGGCGAGGCCGGCCTCGCACACGGGAAGCTTGACCACGATGTTGGGAGCCAGGGCGGCAAGACGCTTGCCCTCCTCGATCATGCCCTCGGCAGTGGTCGCGGTGGACTCAGCAGACACGGGCAGGCCCTCGCAGAGCTCGGCAATCTTGAGCATATGGGGCTCAAAGTCGGCGAGCTTGCCGCCGGTCTTGGCGTACAGGGACGGGTTGGTGGTGACGCCGGCAAGGCAGCCCCAGCTCTTGGCCTCGGCGATCTCGTCAAGGTTGGCGGTATCGATAAAGAACTTCATGGTGCAAACTCCTTCTAAGGAATCCAAAACTCAAAAAATAGGACAAAGGGGATGTCCCTTTGTCCTATGTGCCGGGCCTGCAGCTGGGACATGCCCCAGGCCCGGCGTCGTGTAGGAAAAGCTACTTAGAGAGCCTTCTCGATGCGGCTCGTGACGCCCTTGAGGTTAAGACCGACGACGTACTGCTTGATCGGGCGCTTGATGTGCTCGATCACAAAGCGCTTGCCGTCAATGTCCTGGGCAGCGAGGTTGCGATAGAGCTTCTCGACCTGCTCCTTGACCTCGGGATCGTTGAACGCGTAGTGGCCGGAGACATCCAGAATCTTCAGGCTGAGCTCGTCGTCGGCCAGAATGTCGTCAACCTGCAGGTTGACATCGTCGCCGGTCATCCACTTGCGCCAGCGCTCGGTCTTGATGGCCTTGACCAGCAGCGTGTGATACAGATCGGAGGGATCGTCGCACAGGCCGTTGTCGACCAGAATCTGCTCGGTAGCGCAGAGCTTGAGGTAAGCGCGGGTCTCCTCGGTGCCGTACTGAGGGGCGACATTGGAAGCGGTCACGTGTGCCGGGATGTGCTCGAGCAGCGTCGCGTCGTCCAGGTAGTCGGCGTTGTGCTCCTTCAGGCCCACGCCGTAGCGCTTGGCCATGTCGGCGAGCTCGCGGGCATTCTTAAAGTTGTAATGACCGACCTGCTCGGTCCAGCGGGTGAGCGTACCGGTCTGGCCGACGATAAAGGTGGGCATGGGGCAGCCGCGCTTCTCGAGCTCGGGCTGCAGCTGAGAAATGAACTCCTCGTACTTGTCGGTGGAGGTCAGGCCGCCATTGGTCTCCTCGGTACCGACCTCATAGGCAACCTCGGGCAGGTTATGCTCGCGACGGTACTGCTCAAGATAGTCGATAAGATCGATCGTGCGGCGAAGCACCGCGTCGAGCGGAATAACCTTGCCGATCTGATAGGGGTCCTTGGTGGGGTCGACCATCAGCAGGTCAAAGCCTGCCTCCATGTCGGCGACAAAGGACTTGCGGGCGAGCTCCATGGCCTCGTCCTCGGGCAGGTGGGCGTTACGCTCCTCGTCGCGCTGCCACGGACCGCCGTGATCGCGGCACAGGTAGTACGGACCGGTATAGCCCACCTCGTCGGCAACCTTCTTAATGTCGGCGGCAAAGCGCGTCTGGTCCCAACCGTTGACGTAGCCGGCGCCCATCTCGTCCATATCGACCTGGTTGCGGCTAGCGATAAACATGGGCGGGAAATCCTCGTCCTTGGCAAGCTCGAACACGGCCTGAATCAGGTTGGGGCTCATGGGGCCAATGCCGACCATGGTTGCGTGATCGCCGCTGTCCTGCAGCTTGAGCATGCCCTGAACGGCCTGGCGGATGGTGAGGTTGGACATTTTGTTCTCCTTCTCCAGAGGATTTTTGACAAAAGTTCCCTGGGACCCAGATGTGGGCCCTATCAGTGCGGATGGATTTTGTTGTGTAGGGGCGGTTGTGCGGAGTCAAATCCATCCCTCCGCACAACCGGAGTCCTTAAAGGTTTACTTGGCCTGCTTATCGAGCGTGGGCTTCATGGCAATCAGGATTGCAGCGGCGACCAAGGAGCCAATCACGATGTCCAGGCAGAACAGCGCGACGTTGTTGGTGGCCAGGGCGACAATAAAGCCACCATGCGGAACATAGCAGTCGATGCCCTGGAAGGCGGCAAGCGCCGCGCCCACGGCAGAGCCGATGCAAATGCCGGGCAGGGTGTGGCCAAGATCCTTGACCGCGAAGGGAATAGCGCCCTCGGTAATACCGATGCAGCCCATGAACAGAGCAGAGATGCCCATCTGACGGTCAGCGTCATCGAACTTGTTCTTGGCGATGAGCGCAGCGAGGCCGCAAGCAATCGGGGGAATGGCGACGGCGACGCGGAACATACCGTTGGGGCCGTAGATGCCGGAGGCCATGATGGCCATGGTAAAGGTCGAAGCGGTCTTGTTGATGGGGCCACCCATATCGAAAGCGGTCATAACGCCAATGACCAGGCCCAGGACGACGGCGGAGCCGCCCTGCAGGCTGCCGAGCACGCTGGTGAGCCAATCCATCACAAAGCCAAGCGGCGTGGCCAGGATGTAGATGTAAGCCATGCCCAGGACGAGCGAGGTCAGAATCGGGATGATCAGAATGGGCATGATGGTCTGGATGGTGTTGTTGACCTTCCAGGTCTTCATCCAGCGGACAAAGTAACCGCAGATGACAGCCATGATCATGGCGCCCAAGAAGCCGGTCGAAACGCTGTTGCCGCTCGGGGTGACGACGGCGTTGTTAACCAAGTAGCCCAGGACGAAGCCGGGGGCAAGTGCGGGCTTACCGGCCATCGAGTAGGCGATGTATGCCGCAAGCACCGGAATCATCATAGAGATGCCGGCCATGCCGATAGTGTTAAGGCTCACCATCAACGGGTTGGTGACCTCCATGCCGCTAGCACCGGCAGTACCGGATGCCAACGAGAAGGCGAGGAACACGCCACCGATAACGACGATGGGGATAAAATAGGAAACGCCGGTATTGAATGCATTGAGCAGCGTCTTGCCAGGGTCGGCAAAGATGGACTGCTTGGACGCCGGTGTCGGGGCCTGCGGGGCAGCGGAGACGGCCTTCTTCTCTGCCTTGGCCTCGGCCTTGGACGCGTCAACGGCACCGCCCGTCGCCTTGATGATCTCGACAGCCTGGTCGATAATCTTTACCGGATCGGCGATTACATCCGAGGTGCCGACCTTGAGGAACTTGCCCTCGGCCATCTTCTGCTCAAAACGGTCCTCGTTCTCGACACCCACGTCGACGGACTCGAGCACCAGGTCGGCGCAATCAACGTCTTCCTGCGTGAGCTCATTCTCGATACCCAGACCACCCTGAGCCTCGACTTTGCACTCGATGCCACGAGCGGCGCATTCATCCTGAATCGCCTTCTGGGCCATATACGTGTGGGCGATACCCACGGTACAGGCGGCAACGCCTACGATCTTCATTGCTTCCCTCTTTTCATAGAGTTGCGTGCGCAAGACACCGTTTGCGGAGGCCTCCGGAGCATCCCCTGCCGTTTGGACTTGCTGTCTTTTCGACAAGACCAATATAGGTGCTCGTTTTTCTTAATGCCAGTTTATTTCGGTAAACGCGCAGGTCAGAGCGTTGGTTACGCTATTTAGTTATGCGTTTAACCAAAAATGAATCCTGCGATTTTACCCTCGATTTCAAAAGTCAAGAAGTATTTGATTTTCTCGGTAGACGGCAGATGCGCATGCCGGTCACAAATTTCGACCCCACCCATATACCGCATTTGTTGCATACTCATATGAAAGGAAAAAGTCGCTCACCAAAGCGCATCCCTCACCAAGACTCAAAGTCATCATGTTGGAAAATGCTCATCTGTCGGAAGGAGTCGCTGTGGCAAAACAGCGCGTTACGATCGCAGACGTCGCTCGAGAGGCGGGAACCTCGACGGCAAGCGTCTCGTATTACCTCAACGACAAACGAGAAAAGCTTAGCGAGAAGACGCAGGCAAAGATTGCGCGCGTCATCAAGGAACTCGGATACGTTCCCAACGCCCAAGCGCAAACGCTCACCGGCAAGCAGACCCACGTCATCGCCATCATCATCTTGGATAACACCAACAAATGGGCGGGCCTCGTCCTCAACGGCATGGAGCAGGTCATGCTCCCCGCGGGCTACCAGACGGTCGTTTGCACGAGCAACTTTAACCCCGAGACCGAGCTCATGTATGTCGACAAAATGCTCTCACTGGGCGTCGATGGTTTTATCATCCAGCCCACGGCAAATTTCAAGGCAGTCCACGACCGCATCAAGCGCGCCGACAAGCCCGTCGTCTTTTTTGACGCGGCCATCTACAGCCCAGGCACCAGCTGGATCAAAACCAACCTCTACGACGGCGTGTACAATGCCACGCAGGCGCTTCTCGACGCCGGCTACGAAGACTTCTTTTCCATCGCCGCCAACATGACCGAAATGCGCACTCGCATGGAACGTTTTCAGGGATATGCCGAGGCATTGGCCGCGAATGGGCAGCTCTACAAAGCCATCCCCATCGATCACAACAAGCCGTCGATCAACGAGCTCACCGAATACTTTAAATACAAGTTCAACCCCGCCAAGCGCACGCTCATCTTCGTACAAAACCAATGGGCGCTTCCCCGTGTCTACAAGGCCCTCCAACCCATGGCCCATCTACTTCCGCAGCAAATAGGTCTTTTGGGACTCAACTGCGAAGACTGGACCAACCTCACCACGCCGACCGTCTCCACGATCATCGAGCCCGTCGACCAGGAAGGCAGGGAGGCGGCCGAGATGCTGCTCGCCTTGCTTGATGGCAGCAGCCAACCCGGCGAGCAGCGCATTCTCGAGTGCAAGCTCAACTGGCTCGACTCCACCTCGATCTAGCCATACGTCAAATATGAAGCAAATGAACCAGTAGCGTTTGTCCCAAATCTTGAGTATTTGTTCGATAGAACGGCCCCTGCCGGCACCTGCTAGACTGGTAGATTCCCAACCATCTAGCCAGGAGCCGCAATGTCGCGCAAGTCCGCCTACAAGCAAGTACTTTCCATCGGCACCGCCGTGGTGCTGGGCTTTGCGCTGTTTACGGGATCGCTCGACGGGGCACCCAAGCTGCTCTCGCCGCAAAGCGATGAGCAGGCGGCGGCTCTAGCCGAGAAGCAAAGCGAGAGCCCCAACCGCACCGACGACGAAGCGGACTTGGTCGCCCGGCTCGAATCGGGAACAGCGAGCTCCGAGGACTCCGGCGATGGCTCCGAATCCGCCACGACCGGCACCGCTGACGATGTCTCTTCGAACGCCACCCCCGTCGACGAAGTGGAAAACCCCGACCTCAACCGCGCCCGCGGCGTATACCTCACCAGCATTCCCGACTACGCCGGCAATCCCTACGTTACCCTTCGCGCCGACGGCACGCATCCGCTCGGCACACCGTCGTTCACGCTCGATGAATACGAACGGGCCACCGAAGAGGGCTGCTTTAAGAAGTTCTCTAAACTCGACAGCCTGGGCCGTACCCGCAAAGCACTCGCCTGCATAGGACCCGAATCGCTCGGTCAGGGCAAGCGCGGCGATATCTCGCGTATCCATCCTGCCGGTTGGCACCAGCAGCGCTACGACTTTATTCCAGGCCAGAGCCTCTACAACCGCTGCCACCTCATCGCCTGGTCACTCTGCGGCGAAAACGCCAACCGCAAGAATCTCCTCACCGGCACGCGCTATCTCAACGAGACGGGCATGCTGCCGTTTGAAGAGCAAATTCTTAACTACATCCACGACACGGGCAACCATGTTCTCTATCGCGTCACGCCCATGTACAACGAGGAGGAACTTGTCTGCCGCGGCGTGCGCCTCGAGGCGCAATCGGTCGAGGACCACGGCAAGACCCTGTGCTTCCACGTGTACTGCTACAACCTGCAGCCGCACGTGCAGATCGACTACGCCACCGGCCGCAACCAGGCCTCGGGGGACTAGCCCCCAACCGCAACATGAATCGATTTGCAGCCCCAGGGATCAAATAAGGCCGCCCCGGTTACCCAGGGCGGCCTTTTCGTCAGCACCTACATTGCAGGCAAAACCACACGTTACTTGGCGCGACCCTCCTCATAGCGCTCGACCAGCTTGGCCTGCACGTCATAGGGCACCTGCTCATAGCCTGCGGGTCTCATGGTAAAGTCGCCCGTGCCGCGCGTGATGGAGCGCAGACGCGTCGAATAATCCGTTAGCTCAGCCAGCGGGGCTTGAGCGATGACCACGGTGTCACCGCGCTCATCGGTCTCCATGCCCGTCACGCGACCGCGCGAGGCCGAGATGTCGCCCATCACGGCGCCGGCGTAGCTCTCGGGGATCGTCACCGTGATTTCCTCGATGGGCTCCAGCACCACCGGGTCGGCATCGGCGCATGCCTTGCGCAGGCCGATGCGTGCCGCCGCGCGGAACGCCATCTCGTTGGAGTCGACGCTGTGATACGAACCGTCGTACACCGCGACGCGAATGCCCGTGAGCGGGTAGCCGGCAATAATACCGTCCTTCATGGTCTCCTGGACGCCCTTGTCCACGGCGGGAATCAGCGAGCGCGGGATGCGGCCGCCCACGACCTCGTCCACGAACTCATAGCCGTCGCTCGTGCCGTCGGGCCCAATAAGCGGCTCCACGCGCAGCCAGCAGTCGCCGTACTGACCGGCACCACCGGTCTGCTTCTTGTGGCGGCCCTGGGCGCTCGCCGTGCGGCGGATGGTCTCGCGATACGGAATGCGGATCGGCACGCTCTTTGCCACAACCTTGGTACGGTCCTCCAGACGATTGAGCAGCACCGAAACCTGCGCCTCGCCCACTGCCGAGATGATGGTCTGGCCGGTCTCCTCGTCGCGGTCGATGCTCATGGTCGGGTCTGCCTTGCAGGCCTTCTCGATAAACGTGTAGAGCTTCTCTTCGTCGCCGCGGTTCTCGGCTTCGATGGCGATGCGGTACTGCGAGTTGGGGAACTTAAACGCCGCAGCCTCGACCTTGCCGGTAATCGAGAGCGTATCGCCCGTCTCGGCAGCCAGCTTGGGCGCCACGATGATGTCGCCGGCATAGGCATGGCCAACCTCGGTCATATCGCGGCCGCACATCACATACAAGTGAGCCAAACGATCGCTCTTGCGGGTACGCGCGTTGACCAACTCAAGACCCGGCTCAAGCGTGCCCGTCAGCACCTTGATAAAGCTGATGCGGCCCTGCTGCGGATCGGCCAGCGTCTTAAACACAAACGCCACCGGACGGTCATCGTCACTCGAAATCTTAAGCGAATCACCGTCGATGAGCGGCATCTCGCCGTAGTCGGTCGGCGCCGGGAAGTACGTGGCGATGTCGTCCATCAGCGAGTTGACGCCCTGCTCCTTAATGCAATCGCCCGCAAAGACCGGCACAAAGATGCGCTCGGCGATCGCCTTAGACAGCAGGCCTTCAAGCTCCTCCTGCGTCAGCGTCTCCTCGCCTTCCAGGTATTTCATCATCAGCTCGTCGTCGGCCTCGGCCACCAGCTCGCACAGATGGT
Organism: uncultured Collinsella sp.; assembly: GCA_900551015.1. Taxonomy (GTDB): domain Bacteria; phylum Actinomycetota; class Coriobacteriia; order Coriobacteriales; family Coriobacteriaceae; genus Collinsella. The sequence continues at coordinate 37,479 of URUI01000004.1, forward strand.
CATGGGCCTCCTCGGCCTGGGCACGATACTCCTCGGGAATCTCCGACTCAACGGCCTCGGCGCCGTTGCAGTGGCGCGCCTTCATGCGCACCAGGTCGATGATGCCGTCAAAGTCCTCGCCCTCGCCCCAGCCCAGGGTCACGGCGCCCAAGCGCGTGCCAAAGCGCTCCTGCAGCAGGTCCATCGTGGTCGCAAAGCTGGCCTCGGAGCGCGACAGGCGGTTTACGAACACCGCGCGTGCCAGGCGTAGGTCCTCGGCGGCATACCAGAGCTTAACCGTCGTAGGCTGCGGGCCGGCCTCGGCGTCGACCACAAACAGAGCCGTCTCGCAGACGCTCATCGCGGCAAAGGCGTCGCCGATAAAATCGGGATAGCACGGGGCATCGAGCACATTGATACGAGCGCCCTTCCAGTCGATCGGCGCAATGGTCGTCGAGATGGAAAACGCACGCTTGACCTCTTCGGGGTCATAGTCGAGCGTGGGCTTGGTGCCGTCGTGGCCGCCCAGGCGGGCGGTCTTGCCGGAAAGGTGGAGCATGGCCTCGGCGAGTGAAGTCTTGCCCACCCCGCCTTGGCCTACGAGCACCACGTTCCTTACGTTACCGGTCTTGGGAGCACCCATGATGACCTCCTTGCAGGGCCGCGCGCAATGCGCGACGCCAACGGGGAGAGTTCGCGGTCGGTGCCGTCCCGGGAGCAGCATGGTCGGCAGCCGAGCCGACTCACCCTCCAAATGTCCTATGCCACCACCCTACCCTCACGGGCGGCTGTCCATGCATACCTTTCGGCACACGTATGAATACAGGCGGCGAGAGGAAGAGACAAGCTTGTGAGGCAATTATTGAACCCCGTCGATGTAAACAAAAAGCCGCCACAGACCGTAAGACCTGTGGCGGCTTCGCCTCAATTAATAGTTGAGTAAATACCTGAGCCTATCCCTCGATACGGCTCAAGAACTCACGCGTGCGCCGCTCGCACGGATGGTCGATGACCTGCTCGGCAGGACCCTCCTCGACAATACGACCGCCATCCATAAAGACCACGCGGTCGGCAACATCGCGCGCAAACTGCATTGCGTGGGTTACAATCACCATCGTCATATTCTGCGCGGCAAGGTCTTTAATGACACGCAGTACCTCGGCCGTCAGCTCGGGATCGAGTGCCGAAGTCGGCTCGTCAAAGAACAAGATCTCCGGGTCGAGCGCCAAGGCGCGGGCGATACTCACGCGCTGTTGCTGACCGCCCGAAAGCTCACATGGCACCTTGTTCTCGTTGCCCGTAAGCCCCATCTGCGCGATCAACTCACGCGCACGCGCTTCGGCCTGCTCGCGCGGACGCTTGAGTACGCGAACCGGAGCGTCGGTGATGTTTTTCATCACCGTATAGTGCGGAAACAGATTGTAATTTTGGAACACCAGGCCGAATCGCGAGCGTGCTTGTTTGGGCACATCGCCCTTCGCATAGACCGCGCCCGAACCCGCATCCGTCGCAACGGCAAGGTCACCAAACGAGAGCGAGCCCCCGTCGAGTGTCTCGAGCAGCGTGGCACACCGCAGCAGCGTGGACTTGCCGCCACCCGAAGGCCCGATAATCGCCACGACCTCGCCACGCTTGACCTCGAGCGAGATATCCTTGAGCACCTCATTGCCGCCAAACGCCTTGCGCGCGTTCGATATATTCATTACCGAATTAATCATGGTAGTAATCCAATTTTTTCTCGGCGGCGCCCAGCAGCATCTCGACGACGAAATTAAAGACCCAGTAAATCAGCGCCGCGATCGCAAACGGCACCATGCTCACTTGCGAGGCAACCAGCGCCTTGGCCGTCGAGAACATCTCCCCCACACCGATGGCAAACGCCAGCGATGTGTCCTTGACCAGCGTGATGATCTCGTTGCCCATCGCCGGCAAAATGCGTTTGGCAACTTGCGGCATCACGATATACAGAAACGTCTGCACGCGCGAATAGCCCAGCACCTCGGCTGCCTCGTATTGACCGCGCGGAATGGACTGCAAGCCCGAGCGATAGATCTCGGCAAAGTAGCCGGCGTAGTTGATGATGAACGCTACGACGCACGCCGTCCACTTGGAATCGGGCGTGAGCGAGATGCCGAACACGTAGTACGGGGCGAAGTAGATGGCAAACATCTGTAGCATGAGCGGCGTGCCGCGCATGACCGAAATATAGATGCGCGCGATCCAGCGAAGCGGCGCAATTTTGCTCATGCGCATAAACGCCACGGGAATTCCCAGCGGAATCGACCCCAACAGCGTCAGCACAAACAGCTGCAAGCTGACCAAGAATCCCTGGCCAAGCATCTGCATCATGACCTGAATAGACAACCCAAGCTCTCTTTCACAGTAACGGAACAGCGAACCCAATGCTAAAGCGGGTTTTCCAGGTGCCCGAGTTTGCCGTGAAAGAGGAGCGCCGCGTACTAAATGTACGCAAGCGACGGTTTGAACGGCAAAATCGGGTGCCTGGGAAAGCCGCTATTTGAGAACCCAGTTGTCGAAGGACAGACCATAGCTTGAATACTTATCGCAGAGGTCCTTGACCGTGCCGTCCTCGTAGAGCGCCTTGAGCGACTCGGTCACGGCGTCGGCCGACTTGGTGTCGCCCTTCTTAAAGCCGACGGCGTAGTGCTCGCTGGACAGCGGCTCATCAAGCTGCGTATAAGCATCGGGCTTGGCGGCAAGCTGATACTGGGCAATCGAAAGGTCGCAAGCCACGGCATCGACCGCGCCGCTCTCGAGCTGCATAAAGGCCGTGTTGTACTCGCCGATCGTGTCGAGCGTGGCAAACGTCGCCGCCAGATCCTTCTGGTCACCCTCGAGTACATCCTGCGCAGCGGAATCGGTCTGGGTAATCACGGTCTTGCCGGCAAGATCGTCCAAGCTCTTGATGCCCGCATCCTTCTTTACCACCAGCACCTGCTCGTTGAGCATGTACGGCTCGGAGAACGTGTAGTCGTCCTCACGGCCCTCCATGGTAAAGCCGTTCCAGATGCAGTTGATGGCACCCGAGTTGAGCAGCGTATCCTTGGCATCCCAGTCGATGGCCTCGTATTTGACCTCCCAGCCCTGCTTATCGGCAACGTCCTTGGCAAGGTCGAGGTCAAAGCCGGTGTACTCGCCATCATCGCCCACAAAGCCATACGGAGGATAGGACTTGTCAAAGCCCACGACGAGCTTCTTGGACTCCGCAGCGCCCTTCACATCCTTGGCCGCGGCAGAGCCAGCAGCGGAGCCCTTGCCGGCACCACCGCCGCAACCGACAAGACCAAGGCCAAGCACCGTGGCAAGCGAGCCGGCTAGACCAACAAACTGACGACGAGACATATCGGTGTTCATGGTATTCCCCCTTGATGGTACTTTAGTTAGGTAAAGTGAGTCATGTAACGTTCAGAATCATACACTTTAGTGAGATGGAGTACAAGGGAGGGCTTGCCCGCCGGATGCCGGGGCAGGGGTTAAGTTTGCTGCTCTACAGTCCTGCTCACGACGGAGAGCACATTAAGTGCTCTCCTGTTCGTGCGGAACTCGCGACAAACTTAACCCCTGCCCCGGCATCCGGCGGGCAAACGTCGTTGGGCTTATCACTGACACGATTAAACCGCTTGTATATCGTCTGCTGGCTTGGCACGGTACAATACTTGCAGCTTTAATTCATGAATTAGTGGAGTTATTGATGGCAGAATCTCGTGCGGAGCGTAGGGCTCGTCGTGCTTTGGTGGAAGCGGCTGAGGGGTCTAAGGAGGAGAAATCTTCTACGAAATCCAAGTCTTCTAAAGCTGCAAAAAGCAAATCGACCAAGAACAGGGCTAAGACCAAGCGTTCTGACTCTCGCCGAGGCGGGGACAAAGCGCCTCGGACTCGTTCCAAGCGCCCGCATAATGATTCGGTTTCGTCTGCGCGTAAGGCTGTGGACCCCAAGTCCCCCTGTTCGATCATGAAAGCTTGCGGTGGGTGCACGGCGCTCAATCGTCCTTATAAGAAGCAGCTCGCCGCCAAGCAGGCTGCCATGGAGGAGCTTTTTGCTTCGCTTTGTGAGCGTGAGGGCATTGCTGTAGATCCTATTCGTGGCATGGGTGTCACCCTGGGCGACCCGGGTAAATATCCTGCGCCGCGTGGCTTTCGTCATAAGGCTGCCACTCCCTTTGCTCCCGGTAAGGAGGGTGCTGTCCGTTGCGGTTTCTTTGAGCGCGGCACGCACAAGATCGTTGCCGTACCCGAGTGTCCTGTCGAGGCGCCGGGTGCCCGTCAGATTCTCAACGGCATCGCACGCGAAGCTGAGCGGTTGCATATTCCCGCCTTTAATGAGGACAAGCATCTTGGTTTGCTTCGCTATGCCGTCGTCCGCTGCGGTTGGCGTACCGACCAGGTCATGGTCACCCTCGTGACTGCCCAGCGTGACTTACCGCATGCGCAGGAGTTCTTTGAAGCCGTCGCGGCGCTCGATCCGCATATCGTCACCGTTGCCCAAAATATCAATGGCCGTCCCGGTAACGCCATCTTGGGTGAGGAGACTCGCATCGTCTATGGCGCCGAATGCATGCGCGACCAGCTGCTCGGCTGCGAGTTCGATATCTCCCCCACCGCGTTTTATCAGACCAACCCGCAACAGACCGAGCTGCTCTATCAGCTCGCTATCGACGGCATGGATTTGCACCAGGGCGATGTGCTCATGGATGCCTACTGTGGCAGCGGTACCATCGGTCTTTGCGCAGCTAAAGATGCCCAGAACAAGGGTATCGGCATTATGCTGCTCGGCGTGGAGCGCAACCCGGCGGGCATTGCCGACGCACGTCGCAATGTCGAGCTCAACGGCCTCACCCGCAGCGCTTGGTTTATGGCCGACGACGCCACCGACTACATCCTAGATGCCGCCGACAACAACGAGCGGGTCGATGTCCTTTCCATCGATCCGCCGCGCGCCGGCTCTACCCCCGAGCTCCTCGAAGCTGCCTGCGCGCTTAAGCCGCGCCGCATCACCTATATCAGCTGCAACCCCGTGACTCAAGAGCGCGACCTGCATCAGCTCCTCGACGGAGGCTATCGCCTGCTCAAGATCACGCCGGTCGACATGTTCCCTCACACCGACCACACCGAGACGGTAGCGGTCCTCGAACGTCGCTAACCAACCTCAGTAGATTTTTGGGACAAGAAAGGGGGCGACCCGTCTGGGCCGCCCCCTTCGCTTGGTTTATAAATTCCGCTACATCCCCTTGCGCAGGTCGCACACGCCGGCTGCCGCCATCTCGCGCAGCAGCGTCTCGCGATCGCGCGTCACGATCAGATCCAACGGGAAGTGAATCTCGTCGAGCATCTTGCGAGCGTAATCGAGCTTACCAATTGCCATGCCAATGTGTGCATCGGTCGAAACGCCAATGCCCACGCCAAGCTCAGCGCAACGCTCGGCGATCTTGCGGCATACAGCCCAATGCTCAGTGTCGACACCGTGTTCAAGACTATGGTTGTTGATCTCGATGATCTTGTGCTTGGCCTTGGCCGCCAACAGCACCTCGTCGATATCGAACGACACGCCCGAGCGACCCGCGTGGCCCAGCATGAACACCTTGGGGTGTTCCAAGGCATTGATATACATCTCGGTCGTCTGGGCCAGCGTCGCGCCCTCAGCAATCTGCGGATTATGCACGCTTGCAACCAAATAATCCAAATTACGCGTAACCAAATCGAACAGTGAATGCTGACGGCTGTACGAATCGCCGGCGATATCGAGCGTGACAGGAGTGTCCTCGCCAAACAGGCTTCCGTCCAGCGAAACGATATCGGCCTCGGCACCACGCAGCACCAGCACGCCGCTCCAAATGCGCGGCCAGATATCCTGGTTAATAAAGAACTGGTAACTGCGCAGGTCATTGGGGCAAGGTGAAACCATAGAGCTCAGATGGTCGGCAGATCCGAGCACCTGCAGGCCACGCTCTGCCGCCCAGTACACATTCTCCTCAATGGTCGAATATGCATGCGCAGAGAACATCGTATGAGTATGGATATCACAGGAAAGCAGGTAGGGCATCGGATCTCCTTATCCGGCATGGCCGTCGCGTATATTCATTGTACGCATAGCCTTCGATAGTCGTAAAACCGCTCCATCCCAACGACACAACGTACATGACAACGGGGTCCGGCTCAACACCAAACCCCGTTTCACGTAAAACATTACAGGCAGAGCGCTTTGCTTTTAACGATACTCGTCTGCCAGCTGCTTCCAGGCAGGTAGCGAATTGATAATCGTCTCGTAACTCACACAATAGCCAAGGCGGAACCAACCCGGCATACCAAAGCTGTCCGAGGGAACCGCGAGCAGCTCGTACTTCTTCGCGCGCTCGCAAAATGCATTTGCATCGGGCTCGAGCGCCTTCACCCACAGGTAGAAAGCACCGTCCGGCTCAACATAGGTGTAGCCGTACTCCGCCAATGCATCGGTGAGCGCCGTGCGGTTGCGTGCATAGGCCTCAACGTCACTCGGCTCATCGATGCAATCGATAATCACGCGCTGGAAGAGCGCCGGAGCGCACACGAAGCCCAGCGTACGGGCGGCACCGGCAACGGCGGGCATCAGACGCGCCGCCTGCGGGTTGGTGTTGGGAACCAAAATCCAGCCCACGCGCTCGCCCGGCAGCGACAGCGACTTGGAGTACGAATAGCACACGACGGTGTGCTCGTAAATCGAGGGAACCCAAGGCACCTCGGCACCGTATACAATCTCGCGATACGGTTCGTCCGAGATCAGCATGATCGGATTCTCGGGGTCGCGCCTGGCGTTGATCTCGCGCAGAACATTGGCCAGTCGCGTCAGTGTGTCGCGCGTATACACGGCACCGGTCGGATTATTAGGTGAGTCGATGATGACGGCCGCCGTCTTATCGGTGATCGCGTTGAGCACATTACCCACGCTCAGTTGGAACGTTTCTTCATCGGCAGACGCCTCGACACACGTACAGCCGGCCTTCTCAATCCACACGCGATACTCCGGGAAGTACGGGGCGATAACAATAACCTCGTCCCCCGGATTCGTAACAGCATTGAGCGTACAGGTGAGCGAAGCCGCCGCGCCCACGGTCATAAAGACATCCTTGCCCTCATAGTTCGTTCCAAAGCGGCGGTTGAGCGATTCGGCGACGGCTGCTCGACATTGCGGCAGGCCCGGAGCGGGGGTGTAGCCGTGCAACTGGTCGCTCGGCAGCCCCAAGGCCTTCTTAATGGACTCAGCCACGGCGGCAGGTGCCGGAACGCTCGGGTTACCCAGTGAGAAATCGAATACGTTTTCCGCACCGATCTGCGCCTTGCGCTCAAGGCCATAGCTAAAAATCTCACGGATGATGGAGCTTTCCGCACCGCGAGCATACATAGTTTCGTTGATCATCTGTTCCCCTTTCGCATAGGCGCTATTGTACGCTTTAGCCGAGCAAAGTGCCGCAGCAATGTTGATTGGGGACAGACTTAAATGCGTGAAAACGCTCATTTAAGTCTGTCCCCAATCAACAGATGCAAAAAGCCTCCGCAGGTTTCCCCGCGGAGGCTTTCGCCACAAAGACTATTTGTCGGCTTCGGTGTCGGTGTCGGCATCGACGACGGCATGGTCATCGCCGGCATCATCGGATGCGGTCTCTGCATCCTCCTGCATGGCCGCCTGCGCAAAGGCCGCGGCATCAGCCGCCAGCTCCTCCTCGCTCATACGAGGAGTGCGCTTCTTGGTCGGCATGCCGGCCGCCTTGGCATTGCGCTCCTCCTTGGCCGCCAGGATATCGCCCTCGCGCTCAAGATAGGCATCCCACTCGTTGTCAAGCAGGGCGTTCACGGCGTCGCCTTCGACGGTCTCGCGCTCAAGCAGCACCTTGGCCATCAGATCGAGCTGATCGCGACGGGCATCCAAAATCTCGACCGCACGACGATGGGCTTCGCGCATGATGCGCTGAACCTCGATATCGATGCGGCGTGCCGTCTCCTCGGAATAATCCTGGTGATCGGCGTAATCGCGACCAAGGAACACCTGATGCTGCGCCTCGCCAAACACTTGCGTACCCAGCTCCTCGCTCATGCCCAGACGCGTAACCATCTCGCGCGCCATCTTGGTCGCACGCTCCAGGTCGTTGCTCGCGCCCGACGTGATGTCATCGCACATGAGCTCCTCGGCAACGCGACCGCCCAAGAACACGGCGAGCTCGTCGAGCATCTCGTTCTTGGTCTTGAGGAAGTGGTCCTCCTGCGGAAGCTGCAGCGTGTAGCCCAGAGCCTGACCGCGGCTGACGATCGAGATCTTGTGGACCGGATCGGAGTGCTCCAGGATGTGGCCCACCAGGGCATGACCGCTCTCGTGGTAGGCAATCGTGGTGCGCTCGGCCTCGGTCATCACGCGACCCTTGCGCTGCGGTCCGGCAATCACGCGCTCCATCGATTCCTCGACCTCGTCCATCGAGATCACGGAACGATGACGGCGAGCGGCCAGCAGCGCAGACTCGTTGAGCAGGTTCGCCAAATCGGCACCAGTAAAGCCAACGGTCATCTGGGCGAGCTTCTCAAACTTAACGTCCTCGTCCATCGGCTTGTTCTCGGCATGCACGCGCAAGATCTGCTCGCGGCCCTTCACATCCGGACGGTCGACCGTAACCTGACGGTCAAAACGGCCGGGGCGCAGCAATGCCGGGTCCAGAATATCGGGGCGGTTGGTCGCGGCGATCAGGATGACCGACTCGCTTTCCTCAAAACCGTCCATCTCGACCAGCAGCTGGTTGAGCGTCTGCTCGCGCTCGTCGTGGCCGCCGCCCAAACCGGCTCCGCGCTGACGTCCCACGGCATCGATCTCGTCAATAAAGATGATTGACGGAGCCTGAGACTTGGCCTCCTTAAAGAGATCACGCACACGGCTGGCGCCGACACCCACGAACATCTCGACAAAGTCGGAACCCGAGATGCTAAAGAACGGCACGCCCGCCTCGCCGGCAACGGCCTTGGCCAGCAACGTTTTACCGGTGCCCGGAGGGCCCACCAGCAACACGCCACGCGGGATCTTGGCGCCCAGCTTGCGATAGCGATCCGGATCGCTCAAAAAGTCACGGATCTCCTCGAGCTCCTCGACTGCCTCGTCCACGCCGGCAACGTCCTCGAACTTGACCTTGGGACGCGTAGCCTCGATGGTCTTGGCATTGGTCTTGCCAAACTGCATGTTCCTATTATTGGCGCCCATCATCTGGCGCATAAAGTAGAACATGATGGCGATCAGGGCGATCGTCGGCAGCACGCTCATCGCCAAGTCGCCCCAAAAATCGGGGTCGTTGGTGTTGACGATGTACTTGGTGTCGGGGTGCTCCGCCATAAGCTCGGCAAGCGAATCGGAGCCGACATAGGTCGAGGAGAAGCTCTTGAGCTCGCTCGTATCACCCTTGTCCTTTTTCGTCTTCCAGTAATGCCCCGCCACGCTTCCGTCTTGAACCGTATAGGTCAAATCTTCGACGCGATCCTGCTTAATGGCGCTCACCATCTCGCTCGTCGCGAGCTTAACGGTATTGCTGGAGTTGGCAAAGCCGGAGCCCATGTTAAAGAAGGCGTAGCCCAGAAGCGCGCAAGCCAAAATAAAATACAGCCAGCCCGTACGCGTGGGCTTCTTGCCTCCGGGCATCCCCGGGATCTTAGGCTCCCGGGGAGTCTGGGAATTGTTATCGTTACGGTCATCGGGCATCTTACGAATAAACCTCCGGTTTCAAAATGCCCAGATACGGAAGGTTACGATAGCGCTCGGCATAGTCGAGGCCGTAGCCCACCACAAAGGCATCGGGGCAATGGGTTCCAACATACTTGGGCGTGACGGCCGAGGTACGGTCCTCAACGTCCTTCCACAGGAAGGCGGCGACCTCCAGCGAGGCGGGCTTGCGGCTCTCGAGGTTCTTCATCAGATACTTGAGCGTCAGGCCCGAGTCCAGAATGTCCTCGACGATCAGCACGTCGCGACCGCGGATGTCGATATCCAGGTCCTTAATGATACGCACGATGCCCGAGGACTTCACACCGTCGCCATAGCTCGAAACAGCCATGAAATCGATGTTGGTCGGCAGCTCGATCTTGCGCATCAGGTCGCCCATAAAGACCACGGCGCCGCGCAAGACCGCAATCAGCACCAGATCCTTACCCGCGTAGTCGCGAGTAATCTGCTCGCCTAGGCGAGAGACGATACCGTCGATATCCTCCTGCGTAAACAGAACCTTCTCGATATCCGGATGTTGAGAAGCCATGACAACCCTTTCTTGTGCTTATCGCCCACACACCGCCGTATGGACGCGAACTACACATTCTAGCAGCGCACGGGGTATATTTACCAGCCCGTGCGCCATCAGCGCGGGAATACCGTCAACGTCGCACAGAATAGCTGGCGTGGGACGCTATTCCGCATCGACCACACGAAGCAGATACGCCACGCGCGTTGCGGCCGTGCATTTAAAACGCTCGTCCGTGCGAACGCCTGCGACCCATACTACGGCACCTCCCGGAGCCGTTCTTACCACGGGTACGCCAGAGCGCTCAGATACGGGAATACGAGCCTCGTTGAGCAGGTCGGATACCTTCTTACTTCGCCCACTCATGCCCAACGGACACATCACATCCCCCGGCGCGGGACCGTCTACCCACAGACGCGCCAAACGCGCCTCGGCGGGAATCTCCCCGCGCGAGCCGGCGAGCATCCGTTCGTTATCGCGATCGGCAAAGCCCAGCGTCGCAGCATCCACCATCGCGACCACCCCTCCGGCACCCGCGAGTTCGCGGGCACGGCGCACAATATCACACCCCGGCTCGACGGCCATCGGCTCTGCCACAAGAATGCGGCCCGCCCCCAGCGGCAATCGACCGGGAATGGTGACCCAATCGGCAACTAATCCCTCGCGCGCCGCCGGAGCCTTGAATGACAGCATGCCAAACTCCACGCGCGCATCGATTCCCGCCGGCAGCGTGACCGAACCCGAGCCTTCGGCGACACAGGCGAGCACGCGCTCCACATGCCGCATCTCCGGGCGAGCGTCGGGGTCGATACGCTTAATTGCCAGTCGCACCATGCGCCGAGCAATCACCACCTCGGCCGCGGCCAGTCGGCGAGCGTCAAGAACCAGTGCACCCGCCGCCTCCTTACGCAGGCAGCTTCGAAACGCCTGTGCGGAAAGCTGGGAAAGAAAGGCATCCTCATCGCCCAAGATCTCGCAGGCGGCGCCAATCGTCTTACAGACACTCGCGTTGCGCTGCGCCACCACCGGCATCACTCGATGGCGCACATAGTTGCGCAGGTACGAAACGTCCTCGTTGCTTTCATCTTCCCGCCATGGCTGACCGTGCACCTGCAGATAGCCCACGAGTTCATCGTGCGTGAGGTCGAGCAAGGGGCGAACCACAATGTTCCGACGGCGCGGAATGCTCGATAGACCCGCGGGACCCGACCCTTTAATGGCATTCATCAAAAATGTTTCCGCGCGGTCCGACGAAGTATGCGCGGTACAGATACGAGCCGCCGTCCGCGGTGCGCCCGATTCGGCACAAAGTTCGCGAACGTATCTCCGTGCCGCGGCATAGCGCACCTCGCGAGCCGCAGCCTCGATATTGCCCGATTCGTCATCAAAATAGGCATGCTCAACACACAGCGGCAAACCGTATTGTGCGCACAGGTCACGTACAAAGGCCTCGTCGCCATCGGATGCCTCCCCGCGCAGATGATGGTTTACATGCAGCACGTGCAATCGCTCGCGCGCAATGGGAGCGACGCCGCGCCCGTCCTGGATATCCAGCTTTGATGTGCAAGCCATAAGGAGCAGCGCCGTCGAGTCCGCACCGCCTGATACCATAAGCACTACGGGGGCAGCGGCCTGCCGCGTTGCCAGGGCGCTCTTATCCGTCCTCGGCGCGGCATGATGTCCATAGTGCTGAGATACCGTTGGCATTCGCTTCCTCCTCTATTCGTCCGCACTCATTGTATCCTTTGGAATCTTATGTCTCGCCTGCACCTTCATATCCTCGGCAGCGGCTCAAAAGGCAACTGCGCACTCGTCGAGGGACCTCAGGGGCTCATCATGATCGACAACGGCCTGTCCCGCCGCGAGACACTTAAACGCATGGCGGAGCTTGGCCTCTCGGCAGACGACGTCGCCGCTCTTGTAATCACCCATGAGCATGGTGACCATATCAAGGGGCTCGATGTATGGTGCAAGCACTGGCATGGTCCCCTCTTTGCCAGCAGGGACACCCTTTCATGCAAAGAAAACCTCGCGCGCCTGCCCGTAGAGGAATTTGACCCCGGCGACACGCTCCCCATTGCCGGCATCCACGTGCAAACCTACTCAACATCGCACGATGTCATCAATCCTGTCGGCTATCGATTTAATGCTCTCGATGATTCCATTGGGTTTGCCACCGACACCGGAGAGTTATCGAGCAAGGCCATAGGCATCCTCAAAGACTGTCGAGTTCTCGCGCTCGAAAGTAACCACGATGTAACTATGTTGCGCGAAGGAGCGTACCCCCGCTTTCTTCAGGAGCGCATCCTGTCCACAAAGGGGCACCTCTCCAACAACCAGGCCGCCGAAGCCGCGCGCGAACTTGTTACCGATCGCACCGAACAACTCATCGCCATGCACATCAGCCAGGACAATAATCGTCCAAGCCTTACCGTCAAAAGCTATGCCAACGCGCTTGATGCAAGTCTCGATGATGAACTCGGCAGTTCTGCCACCCGTCTTCAAGGGCCACGGAAGCTCTCGATACGCCCTGCAAGCCAGTATCAACCGACAACCATTCAATAGCCCCTCAAGACAACAAAGGGGGGCTGGGAATCACTTCCCAGCCCCCCTTAACTCATACTCTCGATTGAAGCAGAGCCATCGTTAGTCGATGGAGATCTTCGTAACGTTCTTCTTCTCGACAATCTTGGGAACCGTAACGGTCAGGATGCCGTCAGCATACTTAGCCGAAAGGCCCTCGCTCGAAGCGTCCTTCAGATACACGCCGCGCGTCGCGCTGTACGAGCTAAACTCCTTCTGCAGGAAGTTCTTGCCCTCGTTCTCGTCGCCTTCCTCAACATTCACGCTAATGGAAAGACGACCCTCATTGAGCTCAACGTCGATGTCGTCCTTCGCGACGCCAGTCAAATAAGCCTTGACCTCGTAACCGTCGCCCTTGTCCTCAACATCGACGGGAAACGCCTTAGAGGCGATCGAGTTGTTTGCCAGATCGGTCATATCATCAAACAGATCGAACAGCGAGCTAGCAGAAGGACGGACGCCAAAAACCGAACGATAAGGAACCATGCTTGCCATGTTTACCACTCCTTGTAAGAACTGCCGAGCCATCTTCTAGGTGGTTGGGACTTCTTTTGACGCTCATATATATGCCCAACCGCTTCTTATATATACATCGACTATAAAGTTTTTTGAGTCTATTGATATAAGCATATCTGAGTCTGGTTGACTAAGGTTTTGTCTAATAAACGGAATTTGAACGAAGGCTTAAATAATGTATGCAATCCCATCAAAACTAGACGGCTGGCTTACAATGGGCGCATACACGATATTGATGACGAACTAAGGGCATCATGGACGATCAAAAACAGGACAACACGTTTATGCCGGAGCAGGACGAAGCATCCAGCCCGCAACCGATTCGATTCCATCGCCCCCACATCTCGCAAGAGCCTATCAATGACCCAGAGCCCAAATATGTGACAAGAAACCGATATCAAACGCTCGAAGAAGCCCAAACGGGACGTAAACATATGGGCGTTGCCTCGGGAGACCCTGTATATCTGAAAGACGCACCATTATCTAAAAACAGCGCAGCTAGTGATGAGCCGATGAAAGCATCCGCCGCTCATCAACAAAGAGGGCCTCGACCCAAGCAAACCTTGACGCATTCGGCTCGCTATCTCGAGACTCCAAAACAGGGAAAATCAATCTTCGTTTCGTCAAGTAAACGACGCAAGCAGCATCAGCTGACAATCCTGCTTATGATCATTGCGGCCATAGCAGTTGCCCTTGTTATACGATTTATTTTCTTTAAATAAAGGCTCAATACCGAAAACAACAAGATCGTCTGGTGTAATTGAGTCATTCACGCCCCGCAAACGCAAAAAAGGGGGAGGCCGCGAGGCCTCCCCCTTCTTCAAGTCATCCGACGGCTCGGTGCCGTCCACCGGTCAGCGGCGCCCTGGCCTCCCACGGGCTCACCCCGCAGTACTCTCGGCGCGATGGGGCTTAGCTTCCGGGTTCGGAACGGGACCGGGCGTGCCCCCCATGCTCTGGCCGCTGACCGGTGGGCGGCGCCCACCGTTACGGTGTCCGGGTGTCTCATCTACGTGCCCTGGGGGCCGCATGGCGCATAGGAAAGGTGACTCGGGGGCATCCTCGTGCCCGGACCGCGCTTTCGAGCGCGAAGTCCCGCGGGCCGCGAGGTGCGGTTCCGGAAGAGCTCGGGCGATTAGTGCGGCTCGGCTGAGGACGTCGCCGTCCTTGCACCTGCCGTCTATCGACCAGGTAGTCTACCTGGGCCCTTACCGGAAGGAGAACTAATCCCTGGAACGGCTTCCCGCTTAGATGCCTTCAGCGGTTATCCGCGCCGCACGCGGCTACCCGGCCGTGCCGTTGGTCGACAACCGGTTCACCGGAGGTGCGTCCACCCCGGTCCTCTCGTACTGGGGGCAGCCTCCATCGATTCTCCTGCGCCCACGGAGGATAGGGACCGAACTGTCTCACGACGTTCTGAACCCAGCTCGCGTACCGCTTTAATGGGCGAACAGCCCAACCCTTGGGACCTGCTCCAGCCCCAGGATGCGATGAGCCGACATCGAGGTGCCAAACCTTGCCGTCGATGTGGACTCTTGGGCAAGATCAGCCTGTTATCCCCGGAGTACCTTTTATCCGTTGAGCGACGGCCCACCCACTCGGGGCCGCCGGATCACTAGAGCCTGCTTTCGCACCTGCTCGGCTTGTGGGCCTCGCAGTCAAGCCCGCTTGTACTCTTGCATTCAAAAGGACGGTTGCCGACCGTCCCGAGCGGACCTTCGCGCGCCTCCGTTACCCTTTAGGAGGCGACCGCCCCAGTCAAACTGCCCGCCTGGCACGGTCCCCGAGCCGGTCGACGGCCTCGGGTTAGGACGCCGGTCGCGCGAGGGCAGTATTCCAAGGGCGGCTCCCCGGGGGCTGGCGCCTCCGGATCTGTGCCTCCTGCCTATCCTCTACACGCGGGACCAGCGGCCAATGCCAAGCTGCAGTGAAGGTTCACGGGGTCTTTCCGTCCTTCCGCGGGTAAGTCGCATCTTCACGACCAGTGCAATTTCACCGGGTCCATGGTCGAGACAGCGCCCAAGTCGTTGCGCCTTTCGTGCAGGTCGGAACTTACCCGACAAGGAATTTCGCTACCTTAGGACCGTTATAGTTACGGCCGCCGTTTACCGGGGCTTGGCTTCGGGGCTTCGCCTTGCGGCTAACTCCTCCGCGTGACCTTCCGGCACCGGGCAGGCGTCAGACCCTATACGTCGCCTTGCGGCTTCTGCAGAGTCCTGTGTTTTTGGTAAACAGTCGCTTGGGCCTCTCCACTGCGGCCCGCCTCCGCTCCCGGAGCAAGTCCGTTCACGTACGCGCGGGCACCCCTTCTCCCGAAGTTACGGGGCCATTGTGCCGAGTTCCTTGACCATGGTTGACCCGATCGCCTCGGTATGTTCTACCCACCCACCTGTGTCGGTTTGCGGTACGGGCGCGCACGCGCCTGCCTAGGGGTTTTTCTAGGGACCTCGGGCTCACTCGCTTCGCTTAAGTGCTTCGTCCGGAGCCTCGCCCTCGTGCGGACCGGATTTCCCTGGTCCGCGGGCCGCGCTCCATCACGGGGACGTCCAGAACCCCGCCGAGCCACCCCCATCCGTCGCCCCGTCGGTCGTAGCGCCGCGTGCGCGGTGCAGGAATGTCTGCCTGCTGCGCGTCGGCTACGCCTCCCGGCCTCGCCTTAGCCCCCGACTGACCCTGGGAGGATTAGCCTTGCCCAGGAAACCTCGGGTTCACGGCGGACGAGTTACTCTCTCGTCTCTCGCTACTCATGCCAGCATTCTCACTCCCATGCGCTCCACCGCCGGTCGCCCGGCGGCTTCCCCGCCCATGGGAAGCTCCCCTACCGATTCTGAAAATCAAAATCCCGCCGCTTCGGTGTCCAGCTTAGCCCCGTGTATTGTCGGCGCATGTCCACTCGACCAGTGAGCTGTTACGCACTCTTTGAATGCAT
>URUI01000005.1 GCA_900551015.1 uncultured Collinsella sp.
CTCCATGTTGCCAAAGGTTTCAACAAATTTCTGAGCTAGATGCTCGTAGCGAAGAACGTTGGATGAGGCGCGGTCGGCGCCGTACAGCTGCCGGGTGACCAGCGCCACGCGGCGCGATCCGTCGCGCTCGAGCGCGCCGTTGTTCAAATTGCCCATGTCATTCCTTTCGGGTATCAGCCCTGTGGACTATGCGAGCTCGTCGGCAATAGCTGCGACCTGCTCGGCCGTTTCGCACGAATACACACGAACGTCGCTCAACGTACGCTTGACCAGGCCCGACAGCGTTTTGCCAGGACCGACCTCAATAAACGTGTCGATGCCCTGGTCCTGCAGAGCATGCAGCGTGTCGACCCAGCGCACGGCATGACTCACCTGGTTGGCCAGCACCTCCGATGCCGCCTGCGGGTCGGCCGGATAGGGCGCCGCCGTCATATTTGCCATAACAGGAATGAGCAACGGGGACGGCGCGTGACCGGCTTGGATATATGCAGCAAGGCCACAGGTCGCCTCGGCCATATAGGGGCTATGGAATGCACCCGACACCGCGACCTTCATGGCGCGACCGCCAGCCTCTTTTACCAGGACGTCGAGGGTCTGCAACGCATCGGGCGCTCCGGCCACAACCGTCTGCTGGGGGCTGTTGTAGTTGACCGGCCAACAGTCCTCGCCTGCCTGTTTTGCCAGGCCCTCAACTTGCGCCGCATCGAGCTTGATGACGGCGCGCATGCCGCCGGGGTGACGCTCGGCCGCCATGGCCATCAATGCCGCGCGCTCACACACGAGCTCAAAACCCGCTCGCGTATCGAACGCCCCCGCAAAGGTGAGTGCAGCGACCTCGCCCAGCGAGAATCCCGCACAGGCGGCAGGCACCACGCCGCGCTCGCGCAGGGCGACAGCGACAGCCAAGTCGTGCACGAACACGCAAGGCTGCGTATTCACGGTCTGCGACAGCTCCTCCTTGGAGGCGCTCCGGCACTGCTCACTGGTTCCCGGACGCACCTCGTCGGCGATCGCGAACACCTCCGCAGCCGCCGGCGATGCTTCGATAAGATCGACGCCCATCGCGGGATGCTGGGCACCCTGACCGGCAAACAGAAACGCTACGCTACCCATGCGGACGCACCCTTCAGGACATGCTCGGCGCCATCGACCAGATCGTCGACGATTTCGCGTGCGCTCTGACGTTCGTTGACCATGCCAGCAATCTGTCCGCACAAATACGAACCCTCTTCGTAATTACCGTCCTTTGCGGCTTTACGAAGCGCGCCCGTGCCCATGGCCCCAAGCTCCTCGGGGCTTGCGCCCGCCGCCTCGTTCTTGGCATACGCGTTGGTGAAGGGGCTCTTGAGGGCGCGAACCGGATGTCCCGTCGAGCGACCGGTCGCACGCGTCGACGTGTCGCCCGCCTTGAGCACTAGCTCTTTGTACTGTTCGGATACGGTGCACTCGTTTGCGACCAGAAAGCGTGTTCCCACCTGGACGCCGGCAGCGCCGAGCATAAAAGCGGCCGCCACGCCGCGGCCATCGGCGATGCCGCCAGCCGCAACCACGGGAATATCGACCGCATCGACAACCTGCGGGACAAGTGCCATCGTCGAGGTCTCGCCAATATGGCCGCCTGATTCGGTGCCCTCGGCAACCACGGCAGTGGCTCCGCGACGCGCCACGAGACGCGCCAGCGCCACCGAAGCCACGACGGGAATAACCTTGATGCCCGCCTCGTTCCACGCCTTCATGTACTTGGTGGGATTGCCGGCACCGGTCACCACAACGGGCACCCGCTCATCAATCGCCACTTGTGCGACCTCGTCGACAAACGGGCTCATGAGCATAACGTTGACGCCAAAGGGCTTATCCGTCTTGGCGCGCAGCTCGTGAATCTGATCGCGCAGCCAGTTTGCGTCGGCATTCATGGCCGCGATAATGCCTAAGCCGCCTGCCTCGGACACGGCAGATGCCAACGAGGCGTCGGCAATCCAGGCCATGCCACCCTGGAACACGGGCTTTTCGATGCCGAGCAAATCGCAGAGAGGAGACTTGAGCATCACTACTTCTCCAATGCCGCCTCGACCGTATCGACGAATTCGCCGACCGTCTTGGGGTTCTCCTCGGTATCGAGCTCAATGCCAAACTCGTCCTCGACGGCAACGAGGATCTCGACGGTACCCAGGCTGTCGAGGCCAATCTCCTCGAGCGTGGACTCGGGCTTCATCTCGACATCGTCAAGGCCGGCGGTCTCGCGGATAACGTCGCAAACGCGCTCGAAGGTCTTCTGATCTGCCATGGTAGTTCTCCTTTGTTTGTGCCCCAGGGGCGTTTTCATTTCCTATGTGCAACTACTTCCAGCGAAGTAGATAGCCACCTACATCCAAGCCGGCGCCAAATCCGACCAGGGCGATGGTGTCGTCCGCGTGCAGCGCGCCGGTATTTGCCAGTCGATCGAGAGCAAGCGGAATACAGGCGCTCGAGATGTTGCCAGTTTCACGCAACGTTCGGACCACACGGTCGTCCGGCACACCCAGGCGCTTGACTGCCTGGCTCAAGATTCGTTCGTTAGCCTGATGGAATACAAAGTGGTCGATGTCCTCGACCGCGATGCTCGCGTCGCAGGCGAGCTTGTTGACCGTGTCGCAGATGGCATTGACGCCAAACTTGAAGACGCGACGGCCGTTCATGGAAAGCACGCTTTCGCAGTCCTGCGCCGTCTTATACGGCGAGGAGCCCGCCAATCCGGGAACGCGCAGTGTTTCGACGTAAGGTGACGTCGAAAGCTCAACAGCAAGGGGATTCTCTCCCCCAGCCTCTATGACCGCAGCACCCGCGCCGTCGCCAAAGAGCACGCACGTGGCACGGTCGGTCCAATCGAGCGCGCGCGTCATCTGCTCGGCGGCAACGACCAGCACGTGCTTGGCGCGACCGCGGGCGATATAGCCCTCGGCGACATCGAGCGCAAATACGAAGCCGGCACAAGCCGCCGAAACGTCGAAGGCAGGACATGTGGCACCCAGGCGCTCAGCAACGGCACACGCTTCGGCGGGGACGAGATGATCGCCCGTCGTCGTCGAGCAGACGATCAGATCCAGCTGGCTCGCATCGATTCCGGACGTCTGGAGCGCTTGCTCGCTCGCTGCCACGGCAAGGTCGTCAAGTGACTCGGTGGTGCAGACGTGGCGGCTCTTGATCCCCGTGCGGGTAAAAATCCACTCATCCGAGGTATCGAGGAATTCGGACAGCTCGTCGTTGGAAACGCTGCGCTTGGGAAGCGCCGAGCCTGTTCCAAGAATCGTGAAACCCATCACTAACCTCCTTTGAGTTGTTGACGTGTTTACATCAACCAAGAGAGGATAGCGCATTTTTGTCGTTGTTGACGTGTTAACATTAAATTGTCCAAATGCGACAAAGGCTTCACATTGTGTCTACTTCTCGACACCATTGCGTTATTCACTTATTCATTAAGGAGGTAGCAGCCGTTATGGATGCCAAATTAACGATAGTCGACGTAACCGGATCGACCAACGATGACCTGCTCGAGGCAGGAAAACAGGGTGCGCCGCACGGCACGGGACTTGCCGCCCGCGCGCAAACGGCAGGACGTGGCCGACGCGGCCACAAGTGGGATTCAACCGCCGGCAACCTGTTGCTCTCGATTGTCCTGCGTCCACGTGTTGATCCCGCCAAGTACTCTGGTCTTGCCGCCGTCAGCGGCCTAGCGGTGCTCGAGGCACTCGAGGCGCAAGGTCTTGCTAACGAGATCGGCCTCAAATGGCCCAACGACCTCGTCGCGCGAGGGCGCAAACTCGGCGGCATTCTGGTCGAAGCCGCACGCGATAACGAAGGCAAACCTTTCGCTGTCTGCGGCATTGGCGTCAATGTGAACTATGTGCCTTCGGAGGTTCCCGATGGCGGCCTGGCGGCAATTGGCCTCTCAGACCTCAACGAGAATGTTCCCGCCGTCGATGTGCTACTCAAGGAGGTCTATTACACCGTCGTAAACGCTGTGGACGCGTGGGCAGATCTGCTCGACGCCATGAAAGAAAACACTGGGCCGCTCGCGCCCGTCCACGGCGAATATGTCACTCACCTCAATTGGATCGGAGAGCACGTTATCGCCCGTTCCCCTGCCGGTGACGAGCTGGCACGCGGCATCTTTAAAACCGTCGATGCCTTTGGTCGCGCATGTATCGAAACGGAAGGCGGCTTGCGATCCTTCCATTTTGAGGAGGCATCGCTGCGTCCCTTGAGCGAATAGGGCGCTGCAGCCACCTACTCGGCAGCAATGCCCGGCAGTCCAAACCATTATTCAAAACAAAAGAGCCCCGCTACCAAAATGGCAGCGGGGCTCTGTAAGCTATGAGCGATATCGCTTAGAGCTTGATGTCGATGTCGACGCCAGCGGGGAGGTCGAGACGCATGAGCGAATCAACGGTGCCCGAGGTGGGGTCGAGGATGTCGATGAGGCGCTTGTGGGTGCGCATCTCGAACTGCTCACGGGAGTCCTTGTTCACGTGCGGCGAGCGGATAACCGTGTACAGGTTGCGCTCGGTGGGCAGGGGGACAGGACCGGAAACGCGAGCGCCGGTCTTCTGAGCGGTCTCGACGATGAGCTTCGCGGACTGATCGACGACCTCGTGATCATAGCCCTTGAGGCGAATGCGGATCTTCTGGGTAGCCAACTTAAACCTCCAAAGAGTGCGAGAGATGTTCTCGCGGATTACGTAACAGGGAGCTCGAACTTAGGCGTTCTTGCTCATGACCTCGTCCACGATGGACTTGGGCGCGGGCTCATAAGAGTCGAACTGCATCGTGTAAGATGCACGGCCCTGGGTCTGGGAGCGAAGGTCGGTAGCGTAACCGAACATCTCGCCCAGCGGCACCTTGGCACGGATGAGCTTGCTGTTCTTGCGATCCTCCATGCCCTCGATCTTGCCGCGGCGACCGGAGAGGTTGCCCATAACGTCGCCCATGTACTGCTCGGGCGTCTCGACCTCGACAGCCATAATCGGCTCGAGCAGCTGCGGGTCGGACTTCTTGAGGGCGTCCTTGATAGCCATGGAACCGGCGATCTTGAAGGCGGCCTCGGAGGAGTCGACCTCGTGGTAAGAACCGTCGAACAGGGTGACCTTAACGTCGAGGACCGGGAAGCCGGCGATAACACCGGTGTTCAGGGCCTCCTGGATGCCCTTGTCGATGGACGGGATGTACTCCTTGGGCACGACACCGCCGACGATAGCGTTGACGAACTCGTAGCCGAAGCCCTCCTCCATCTTCTCGAGCTTGATGACGGCGTGGCCGTACTGACCGCGACCACCGGACTGACGGACGAACTTGCCCTCAGCCTTCTCAACGTCGTGACCAGCGGTCTCGCGGTAGGCAACCTGGGGCTTACCAACGTTAGCGTCAACCTTGAACTCGCGGAGCAGACGGTCGACGATGATCTCGAGGTGCAACTCGCCCATGCCGGCGATGATGGTCTGGCCGGTCTCGTGGTTGGTGGACACCTGGAAGGTCGGGTCCTCCTCGGCGAGCTTGGTCAGAGCCAGGGACATCTTGTCCTGCTCGGCCTTGGTCTTGGGCTCAATGGCAACGTCGATAACGGGCTTGGCGAACTCGATCTTCTCGAGGACGATCTCCTTGCCCTCGGCGCACAGGGTGTCACCGGTGGTGGAGTTCTTGAAGCCGACGCAAGCGACGATGTCGCCGGCGGCAGCGTCGTCACGGTCGATACGCTCGGCGGCGTTCATCTCGAGGATGCGGCCGAGGCGCTCACGCTGACCGTTGGAAGCATTGATCACGTAGGAGCCGGACTCGGCACGGCCGGAGTAAACGCGGACGTAGGTGAGCTTACCGACGAACGGGTCGGTCATGATCTTGAAGACCAGGCCGGAGAAGGGCTCGTCGAAGGAAGGATGACGCTGGATCTCCTCGCCGGTGTCCGGATCGGTACCGGTGACAGCCTCGACGTCGAGCGGGCTGGGCAGGTAGTCGACGACAGCATCGAGCAGCTCCTGAACGCCCTTGTTCTTGTAGGCGGAGCCCACGAAGACGAGGTTGAGCTCGTTGGCCAGAACACCCTTGCGCAGAGCAGCCTTGAGCTCCTCGACGGTGAAGTCCTCCTCCATGAGGATCTTCTCCATGAGCTCGTCGTCAAAGCTGGCAGCAGCGTCGAGGAGCTCCTCGCGCTTGGTGGCAGCGATGTCGGCAAACTCAGCCGGGATCTCGTCCATCGGCTCGGGGTAGGTCATGCCCTTCTCGTCGGCCTTGAAGTCCCATGCAGTCATGGTGACCAGGTCGATGACGCCCCAGAAGTTGTCCTCGGCGCCCATCGGGACCTGAGCGGCCACGGCGTTAGCGTCGAGACGATCCTTCATGGTCTCGATAGCGTTGAAGAAGTCAGCGCCCACGCGGTCATACTTGTTGATGAAGGCGATGCGGGGGACGTTGAAGGTGGAAGCCTGACGCCAAACGGTCTCAGACTGGGGCTGAACGCCGGCAACGGCGTCGAAGACGGCGACAGCGCCATCGAGGACGCGCAGGCAGCGCTCGACCTCGGCGGTGAAGTCAACGTGGCCCGGGGTGTCGATGATCTGGATGCGGTAGTCGGTACCGTCCTTCTTCCAGAAGCACGTGGTAGCAGCGGAGGTAATGGTTACGCCGCGCTCCTGCTCCTGAACCATCCAGTCCATGGTGGCAGCGCCCTCATGGACCTCACCGATCTTGTGGGTCTTACCGGTGTAGTAAAGAATACGCTCGGTCGTGGTGGTCTTACCGGCATCGATGTGGGCCATGATGCCGATGTTACGGGTATCGGAAAGCTTGTACTTAGGCTTAGCCATGTTAGTTCCTTACCTTAACTTACCAACGATAGTGAGAGAACGCGCGGTTGGCCTCGGCCATCTTGAAGACGTCCTCACGCTTCTTGACGGAAGCGCCCAGGCCGTTGGAAGCGTCGAGGATCTCGTTGGCGAGACGCTCGGCCATGGTCTTCTCCTTGCGAGCGCGGGAGAAGTTGACGATCCAGCGAATGCCCAGAGCGGTGGAACGACGGGAGTTGACCTCCATCGGGACCTGATAGGTAGCGCCACCGACACGCTTGGGCTTAACCTCGAGCGTGGGCTTGACGTTGTCCATAGCCTTCTTGAAGGTAGCGAGAGCGTCGCCACCCTCGGACTTCTCGGCAACGATCTCGAAAGCGGTGTAAACGATGCGCTCAGCGGTGGCCTTCTTGCCGTCAAGAAGGACCTTGTTGATGAGCTGAGTCACCAGGCGGTTGTTGTAAACGGCGTCAGGCTGAACCTCACGACGATTAGCTGCTGCACGACGCGGCATGTGAAATCTCCTTAAGTGTCTACCGTGCGGCGCTCAGGGCGGCACACGGCGAAAGTATCAAAACGTTATCTGGCTTATTTGGCCTTGGGGCGCTTAGCACCGTACTTGGAACGGGCCTGCATACGGTTCTGGACCGGAGCAGCGTCGTAGGCGCCACGGATGACGTGATAACGGACACCAGGGAGGTCACGGACACGACCGCCGCGGACGAGCACGATGGAGTGCTCCTGCAGGTTGTGGCCCTCACCCGGGATGTAAGCAGTAACTTCGATGCCGTTGACAAGGCGAACACGGGCAACCTTACGAAGAGCCGAGTTCGGCTTCTTGGGGCTCGTGGTGAAGACGCGGGTGCACACGCCGCGCTTCTGGGAGTTGTGCTGCAGAGCAGCGTTCTTGGACTTCTTGGGCACGGAACGACGGCCCTGGCGAACCAGCTGGTTAATAGTAGGCAAAGCGTACTCCTTCTCGAATGATTCCAGCTTTCTGTAAAGTGCAACGGCTTGAATCGAGGGGTCAGCATCCCCCTACGAAACACGCAGTTCGATAGGATACGTGGCGTT
Source organism: uncultured Collinsella sp. (assembly GCA_900551015.1). Taxonomy (GTDB): domain Bacteria; phylum Actinomycetota; class Coriobacteriia; order Coriobacteriales; family Coriobacteriaceae; genus Collinsella. The sequence continues at coordinate 7,887 of URUI01000005.1, forward strand.
AGCTGTGCCGTCAACAGACCACGCCGCCGGGCGTATCCCAAAATTGGCACATTTCCGCAAAGCCTACACAAAAGGAATCCCCTTCTGTGCGCGGGGGCGGATTCCCGGCCCGTGCGGCCTGCTGTTTAAGTTTGCTGCTCTACAGTCCTGCGCAAGACGGAAAGCACATTAAGTGCTTTCCTTTGCGTGCGGAACTCGCGACAAACTTAAACGGCGGGCCGCCCGGGCCGGGAATCCGACGCGCTCGTCGGGGCAACGTTACCTGCCAAAAAGGGACAGGTTTGTTTTGGTCGGTTTTATCTGCGGAAACGTCGCGCTCCAGCGGTGATCCGCCCTCATCTGTCATAGGGAAATCGGCGGCGCTTTCGGAAGTATATCGCTCGGTCTAACCGTCCATTTAATGCAAAATGGGCCGCCTCCCCTAATAGGAAGCGGCCCCAAATCTTACGAATAGACGATGGTAAAGGGTTCCGACGTTTCGGCGCCCCCTGTTGAAGTGCAGCGTGTGCCCTCAAGCGTTACTGAGACCACTTGGTCGACATCAATCAACTTCGTTGGCACCCAGATGTTCTCTCCGCTATTGCGCGTATAAGAAAAATATAAGTTGAACGCCCCTGCGTCGTCATCTTCGATAATCTGCTCCGATCCATCCTTGTAGGTAACCGTCAACTTCTTCGTGACTGCGTCAATGCCCAGATCATCGATGTGCGTCTGGATGGAAAACGGGCTGATCTCGAGAGGCGTGTCATCGGAGCGGAGTTCCTTTGTATCGACGTACGCTCCAACGCTAAACTCGGGCGTCGATGCTTTAAACTGCCTCGCACTCTCACCTTCGCCCTCGGTCCACTGGATATTCCAGGTGACCGCATGTTGAAAACCTCGCTCGCGATCCATAGAAGCAAAGTACATCGTGCCATTAATGACAGTATCGCTTGATGTGTCCTTATCAATGGTGCAGCGTGTGTCAGCCCATTCCTCGCCGAACTTCATGTCGGGCGTGCCGATGCCTTGTTCTTCTTCACCATAGAGAACAAGTTCGCCAGTCTCTGCTGCCGGCTTGTAGTAGTTAACACCATTTGGATTGGACAACGTAAACGTCACGGCACCGCAACCGTTTTTATCGATAGCCATATCATGAATGTCGAGTGTATAGCCGTTGCCCTCGACGGACAGATTGACCTTCTGGACTGCACCCTCCAGGCTTTGGGGCGCGATACCATCACCAAACTCTCTGGTGTAGGTATATTTCGTCCCCGACGAGCCGCCATTTGTCCAGGTAACGGACTCTCCGTTGCCATGGTTTCCCCAGGCAGAGGCAAAATAACTGGAATTGACAACAGCGTAGGCGACCCCTCCGGTCGCCAGCACTCCGGCAAGGCATCCGATCACGGCAACATACAGAGGCTTCGCGTGACCCTTTCGGCGAAGCGGCTCACCAGCAGCGGCATAAAGAACACGGTCAGCAAGATCGCTATCGGCTTGGACGGACTCGAAGGCCTGCTTGATTTGGTTGGATTTCACGGTCGCCCTCCTCTAGGATGAACTTGAGCTTCGATCTGCCGCGAGCTAAACGCGTTCGAACAGTCGCGGCTGGCACATGCAATAACTCGGCAATCTCTGAGGTCGAAAAGCCCAGATAGTAATAGAGCATGATGGGAACACGGAATCGTTCCGGAAGTCGCATAACGTCTGACAGGACCGCCTTGGTCTCCTCCTGCGCCGTCGAAAGCGAATCGGCCAGGTTCTCAATATCCTCCACACGCCTCCATGGCTTTCGAAAGAGCGATTTGCATTCATTGATCGTGACCCGGATAAGCCATCGACGAAGATGCTCCCAGCTTTCAAAATGCGTATCGCTTTTGAGTAACTTTAGAAAGACGTCTTGAGCGACATCGTCGGCGTCAGCGCGATCGCGCAGATACGTCAAGGCGATCCGAAACACGACATCACGGTGGTCTTCAACCGCCTGTCTAAAAGCTTGTTCTTCCATAATCACCTCCCGGTGACACTGATGGTTCTTGATGGGGCCCTCACCATAGATACGCTTTGACCAAACGGAATGTTTCAAATTCAAGCAGGAAAAACTACCAAAATAAACCTGTCCTTTTTTGCAAGTGACCAACGGAACGCAACAAGTTGAGCATACGCAAGCGAGCGGCCCCCAGAGCGTACAAGGTGGCATGAAAAAGGCAGGGCATTGACCTTTTGGTCATGCCCTGCCTTTTGAATGACAGATTGTAGCTCTGGGGGCCGCGCAGCGACGGAGGTCGCCGCCGTTCGTTAGAACGGCGGAACTAATTACTCCTCGTCGTTGTCCTTGGCCTCTTCGGCGTCGTCGGTGTCCACGAGCTGGTTGAGCAGCTCGTCGAGGGAAGCCATGTCCTCGTTGATCGCGCCGTTGGCGGGAGCCTTCTTGTCGTCGATCGGGGCGCCCAGAAGCTCCTCGTCGGCGTCGGCGTGATGCGTCGGAGCGGAGGTACCCAGCAGGATATCATCCGGACCGTCGGGGCTAAAGACCATCTGCAGCAGCTGCGAGAGGTCTTCCTCGTCGGCAACGTCGTCGTTGTTCTCGAGGATGTAGAGCAGGTCGTGGGCCTCGAGGCCGTCACGGAGCTCCTCGATCGCCTTAGCACCGATACCATCGATGCGCAGCAGATCCTCCTCGGACTTGCCGACCAGGTCGCCGACCGTCTCGATGCCGACCTCGCTGAACTTGTTGGTCCAACGCTGCGACACGCCCAGGTCGTCGAACAGGTACAGGCGAGCCTTCTCGGCGGAGATGGTATGGCCGTTGCGGGTGAACGAACCGTCAGCACCACCGAACTCGTCGTAGCCGGCCCAGTCGAGCTGCTGCGGGAGCTGCTCGTCCAGGTCCTTGAGCTCCACAGGAGCCCACTCGGGCAGCGACTTGGCGTTGGGCGAAGCCGGGCCGTCGATGTCCACGTAGCCGTCGGCCGTGCGATACGTCAGCTTGGCGTTGGCGTACGGCTTGAGGCCGGTACCAGCCGGGATCTTCTTACCGACGATGACGTTGGACTTAAGGTCGAGCAGGTGGTCGACCTTGCCCTCGATGGCAGCCTCGGTAAGGACGCCAGCGGTACGGATGAACGAAGCGCTCGACAGCCAGGAGTCGATGTTGGACGCGACCTTGAGCGTACCCAGGATGACGGGCTCGGCCACGGGAGCCTGACCGCCCAGACGGGCAACGCGCTCGACCTCGTCGGCGAACTCGTAGCGGTCGACGTACTGACCAAGCAGGTACTTGGAGTCGCCGGGGTTGGTGATCTGAACGCGACGCAGCATCTGACGCGCGAGCACCTCGATGTGCTTGTCGTTCAGGTCGACGCCCTGGCTGGTGTAGACGTCCTTAACGCTCTCGACGAAGGTGTGCATCGTCGACTCGATGTCGGTCAGCTTGCGCAGGTTGCGGAAGTTGACGAAGCCCTTGGTGATCTGGTCGCCGGCGCGAACCTCGCAGCCGTCCTCGATCTCGGGCATGAAGCGCACCGATGCGGGGACGCGACGCTCGTCGAGGACACGGGTGTGATCCTCGGAATCGGTGAGCGTCAGCACGTACTCGGACTTCTCGGGCTTAATCGAGAGGTGGCCGGAGTACGGAGCCAGCTCGGCCTCGCGACCCAGAATCTTCTCGTTGACGTTACCGACGATATCGAACATACGGCTGACCGTAGGCAGACCCTGCGTAATATCGTCGACGCCTGCGACGCCGCCGGAGTGAATGGTACGCATCGTAAGCTGCGTACCGGGCTCGCCGATGGACTGGGCGGCAATAATGCCGACCGCGGTACCGATGGCGACCGGACGACGGGTGGAAAGATCCCAGCCGTAGCACTTCTGGCACACGCCGTACTTGGAGCGGCAGGTGAGCAGCGCGCGAAGCTTGACCTTCTTAAGGCCGGCATCGACCATCTTCTGGATGTCAGCGACCTTCTCGATGTAGCCGTCCTGCTCAAAGAGCACGGTGCCATCGGGAGCCACGACGTCCTCAATGAAGCAACGGCCGACGAGGTCGGTGTTGAGGTCGGTGGTGCCGGGGATGATGAGGTTGTAGGTGACGCCCTCGTGCGTACCGCAGTCCTCCTCGCGGACGATGACGTCCTGGGCCACGTCGACCAGACGACGGGTCAGGTAACCAGAGTCCGAGGTGTGGGATGCGGTATCGACCAGGCCCTTACGGGCGCCGTAGGTCGAAATGAAGTACTCGAGCGGCAGCAGGCCCTCGCGGAAGTTCGCCTTAATGGGAAGGTCGATCGTCTCGCCGGACATGTCTGCCATCAGGCCACGCATGCCGCCGAGCTGACGCAGCTGGGTCTTAGAACCACGGGCGCCGGAGTCGGCCATCATGTAGAGCGGGTTCTCCTCGTCGAACAAGTCGAGCATGAGCGCTGCAACCTTATCGGTACAAGCGGTCCACTCATTAACGACTTCGATGTGGCGCTCCGTCTCGTTGATGAAGCCCTCCTCGAAGTACTCGTTGATCTGGTCGACGTTGGCCTGGGCGCGATCGAGCAGCTCCTGCTTCTCGGCAGGGATGAGGGCGTCCCACACCGAGATGGTGAGGCCAGCGCGGGTAGCGTAGTGGAAGCCGGAGTACTTGATGGCGTCGAGGATCGGGCCGACCTTGGCCTCGGGATAGCGATCGCAGCAGTCCGCAACCAGCTTGGCCACGTCGCCCTTGACCATCTTGTAGTTCATGAACTCGTAGTCTTCGGGCAGGCACTGGCGGTTGAAGATGATGCGGCCGATGGAGGTCTCGAAGCGCGCGGTCTTGTTGCCGGTGACGTCGTAGTCGACGAACTCGTTCTTGCCGTTCTTGACGCGGAAGATACGGGTGCCGTCCTCGTTGATGACATTGGCGTCGGCAGCGGACACGCGGACCTGAATCTTGGCCTGCATGTCGACCTCGGAGCGGCAGTCATAGGCGTGCAGCGCGTCGTCGAAGCTGGCGAACACGTGGTTCTCGCCCGGCAGACCGTCGCGGACCTGGGTGAGGTAGTACACACCGATGATCATGTCCTGCGAGGGGATGTTGACCGGCTTGCCGGATGCCGGAGAGCGCAGGTTGTTCGCAGAGAGCATGAGCACGCGGGCCTCGGCCTGAGCCTGGCTGGACAGCGGCACGTGGACAGACATCTGGTCGCCGTCGAAGTCGGCGTTGAAGGGCGAGCAGACCAGCGGGTGCAGGTGGATAGCCTTGCCCTCGACCAGAACCGGCTCAAAGGCCTGGATGGACAGACGGTGCAGGGTCGGTGCGCGGTTGAGCAGCACGACGCGGCCGTCGATGACCTCTTCGAGGATATCCCACACAAAGGTGGCACCGCGGTCGATAGCGCGCTTGGCGCCCTTGATGTTCTCGACCTTGCCAAGCTCGACCAGGCGCTTCATGACGAAGGGCTTGAAGAGCTCCAGCGCCATGGTCTTGGGCAGACCGCACTGGTGCAGCAGCAGCTTGGGGTCGGTAACGATAACCGAACGGCCGGAGTAGTCGACACGCTTACCCAGCAGGTTCTGACGGAAACGGCCCTGCTTGCCCTTGAGGGCCTCGGCGAGCGACTTGAGCGGGCGACCGCCACGGCCAGAGACCGGGCGACCACGACGGCCGTTGTCGAACAGGGCGTCCACGGACTCCTGGAGCATGCGCTTCTCGTTGTTCACGATGATCGCAGGGGCGTCCAGGTCGAGCAGGCGCTTGAGTCGGTTGTTACGGTTGATCACGCGACGGTACAGGTCGTTGAGGTCGGACGCGGCGAAGCGGCCGCCGTCGAGCTGGACCATCGGGCGCAGATCGGGCGGAATGACCGGGATGACGTCCAGGATCATGTTCGCGGGGCTGTTGCCACCCTTCAGGAAGGCGTCAACGACCTCAAGGCGCTTGACGGCCTTCTCGCGCTTCTGCTTCTGGGAATCCTCGTCGGCGATGATGGCCTTGAGCTTCTCGGCCTCGGAGGGGAGGTCGATGGCAGCGAGCAGGTCGCGGACGGCCTCGGCACCCATGCCACCCTTGAAGTACATGGAGTAGTAACGGGTCATCTCGCGGAACAGCGGCTCATCGGAGATGAGGTCGCGCTCGGTGAGCTTCATGAAGGCGTTGAAGGCGTCCGTGCGGAGCTGCTTCTCGTCCTTGCACTCCTCCTCAATGTCGACGATGCCGGAGGCGATCTCCTCGGGGGTCAGCGGCTCCTCGTCGGAGAACTCGTCAAAGTTCTCGGGGTCGCCCTGCTCCTTGAGGGACTCGATCTGGCGGGCGCACTCGGCATCGATCTCTTTCAGATCGGCGGCGAGCTCCTCGCGCAGGTCGTCGGCGTCGGCCTCGCGAGCCTCGTAGTCAACCTCGGTGATGATGTAGCTGGCAAAGTACAGAACCTTCTCGAGGTCCTTGGACTTGATGTCGAGCATACGGCTCATCGGGAAGCTCGTGGGGCTCTTGAAGTACCAGATGTGGGACACGGGAGCGGCGAGCTCGATGTGGCCCATGCGGTCGCGACGCACCTTGGCCGAGGTGACCTCGACGCCGCAGCGCTCGCAGACGATGCCCTTAAAGCGGATGCCCTTGTACTTGCCGCAGGAGCACTCCCAGTCCTTGGCGGGACCGAAGATCTTCTCGCAGAACAGGCCGTCCTTCTCGGGCTTGAGGGTACGGTAATTGATGGTCTCCGGCTTCTTGACCTCACCGTGCGACCAGGAACGGATCTGGTCGGCGGAGGCAAGGGAGATCTTTACCGAGTCAAAATCAGTAGCTTCGAAATCTGCCACAGTCAACTACTCCTTATCAGTGGTCGTGGCGGCGACAGCCTCGGGTGCCTCGGCGGTCTCGGCATCCTGGGCCTCGACGTCGGCGTCAACGCCGGCGAGCGCAGCCAGGTCGTCGAGAGCAGAGGTCTCCTCGGCGGTCACGGGGGCGGAGGCGTCCTCGTCGGCATCGTGCATGGGCTCGATGTCCAGTGCGAGCGAACGAATCTCCTTGACGAGAACCTTGAAGGACTCGGGGATACCCGGAACCGGGACGTTCTCGCCCTTGACGATGGACTCGTAGGTCTTGACGCGGCCCACGGTATCGTCGGACTTGACGGTCAGGATCTCCTGCAGGACGTTGGAAGCACCGTAAGCGTACAGTGCCCAAACTTCCATCTCGCCGAAGCGCTGGCCGCCGAACTGGGCCTTGCCGCCCAGAGGCTGCTGGGTAACCAGGCTGTAAGGGCCGGTCGAACGGGCGTGGATCTTGTCGTCGACCATGTGGCCGAGCTTGAGGATGTAGGACGTACCCACGGTAATGGGCTCGCGGAACTCCTCGCCGGTGCGGCCGTCGAACAGGCGGGTCTTGCCGCGCTCGTCAAGCTGGGTGACGAACTCGGGGCGCATGTGATCGCCAAAGGCAGCGGTGGCCTTGTTGAGCATGTTCTTGTTGGCACGACGGATGACCTCGGCGATCTCGTCCTCCTTGGCGCCGTCGAAGACGGGCGTGGCGGTGAAGAACGGACCGGGGACGTACTTGTCGGAGTCGGCCTGCTCGGTATCCCAACCGCAGGCAGCAGCCCAGCCAAGGTGGCACTCGAGCAGCTGGCCGACGTTCATACGCGAAGGAACGCCCAGCGGGTTGAGGATAACGTCGATCGGGGTACCGTCAGCCATGTAGGGCATGTCCTCGACCGGCAGAACGTTACAAATAACACCCTTGTTGCCGTGGCGGCCGGCGATCTTATCGCCCTGCTGGATCTTACGACGCTGGGCGACGTAGACGCGCACCTGCTCGTTGACGCCGGGGGCCAGGTCGTCGCCGTTCTCGCGGCTAAAGCGGACGACGTCGATGACGCGACCGTAAGCGCCGTGAGGCATCTTAAGGGAGGTGTCGCGGACGTCGTGGGCCTTGGCACCGAAGATGGCGCGCAGCAGGCGCTCCTCGGCGGTCAGAGCGCTCTCGCCCTTGGGGGTAACCTTGCCGACCAGGATGTCGCCAGGGCCGACCTCAGCGCCGATGCGGATGATGCCGTCCTCGTCGAGGTTGGCAAGCATGTCCTCGGAGAGGTTCGGGATCTCGCGGGTGATCTCCTCGGGGCCGAGCTTGGTGTCGCGGGCGTCGATCTCGTGACGGGTGATATTGATGGTCGTCAGCAGGTCCTCGGCCACCAGGCGCTCGGACACGACGATACCGTCCTCGTAGTTGAAGCCTTCCCACGGCATGTATGCCACGGTGAGGTTCTGGCCCAGTGCGAGCTCGCCGTGATCGGTCGAAGGACCGTCGGCCAGAGGCTCGCCCTGCTCAACGGTGTCACCGACGCGCACGAGCGGACGGTGGTTGATGCAGGTGGACTGGTTGGAGCGCTGGTACTTGGCCAGGTGATACTCGTCCATGCCGCCGGCATGCTTGACGATGATCTTGGCGGCGTCGGCAAAGATGACCTCGCCGGCGTTCTTGGCCAGGGTGACCTCGCCGGAGTCCAGAGCGGCGCGACGCTCCATGCCGGTACCGACATAGGGAGCGGCGGGGTGAACCAGCGGCACGGCCTGACGCTGCATGTTGGCGCCCATCAGCGTACGCTTAGCGTCATCGTGCTCGAGGAACGGGATCAGCGTGGCTGCGACGGAGAGCATCTGACGCGGCGAGACGTCCATGTAGTCGACGTCCTCGACAGGCACATCGGCGGGAGCGCCGAAGGAGCCGTCGAAGTCGCGGGTACGGGCGATCACGGTGTGCGGACGGACGATCTTGCCCTCGGCATCGGTCGTGATGAACTCGTTGGTCTTGGGATCGAGCGGCGTGTTGGCCGGCGCGATGACGTGCTTCTCTTCCTCGTCAGCGGTCATCCAGTCGATCTGGTCGGTGGCAACGCCGTTCTCGACGCGACGGAACGGGGCCTCGATGAAGCCGTACTCGTTGACGCGGGCGTAGAGGGCGAGCGAGCCGATCAGGCCGATGTTGGGGCCTTCGGGGGTCTCGATCGGGCACATGCGGCTGTAGTGCGAGTTGTGAACGTCGCGGACGGCCGTCGGCACGTTGGTGCGGCGGCTGGAGCCGGACTTGTGGCCGGCAAGACCACCAGGGCCGAGTGCGGACAGACGGCGCTTGTGGGTCAGACCGGTCAGGGGGTTCGCCTGGTCCATGAACTGCGAGAGCTGCGAGGAACCGAAGAACTCCTTGATGGAGGCCACGATCGGGCGGATGTTGATGAGCGACTGCGGGGTGATCTCGTCGATGTCCTGGGAGCTCATGCGCTCACGGACGACGCGCTCCATACGGCTCATGCCGATACGGAACTGGTTGGCAACGAGCTCGCCGACGGTACGGATGCGGCGGTTGCCGAAGTGGTCGATGTCGTCGACCTTGAAGCCCTGCTCGCCGGCAGCGAGGGACAGGAGGTAGCGCAGCGTAGCGACGATATCCTCGTCGGTGAGCACCGTGACCTCTTCCTCGGTGGTGAGGTTGAGCTTCTTGTTGACCTTGTAACGACCGACGCGGGCTAGATCGTAGCGCTGCGGGTTGAAGAGCAGGCCCTCGAGCAGGCTGCGGGAAGCGTCCACGGTGGGAGGCTCGCCCGGGCGCAGGCGACGGTAGATCTCGATGAGGGCGTCCTCGCGAGTGAGGGCGGTGTCGCGCTCCAGGGTGCGCTTGATCACATCGGAGTTGCCGAGCAGCTCGATGATGTCGTCGTTGGTGACGGCGATGCCAAGGGCACGCAGGAACATCGTGGCGCTCTGCTTGCGCTTACGGTCGATGGAGACCATGAGCTGGTCGCGCTTGTCGACCTCAAACTCAAGCCAGGCACCGCGGGACGGGATGATCTGGGCCTTGTAGATCTGCTTGCCCGAATCCATCTCGGAGCTGTAGTACACGCCCGGGGAGCGGACGAGCTGCGAGACGACGATACGCTCGGTACCGTTGATGATGAAGGTGCCCTGATCGGTCATCATGGGGAAGTCGCCCATAAAGACGAGCTGCTCCTTGATCTCGCCGGTCTCCTTGTTGGTGAGACGGACGTCGGTCAGAAGCGGAGCCTGATAGGTCATATCCTTCTCGCGGCACTCCTCGACGGTGTGCGCGGGGTCGCCGAACTGATGCTCGCCGAAGGTAACCTCGAGAACATGGTTCTGGCTCTGGATGGGGCTGGATTCCTTGAACGCCTCACGAAGGCCCTCGTCCTTAAAACGCTCAAAGGATTCCCTTTGAACAGAGATAAGGTTGGGGAGCTCCATGGCCTCCGGGATTTTCCCGAAGCTGACGCGCTTGCGCTCAGTGGCAGTGTATGCGTAGGTCACCAGGTTTTTCCTCCTTCACGGAAATGCTCGGTGGATTGGCGAGGCATAGCTTCGCCAGTTATCGCAACCTAATAGTTTATCAGGTACCGACCGTTGGGCAAGAAAAGCCTTGACGCGATTGAGTTTTTGGAGTAGCAAAGTTTTTCGAAAGAAAACACGCAGGTAGATGTATGTATATCGAACATCTGTTCATATATTTTCTGTGAACAGAGCTGCTGATGCGCGCCGCTGAACGGCGAAATGACGGCGAGGGTTGGTCAGGCGGAAAGTGCGTCCCGTTTTGAGGCCTCAAACTGGGTCGCAGTTTCCGGTTGAGCACTGTTTGGGAAAGCATATCCCGTTCTGAGCCGAAATTCCGGGTCGCAGTTTCCGCTAGGGGTTCCAACCGGAAAGCGCGTCCCAGAATTCGACCAAATTGTGGGTCGCACTTTCCGGAGCCAAGCTGTAGCTCGAATAAAAAAACGGGTGCAGACCGAAGTCCGCACCCGTAAATGTCGATGCCCGAAGGCTTACTTGCGCATCAATCCGCCGCGCTCGTCGATGGCGTCCCAGAAGGCATCGGCAAAGCGGGGGTCGTTTGCAGCCATGAGGGCGTTAGTGGCCATCCAACCAGAGGGAGTGCCAGTGTCGTAGCCCGACAGCGGGTCGATGACGACGGCGTACATGGCCTCGCGGTCGAGCGAACGGGCCATGGCGTCGGTGAGCTGGATCTCGCCGCCCTTGCCGGCCTGCTGATCTGCCAGCAAGTCCATGACCAGCGGGCTCAGCAGGTAGCGACCGACGATGTACAGGTTGGACGGAGCAGCCTCGGGAGCGGGCTTCTCAACCAGACCGCCGATACGCCAGACAGCGCCCGGCTCGGCATCGGCAACGTCCTCGGCGCCCTCGAGCGAACCGACGCGCTCGCCGGCGATAACACCGTAGCGGCTGACTTCCTCGGGCGAGCAAGCAGCGACGGCGATAACCGAAGCGCCACCGTGCTCCTTGGAAACGGCGAGCATCTTGTCGCAGATGTCGCGGTTAGGTACAACGTAGTCGCCCAGAAGAACCAGGAAGTTCTCCCCTGCCACGGCGTCGGCAGCAGAGCGAATAGCATGGCCGAGGCCCTTGGGCTCGTACTGATAACGGAAGTCGACCGGCATACCGCCAGCGTGGGCGACAGCATCGGCATAGGCGTTCTTGCCGCGCTCGCGCAGCAGGTTCTCGAGCGAGCGATCAGGCTGGAAGTAGTTCAGTAGCTCGGGCTTACCGGGAGAAGTAACGATGATGGCATCATCGACCTCCTCGGGGTCGAGGGCCTCCTCGACGACATACTGGATGACCGGCTTGTCGAGCACCGGCAGCATCTCTTTGGGCGTGCACTTGGTACCAGGCAGAAAACGCGTGCCAAGACCGGCGGCGGGGATGATTGCCTTCATGTTATTCAAAGATCCTTTCGCAGGCGCAAAAGCGCCCCATGCGTGCGGCACACAGCCGCAGACCAAATTGCGATACCCAAGCATCTTACCGCTGGAACTATATGTCGCTACAAGGCAGAGAGAATTCTTCAGCAGGTCAACGCAAATTATTGCTCGAATGGTGCAATTTTATTGCCCAACGGCAAGGCACCCGATACGATGCAAATCACAGAACCTGGCAGTTCGAACAACCGATGTCGAGGGACCGAAAAACAAAAAAGACGGGGCCCGCAATGCGAACCCCGTCTGCAAAGAAATCTGGCGAGAAAGCCTGATTACTTGAGGGTGACAGCAGCGCCAGCAGCCTCGAGCTTCTCCTTGGCAGCCTCGGCGTCCTCCTTCTTGGCACCCTCGAGAACAGCCTTGGGAGCGCCCTCGACGACCTCCTTGGCCTCCTTCAGGCCAAGGTTGGTGAGCTCACGGACGGCCTTGATGACCTGGATCTTGTTGTCGCCGAAGCCCTCGAGCACGACGTCAAACTCGGTCTTCTCCTCGGCCTCAGCAGCGCCAGCAGCGGGAGCGGCGACAACGGCGGCAGGAGCAGCGGCGGAAACGCCGAAGGTGTCCTCGATAGCCTTAACGAGCTCGGAAGCCTCGAGAAGGGTCATTTCCTTAAGAGCATCGATGATCTCATCGGTGGTAAGCTTAGCCATTTCTAAGTCCTTTCGGTTTCCGTGCGGATGCACGGAGATCAGTTAAAACACGGCGCGAATGCGCCAGGGGTGCGGCGTTGCCGCCGCGGGTGAAAACAGCGACTAGGCTGCCTTCTGCTCGGAGACCTGCTGGATCGAACGAGCGAGACCAGAGGAAACGCCGTTGACGCAGACAGCGATGTCGCGAGCGAAACCGGAGATGAGACCGGCGATCTGGCCGAGAAGCTGGTCCTTGGTGGGCAGCTCGGCGATAGCCTTAACATCATCAGCGGAAACGGCCTTGCCGTCGGAGATACCGCCCTTGATCTCAAGGACGCCCTTGGACTTAGCGGAGAAGTCCTTAAGGGCCTTAGCGGCCTCGACCGGCTCGGTCTCGTAGAACACATAAGCGACGGGGCCGGCGAGGATATCGTCGATCTCAGGCTGCTCCTGGTTCTTGAGAGCGATCTTGACCAGGTTGTTCTTGTAGACCTTCATCTCGGCGCCGCACTCGCGAAGCTGATGACGCAGCTCCTGAGCCTGCTTAACCGTCAGACCGTTGTAGTTGACGACGAACAGACCGGCGTTCTCGGCGATACGGGACTCGATCTCTGCAACCTTGTCGATTTTGTACTGCTGGGGCATGAATTACACCTCCTCGAATTCTTTCCGGGCACGGTCCGCCACAAGGACGTGACGGGGGCATGTCCAAAAAGAAAGCCCCCGCGCTGCATGAGCGACGGGGGCGAGAAGACATATCTACTCGACCACCTCGGCTGGCGGGATATCCCATTAAGCTCGCGGGCGATGCCCGTTTGCACCGGCTGTCTCTGGCAGCGGATTCGTGCGTGAACCGAAAGTATTATGGCGGGGACCCCGGCGTCGGTCAACGGGAAACCGGGCTGCACACAATTCCACCATCCGGCCGCGCCGCCGAAGGCCAGGCGCAAGGTTTTCGCTCGGTCAGGTCCTGGGCTCGCACGAAGAGCACATTAAGTGCTCTTCGGCTCGTGCGGAATCTACGAAAACCTTGCGCCTGGCCTTCGGCGGCGCGGCCTGCGGTGACTTTGGGGCAGCCCGGGTTTTCGTTGGCTGACGCCCCCACTCATAATGCTTGGGTCGGTGGGCTGATGGTTTTAGTCCCGTTGGGCTACAACGTTGACACGAAGCTTGACAGGCGGCGGAGACCTTCGTCCAGATCTTGGTCGGAGACGCAGTAGCTTAGGCGGATGTGGCCTTCGGTGCCGAAGCAGTCGCCCGGGACTAGGGCTACGTTTGCCTCTTCGATGGCTTTGATGCAGAAGTCTTCGCTGGTTAGGCCGAACTTTTTGATGCTCGGGAAAGTGTAGAAGGCTCCTGCGGGCTCTACTACGTCGAGGCCCATGGCGTTTAAGGCTGCGAGTACGCGTTCGCGGCGGGCTCGGTAGACTTTGAGCATGGGGGTTGGGTCGACGGTCAGGGCTCGGGCTGCGGCGTCCATTTCGAAGGAGACAGCACTCGATACTAAGTATTGGTGAGCCTTTGCGATCTCGGCGATGACGGGGGCTGCGGCTGCGAGCCAACCCAAGCGCCAGCCGGTCATGGCCCAGGGCTTGGAGAAGCTCTCGATGACTACCGTCTGCTCGCGCAGTTCTGGGTGTCGCTGGGCAAAGCGCTCGTAGCCGTCCGCGTAGACCAAGCGGTTGTATACGTCGTCGCAGACTACGTAGATGCCCGCCTGCTCTGCCACGCGCGCCACGACGTCGAGCGATGCCGCGTTGAGAATGCAGCCCGTGGGATTGTTGGGCGAGCAGATAACGACGGCCTTGGTCGCCGGGGTCACACAGGTGCGAAGCGCATCCTCGTCAATCTGAAATTGCGCAGGCTCCGTATCCAAAAAGACCGCTTTGGCGTGATTGGCCATGACAATGCTCTCGTACAGTCCAAAGGCCGGCGTGGGGATAATGACCTCGTCGCCGGGGTTGAGCATAGCCATGAATGTTGCCGACAGGGCCTCGGTTGCGCCGTCGGTCAGAATGACCTCGTCGGCGGAAAACGCCAGACCCGCGTTATCCATATATTTGGACAGTGCATCACGCAGGGCGGGGCGACCGTTGTTGGGCGGATAGTGTGTGTCTCCGCGGCCCAGTGCGGCGGTCACCTCGGCGCTAATCACATCGGGCGTGGGAAAATCGGGCTCGCCGAGCGCAAGCGCGATGCACCCCGGGTGCTGGGCAGCGAGCGCGTTTATCCGACGGATGCCGGAGGGCTTGAGCGTGGCAAGCGAGGTATTCATGGGCAGACGCATGGCGTTCCTTTCGTAAGGGTTGCACTAGGATAGCGCGGCGAAGCGTCACCAGACGGTGTAACCTAAACGGAAACGGACTGGAAAGGAGGCGGCATGGAGACGATCGCACGCGGCGATAAGCCCAAAACGCTGCAGACCATTGCGTATATCAGTATTCCCGATAGCGCCGATCTTGAGTTTTTGCTTTGGGACCTGCAGGATGCCATCGCCGCCTATGCACAGATTTCCGGCACCGCACTCCCCCATCCAGTCGACTTGGAGGCGGATGATGCCGGCAGCGTTGCCGATGGCATCGTGCTGGCCATTGAAGATATGGCTGACGATGAGACGTTGACAGCCATCGAGCAGGCGCTTGAGCGCTTTGGCAGTACGGGAACGCGTGTCTACGCCGTGATTCGAGCCGCACAACAGGGCGCTGAGCAGGCGCGTGGGACCGCCGTTCGCTTGCACAAGGCATGTGAGCGCCATGACCAATTGTGGTGTGGCGGCGTTGCCATCTGCGCCGGCAGCGGCATCGCAGCGCTTCGCCATTCCCCACGCATGGGCCTCTTACGCCGACCATTTTCGGAAGCGATGGATAAGCTTGTGGGCGCTGTGCGCATGGGCTGCTCCGTCGAGCATGCACAGCGACTTGGCGGCGGCAATGCCGCCAACGTCGACGCCGACGGCATGGTTTGCGCCGAGCCAGCCGTGCCCGCGCCGGTCTGGCGAGGCGTTCTGAAACACCTCGGCGCCCACACTCAATCAATAATCTAAATTAATGAGCTGCCCAGTCAACGGCTTCACTCCAACGCTCGACAAGCCGCTCCAAACGCCACGCCGCGTTGGCAGGACTTGTCGAGGGCAGGACGATGGCGGGCAGCCCCGTCCGATCTTGCAAGTAGCGTTTGTAGAGTCGCCCTGCCGTGCCGCCGTTACAGACAACGACTCCGATCGGCGCGGCGCCGGTAATGCGCTCGATATGTGCTGGCACGACGTTTTTGATGCTCGCGTCGCTCGAGCCCTTAATGTCGCAACTCTCGATCACATCCCACAGGGCCACGCCGCCGTTCAGCAGCATGGATCGCTTGGCAGCAATGGAGGCATCGAGCGTCGCGGGCTCACCGCTTGCCAAAGGATCGCCCTCGTTGGGCGGCACGGGCACGCCAAGGCACGCGGCCATCACGCGCCAAAAGCGGTTCTGAGAATTGCCATAATAGAAGGCATTGGCACGCGAAAGCACCGAGGGAAACGACCCCAACACCAAGATGCGCGAGCGCTGGTCAAACACGGGCTCGAACCCGTGCTCGATATGTTGATAGCCCTCGTCAGACGCTGCCATGGCCTAGGCCCTCAACAGATAGCGCACCTCGTAGGGCGCAAGCTCAAGGGAGCCCGCCAGCTCGACCGTGGGCGCGCCGTCGGCAAGCAGGTCAACAAAGGACCCGTTGAGCTCGCCAGCGCCAAAGGCGAAGGTCTCGTCCACGGCATTCACCGCCACGAGCACCGTTGCGCCGTCACAGGCGCGCTCGAACAGCAGCTGCTTGTTCTGGATCACCACGTTACGATAGGCACCGTAGTTGAGAGCACGGGCAGCCGCGTCGTCGGCCGAGCGAAGGTACGCAAGCTGCGTGATGAACGCCGTCAGCTCGTTGGGCGCAGGCTCATTGAGCGCAGGTCGCAGTGCCCAGTCGCCATCGGGGCCGCCCTTTTCGCCGGCAATTCCCCACTCGCTGCCATAGTAGACGCACGGGATGCCCGGCATGCCAAAGAGCATGCCATAGGCGGGACGCAGGCACGACTTGTCGGTGAGGATGCTCGCCAGGCGCGGCACGTCGTGGTTGTCGACAAACGACAGCAGATGTTTGCCGCGGTAGATGCACCACGGATCGCCGCCAAACTGGCGGTGCAGCGAATGAGCGATCTCGAACATGTTGACCGAGTTAAAGCTGGAGTACAGGCCCTTGTAGCACTCGTAGTTGGTGCACGAGTCGAGCATCTCGTCGTTGACGATCTGATTGTAGTCGCCGTGGAGCGTCTCGCCGATCAGCACAAAGTCGGGCTTGAGCTCGCGGGTAAAGGCGTGCAGGCGGCGCATAAAGTCGCGGTCGAGCATATAGGCAACGTCCAGGCGCAGACCGTCGACGCCAAAGACGTCGGCCCAACGGCGCACGGACTCGAGCAGGTAATCGACCACAGCGGGATTTTGCAGGTTGAGCTTCACGAGCTCAAAATGGCCTTCCCAGCCCTCGTACCAAAAGCCGTCGCCATAGCACGAGTCGCCGTCAAAGCTGATATGGAACCAATCCTTGTAGGGCGAGTCCCACTTACGCTCCTGCACATCGCGAAAGGCCCAAAAACCGCGGCCAACGTGGTTAAAGACGGCATCGAGCACCACGCGGATGCCATGGGCATGCAGCGTGTCGCATACGGCGGCAAAGTCGGCGTCCCCACCCAGGCGACGGTCAATATGGCGCAGGCTGCGTGTGTCGTAGCCATGGCTATCAGACTCGAGTGGCGGATTGATCAGCACAGCGCCAATACCGAGTTTTTGCAGGTAGTCGGCCCATTGGGCGATCTTCATGATGGGAGCATCGGGGTTGGGCGCGGCGTTGGCAGCTTGGAAGAGTTCGTCCTCGGCAACGGGTGCGGCGTTCTCGCGCGGAGCTCCACAAAAGCCCAGCGGATAAATCTGATAGAACGTCGTCTCGTATGCCCACATAGCAACCTCCCGGTAATCTTTCACGCAACGCCATCCATTGTATGCCCGCCGCGCATCCCCTCCCCCAAAATAAGTTGCGGTGAAATAGGGACTGTTGAGACCAATAAACCGGGCAAACAGTCTCTATTCCACCGCAACTGATGAGGGAACGTGATTAGGCGACGGGCTTTGCGCGGCGTATGACCGGGAACAGCACCGTAATGGCGAGGATGACGCCCACGACGGTAATCGCCCCGCCCGCGCAACCGATCCAGGCGATGCCGGGACCCGACACCACGGCGCCGCCGACCGCGGTGCCCGTGCCGATACCGAGGTTAAACAGGCCCGAGAAGATCGACATGGCGACGGCCGACGAATCTGCCGGCGTGTACTTGATGAGCTCGGCCTGGAACGCCACGTTAAAGGCCGTGGAGCAGCAGCCCCATAGCGCGCAAACAGCGAGAACGGCGACGAGCGACGGTGCAACCGGACCCATGAGCAGCAGAGCCACAGGCACGCCGGAGAGCGTGATAGCCAAGAACGGAAAGCGATGCCCATCGAACAGTCGGCCGAACAGCCAGCTTCCGAGCAGACCGGAGCAGCCAAACGCCGTCAGCGTCATGGTGATGGCGCTTGCGTCGACATGGGCGACCTGCGCCAGGAAGGGCTCGATATAGCTGTAACCCGCGTAGTAGCCGGTCGCCATAAAGACCGTGACCGCGTAGAGCGCAATCAGGAACGGGTTCTTGAGCAGCTCGGGCAGCTGTTTGACGGTAAAGCGCTCGCCCGCCGGCATGACCGGGAACACCGCTGCCTGGTACACCACCGCGGCGGCAGAGAAGGCTCCAACCACGGCAAACGTCATGCGCCAGCCCACGGCCAGGCCGATGGCGCGACCGATCGGCAGGCCGAAGATCTGCGCGATGGACGAGCCCGTGGCGATCATGCTGATGGCGAGCGCCCCATGACGCGTATCGACCAGGCGCGAGGCTATGATCGAAGCGACCGACCAGAACACGGAGTGCGCGCAGGCGACCACCAGGCGTGCGCAGACCAAGATGGGATAGGTCGGCGCCACGGCGGACAGGAACTGCCCGAGCGAGAACACGGCAAGCACGCCGAGCAGCATACGCTTGAACTCAAAGCGCGAGGCAAACACCATAAGCGGCAGCGACAGCAGCATGACGCCCCAGGCGTAGACCGAGATCATGATGCCTGCCTGGGCCTCGGTGAGCGAGAACGATGCGGCAATATCAGTTAGAAGGCCAATGGGCATGAACTCCGACGTGTTGAACACGAACGCACAGCAGGCGAGCCCGATAAGCGGGAGCCACTGCTTGAGCGAGATGCCATCTTGTCTTGCCTGAGTCATGTAGGAACCCTCTCCGATTGTCTTGAGCAATGGGCGATTATATAGCAACGGCCCCGCATCCGTCAGCAACAGATGCGGGGCCGTAATCAACTCAATACACAGAGGTTGCGCCATCAATAAATAACTAAGCCAGCCCCAGCAATATGCCCGCCGAATGCACGACAAACGCCACGATCCAGGCGACCGTCACCTGAAACGCGAACACGGCCACGGCATAGCGCGCTCCCAACTCGCTCTTGACGGCGCCGATGGACGCCACGCAGGGCGGGTACAGCAGCGTAAAGACCAGGAACACGTAAGCGGTAAACGGCGAAAACATAGTTGACAGCACCGCGGGAGAGGTTGCGCCCAAAAGCACCGTGAGGGTCGAGATGACGCTCTCCTTGGCGATAAGTCCGGTGACGAGCGCCGTCGACGCACGCCAGTCGCCAAAGCCGAGCGGCGCCAGCGCCGGCGCGATAATGCTACCCAGACCGGCAAGCAGACTCTGCGACTGATCGGCGACCACATTAAAGCGAATGTCGAACGTCTGGAGGAACCAGATGACCACGGTGGCGGCAAAGATAATGGTAAAGGCCTTGGTAATAAAGTCCTTGGCCTTATCCCATGCCAGCATCACCGTCGTCTTGACGCTCGGCAGACGGTAATTGGGGAGCTCCATGATAAACGGCACCGGGTCGCCCTTAAATGCCGTACGGTTGAGCACCAAAGCCGCGATGCAACCGACCGCAATGCCAATCAGATAGAGCGAGACCATGGCGGGAACCGTCGCCTGCGGGAAAAACGCCCCGCACAGCAGGCCGTAGACCGGCAACTTGGCCGAACAGCTCATGAACGGCGTGAGCATGACCGTCATCTTGCGGTCGTGCTCGGATGGGAGCGTACGGGTCGACATGATAGCCGGCACGGTACAACCAAAACCGACGAGCATGGGCACGAAGCTGCGGCCCGACAAGCCAAAGCGGCGCAGAACCTTATCCATGACAAAGGCCACGCGCGCCATGTAGCCCGAGTCTTCCAGAATGGAGAGGAACAAGAAGAGCACGACGTTGATCGGCAGGAAGGTCAGCACGCTACCCACGCCCGTGAGCACGCCGTCGACCGCGAGTGAACGCACCACGTCGTTGGTGCCAAACGCCTTGAGGCCCGCGTCGGCCGAAGCAATGATGGCAGCAATGCCGTCCTCCATAAGTCCCTGCAACGCCGCGCCGATCACGCCGAACGTCAGCCAAAAGACGAGGCCCATGATCACCAGGAACGCCGGAATGGCCGTGTAGCGACCCGTCAGGATGCGATCGATCTTGACGGAGCGCACGTGCTCGCGGCTCTCGTGGGGCTTCACCACGCAGCGTCCGCACACGTCGCCGATAAAGGTAAAGCGCATGTCGGCCAACGCGGACAGGCGGTCGGTGCCCGCCTCGCCCTCCATCTGGGTAATGATGTGCTCGATGGCGTCGAGTTCGTTGCGGTCCAGGTGAAGCGCCTTTGTCACCAGCTCGTCGCCCTCGACCAGCTTGGTCGCTGCAAAACGCACCGGGATATGCGCCGTCGCGGCGTGGTCCTCGATAAGGTTGGCAATGCCGTGGATGCAGCGATGCAGT
Organism: uncultured Collinsella sp.; assembly: GCA_900551015.1. Lineage (GTDB taxonomy): Bacteria > Actinomycetota > Coriobacteriia > Coriobacteriales > Coriobacteriaceae > Collinsella. The sequence continues at coordinate 28,188 of URUI01000005.1, forward strand.
GCACCGCCGTCCGGACCGTCGGGCGCGCAAAAGTCCAGGCGGCCGGGACGCTCGCGGAACCGCGCCACGTGCAGAGCGTGCTCCACCAGCTCGCCGATGCCCTCGTTGCGGGCAGCGCTAATGGGGACAACGGGCACGCCCAGCAGGCTCTCGAGCAGGTTGACATCGATGGCGCCGCCGTTGGCCGTCACCTCGTCCATCATGTTGAGCGCAATGACCATGGGACGGTCGAGCTCCATGAGTTGCAGCGTCAAATACAGGTTGCGCTCGATGTTGGTGGCGTCGATGATGTCGATGATGGCATCGGGATGCTCGTCGAGGATGAATTGGCGGCTGACGATCTCCTCGCCTGTGTACGGCGACAGCGAATAGATGCCGGGCAGATCGGTGACGCTCGCCTCGGGGTGATTGCGGATGGTTCCGTCTTTGCGGTCGACCGTCACGCCGGGAAAGTTACCGACGTGCTGGTTGGAACCCGTCAGCTGGTTGAACAGCGTGGTCTTACCGCAGTTTTGGTTGCCGGCGAGGGCAAAATGCAGCGGCGAGCCCTCGGGCACGGCCGTCTTTGCCGCGCGGGGCGAATACGTTCCCTCGCCGAGTGCCGGGTGCTCCGTCGTGCCGATTGCGGCGTTCACGCGCGGACCCGTATCGGTGTCATGAATGCCCACGAGCTCGATGCGAGCGGCATCGTCCTTGCGCAGCGTCAACTCGTAGCCGCGCAGGCGAATCTCGAGCGGGTCGCCCATGGGGGCGTACTTCATCATGGTGACTTCGGTGCCCGGCGTTAGACCCATGTCCAAAATATGCTGTCGGAGCGCCTGATCGTCGGATGTCACCGATGCGACAACGGCGTCCTTTCCAATCTCGAGTGTATCGAGCTTCACGCGCTCATCCTTTCGTTAGACGCGGTTAACCGTTTACCGGGGCTAACCAACTCGTAACGACAAATGATAGCGCTCTGAACTATTTTATAAAGTCAAATACCGATGTTTACCTGCGCAAACTTTATACGGTGCGCCCCGAAAGCTCTTTGCGCATACCGCTCAGCGAGATCGAAACAGAACCCGACCGCGCGGTAGCAGCGAGTCGATCACCCTCGACCGACCCCGTGCATGTAAAGGGCGCCTTGCCCATCAAGACGTGGGAGATAGTGCCCGAGAGTTCAAAGAAATCGCCCTCAGCGCGGGCACTCGAGAGAGCGATATTGAGACCCCTGACGTTTAGTACTGCCCTGAGCGCGCCGTTCACCCCATGTGAAAACGTCACCTCGCCGCGTTTGCTCCCCACCGGCGTCTGGGCCAAAACCACATACGTACCCTCAAGCATGGCTCCTCCTCTAAGCAGACTTTTTGAAACGGGCAAGTAGTCTACTTTTACATATGGCGCTCCAGGAAGCGGAAGGCCAGGCGGATCCAAGGACGGACTGCCACTTGCTTGTCCTCGTTGTCGACCGCGGTATTGGCGTTGCCGAGCGAAAGGCCGTGACCGCCCTGGTCAAAGACGTGCATCTCGCATGCAACGCCCTCCTCGGCCATGCGCTGCGCAAACGGATAGACCTGCGCGATCGGCGCCGTCTTGTCGTCGGACACGCCCCATACAAAGGTCGGTGGCATCTGACGCGAAACATGCGTGGTGGGGCAGATGTCGGCCAGATGCTCGTCAGTTGCCTCGCCGCCCGTCACCATCGACAGGTAGTCGTTGAGCAAATCGCGCCCCGTCTTGCCGCCCGTCTTGGGCACACGCAAGTCAATGCGCGGATCGCGCGTCTGCATGTCGCGCACATAGGCAAAGTCGAGCAATGGATAGCCCAGCACCACGGCATCGGGACGAATGTCGTCCGGACGCGCCCCGGCAAGTGCCGCGAAGGGGCCGGTCTTCCACTGTGTTGCCAGCGAGGCGCAAATCATGCCGCCAGCAGAAAAGCCCACGACGCACACGCGTTTGGGATCGACATGCCACTCGTCGGCATTCGCACGCACCGTGGCGACCATCTTGGCAAGATCTGCCTGCGGGTGCGGAAAACTTACGTCACCCGTGCCGCTCGTCACATAGTTGAGCACAAAGGCCTGGTAGCCGTGATCCAAAAACGCAAACGCCACGGGATCCTGCTCATGCGGAGCGATATGCGTAAACGCACCTCCGCCGCAGATAATCACGGCAGGGCGACGGCCATTCGGTTTATCGGGCAGCGGCTCGGCACCCAGATACGTAAAGGTCGCCGGATAATCCTCGGTCGGTTCCTCGCCCCACAGCGCATGGTTCTCGACAATCATATGTGCTCCCTTCGCGCAAATTATGCGCACTCTTTTTTCGCATCTAAGCGTACCCCAGTTGGGTGCAGGACGCAGAAACTCTCCGGCAATAAGTTTCCCTCCAACTGATATATCACATAATCCCAGCTCAGAGGTATCGCTGAGCAGCGTAGAATAGGGGGCGTTGACCAAGCCGCGAAACACATATGAAACGTTTCCGGCAAACCAGACGCGCGATATGCGCCTATTTAAGTTGGAGGCAACTATGGGTCTGCTCGATTCGCTTAAGTCCACCTTCACCTCGACCGGCGAGGCGTCCGTTCCGCCCGCAGCAAGCTTCGCCACCCGCGAAGGCGTCATCTATGCCCCCGTCAACGGCGTGCTCGTCAACCTGGACGAAGTTCCCGACGAGACGATCGCCTCGGGCATGCTTGGCCAGGGCTATGGCATCGAGCCCATTACCGACACCATCTATGCGCCCGCCAACGGCCGCATCGGCGCCACCACTGTCACCAACCACTCCATTGGCATGATCACCGAGGACGGTCTTCGCGTGTTCATCCATGTTGGCCTGGGCACCGTGGAAATGAACGGCAAGGGTTTTGCCCGCTTTGTCGAGATGGGCGATGTGGTCAAGGCAGGCCAGCCGCTCATCAGCTTCGACCGCGAGGCCATTAAGGCCGCTGGTCACGAGGACATCGTGACCGTCATCGTCTCCGAGCTCGATCGCCTTAAGAGCATCGACCATGTCGGCGAGTCTGGAACGCTTATCGGCGGCAACCCGCTCGTCAAGCTTGGCGACCCGCTGCTGGTGGCCAAGACCAAGTAGTCGCGCCCCGCGCCGCACAACAAATAGACAACACGCCAAGCGCCCACGGTCATTTCGCCGTGGGCGCTTTTCATTTGAAAACGTCCCGTCAATGCCTTATCCGTATAGTCCAAATGAGCCGAGCTGCTAGAATATCGAACTGTATGGATAACTATCATTCAACCGTTATGGGAGGATACGTGAACCGCACCAAAATCGCGCAGCTCTATGCCGATGCCGAGTCGCTCGGCGGCCAGACTGTCACCGTCGCCGGCTGGGTCAAGTCCGTCCGCGACATGAAGAACTTTGGCTTTGTTACGCTCAACGACGGCAGCTGCTTCCGCGACCTGCAGGTCGTCATGAACCGCGAGGCGCTCGACAACTACGACGAGATCGCCCACCAAAATGTCTCGGCCGCACTCATTTGCACCGGCACCGTCAAACTGACCCCCGATGCGCCCCAGCCCTTCGAGCTTTCTGCCACCTCCATCGAGGTCGAGGGCACGAGCGCCCCGGATTACCCGCTGCAGAAGAAGCGCGCAACCGTCGAGTTCCTGCGCACCCAGCAGCATCTGCGCCCGCGCACCAACCTGTTCCGCGCCGTGTTCCGCATCCGCTCTGTCGCGGCTGCCGCTATCCACCGCTTCTTCCAGGAGCAGGGATTTGTCTATGTCAACACCCCCATCATCACCACGAGTGACTGCGAGGGCGCCGGCGAGATGTTCCGCGTGACCACGCTCGACCCCAAAAATCCGCCCCTCACCGAGTCCGGCGAGGTCGACTGGAGCCAGGACTTCTTTGGCAAGCATGCGAGCCTCACCGTGTCCGGCCAGCTCAATGCCGAGAACTTTGCCATGGCCTTTGGCGACGTGTACACCTTTGGCCCCACCTTCCGTGCCGAAAACTCCAACACCACGCGCCACGCCGCCGAGTTTTGGATGATCGAGCCCGAGATGGCCTTTGCCGACCTTAACGACTACATGGATAACGCCGAGGCCATGCTCAAGTACGTCCTCAAGGACGTTATGGCAACCTGCCCCGACGAGCTCAATATGCTCAACAAGTTTGTGGACAAGGGTCTGCTCGAGCGCCTAGACCACGTGGCAAACTCCGACTTCGCCCGCGTCACCTATACCGAGGCCGTCGAAATCCTGGAGCAGGCCGTCGCCTCCGGTCACAAGTTTGACTACCCCGTGAGCTGGGGCATCGACCTGCAGACCGAGCACGAGCGCTTCCTGACCGAGGAGCACTTTAAGCGCCCGACCTTCGTGACCGACTACCCAGCCGAGATCAAGGCGTTCTACATGCGCATGAACGAAGACGGCAAGACCGTCGCCGCCGCCGACTGCCTGGTTCCCGGTATCGGCGAGATTATCGGCGGCTCCCAGCGCGAGGAGCGCCTGGATCTGCTCGAGGCCCGCATCAAGGACCTGGGCATGAATCCCGAGCAGTACAAGTACTACCTTGACCTGCGCCGTTACGGTTCCTGCAAGCACGCCGGCTACGGTCTGGGCTTCGAGCGCTTGGTCATGTATCTGACCGGCGTGGGCAACATCCGCGACGTCCTGCCGCACCCGCGCACCGTGGGCAACGCCGACTTCTAATCGCCACAGCGCCACCAAACGCGTTCCAGCGCATCACGCCAGCGCCTCTCGGCAAGCCGAGGGGCGCTTTTTTCAACAGCATCCGTCAAGCTTTTGGCAAGTTTTTGGTCAGTTGGGCAGGGCTGTTGAAAACTCGACCCGCCGCTTGCCGACGGCTACCGACCGCCCAGGGCGTCCTGCACCCCTGGGAAAGCCCCGCGTCCTAGGCTCCATACCGTCGCCACCCAAAACGGAAAGGACGTGGGCGCCATGACCGAAACCGCTGTTGAAACTTACGAGACCACGACGAGGGGCGCCGCCTCGATGGCAGCCTATCGCGCCGTTCGCATCCTGCAACTATTAAGCGAAAACACCGGTGAAGACAAGGCCATGCTTTCCGATGAGTTGATCCGGCGCCTCGCCCATCCCGACGACCCCGCCCGCATGCCCATCTCGGCGGCGCGGCGCAGCATCTACACCGCCATCTCCGCACTTCGCCATGCCGGATACGAAATTGAGTACAAGCGCGGCGTGGGGTATCGGCTCTTGACCCGTCCGCTCACCGACGAAGAGATCATCCGACTCCACGGCATGGTCATGCGCAACCGCTCTACGCCCATCGCCATTCGAAAAAGCATGGCGCAGCACCTGGTCGCCATGGCGAGTGCCGACGTTCGCGGCTACCTCGATGCACCCGAGCCTGCTCCAAGCGCAGGCGGCAAATCCACCAAGGCCACACGCACGCCCGTCAAGCGCATCGATGCCTGCGAGCTCATCGAGCAGGCCATCGACCACGGAACCACGGTGAGTTTTGATATTTCGAGTGTCACGGCACGCGGAGAGGTCGAAGTGGCACGGATGACACTCCGTCCCTTTGCCATCAAGCAACGAGACGGCATCTCGTATTTGCTGGGAACGGTCTATGACGCGCGAGGCGCCGATGACACGTTGCGTACCGTAGAGATCGGCCGAATGAGAAACGTCACCACACGTCTCCTCGACGGCAAGAAGCTCTTCGCCGCCCTGGACGAGGACGATGCCTCCTCCGCCGCATAAGACCCTCCGCCGCCCATTAGACTACCCGTACCGCCCATCCGATTCTGTATTAAAAAACCCGCCAGGCTGTTGTAAAAATGGACATCAGCGCTACTATAGTTCCACTTGCACTTTGTCCCAGTGCAGTGTTTCCAGCCATTTTTATACTGGGGGTAATGATATGAAGGACATCACCATCAGCCGCAGGAGCCTTCTGGTCTCCGCCGGTCTGCTCGCGCTCGCCCCGCTCGCCGGATGCGGCGGCAACTCTGGTTCCGGCTCTGCTGCCGCCGGTTCCGACTACACCATCGGCGTTCTGCAACTCACCGAGCACTCCGCACTCGATGCCGCCAACGACGGCTTTGTCAAGGCCATCAAGGAGAGCGGCCTTAAGGTCAAGATCGACCAGAAGAACGCCCAGAACGACCAGTCCACGTGTAAGTCCATTGCCGACAAGTTTGTGGGCGACAACGTCAACCTGATTTATGCCATCGCTACGCCCGCCGCGCAGGCTGCCGCCGGCGCCACGGCCGATATCCCCATCGTGGGCTGTGCCATCACCGACTACGCCGCCTCCGGCCTGGTCCAGGACAACGACAAGCCCGGCACCAACGTCACGGGTGCTTCCGACCTCACCCCGGTCGCCGAGCAGCTCGAGATGATGCAGAAGGTCCTGCCCAACGTTAAAAAGGTCGGCCTGCTCTACTGCACCGCCGAGTCCAACTCCGACGTCCAGATCAAGGCCGCCAAGAAGGAGCTCGACAAGCTGGGCCTCGAGTACACTGACTTCACCGTCTCGAGCTCCAACGAGATTCAGTCCGTCGTCGAGTCCTCCGTGGGCAAGGTCGACGCGCTGTACTCCCCCACTGACAACACCATCGCCGCGGGCGCTTCGCAGGTCGGCCAGATCTGCAAGGAGAATAAGCTCCCCTTCGTGACCGGCGAGGAGGGTATGTGCATGGCCGGCGGCCTGTTCACCCTCTCCATCAACTATAAGGACCTGGGCTACGCCGCGGGCGAGATGGCCGTTAAGATCCTGAAGGGCGAGGCCAAGCCCGAGGATATGCCGATCAAGCACCTCTCGAGCAAGGACCTGGTCGTCGTCAAGAACGACGAGATGGCCGAGGCTCTGGGTATCGACCTTTCCGCTCTGGACGAGTAGCGCCATGCGCGGTAACGCGTCTAGGGCCCGCACGCGCGCCACAGCCGCGTTATTCAATATCTGAGTCCTTGGGGCGAACGCTAAAGACCGGCGTTCGCCCTGCTTGTTTCGGATGAGACAAAACATCCGTCCGCAGCTCTTTTATGCATTGGTACCGCTATTATGGAAAATCACTTGTCCACCCTATCCTAGGAGGTATGAAGCATGCTCATTGCATTGCAGGGCGCCGTTTCGCAGGGCGTCCTCTGGGGCATTATGGTGCTTGGCGTGTTTATCACGTTCCGCCTGCTCGACATCCCCGATATGACCTGCGACGGCAGCTTTGCCCTCGGCGGCTGTGTCTGCGCCGTACTCATCGTCAACAATAACGTCGACCCCTTGCTCGCCGTGCTGGCCGGCATGTGCGCCGGCGCCATCGCGGGCGCCGTCACGGGCATCTTGACCACCGTCTTTGAGATTCCCGCAATCCTCGCCGGAATCCTTACGCAGATCAGTCTGTGGTCCATCAACCTGCGCATCATGGGCAAGTCCAACACGCCCATCCTTGCCAAGGGCACTATCTTCTCATCCGTCAGCAACATGACGGGCCTGCCGCAGTCCACTGTTGCCATTATCCTAGGCATTGTGCTGGCCGTGGCCATCGTCGCCATCCTGTACTGGTTCTTTGGCACCGAGATCGGCTCGGCGCTGCGTGCCACCGGCAACAACGAGTACATGATCCGCGCCCTAGGCGTCAACACCAACTCCACCAAAATGATCGCCCTCGTGCTCTCCAACGCCCTCATTGGCCTTTCGGGTGCGCTCATCTGCCAGAGCCAGAAGTATGCCGACATTGGCATGGGTACCGGCGCCATCGTTATCGGTCTTGCCGCCATCGTCATCGGCGAGGTGCTCGGCCGCCTGCTGCCCGGCGGTCTCACGCAGTTCTCCGTCCGTCTGGCCTCCGCCGTCTTTGGCTCCGTGGTGTACTTCCTCATCCGCGCCATCGTGCTGCAACTGGGCATGGACGCCAACGACATGAAGCTGCTCTCCGCCGTGATCGTCGCCGTGGCCCTGTGCGTTCCCGTGGTTTGGGAGCGCTATAAGCTCCGCAGCTCCTACACGAAGGGAGATGAGGCAGATGCTTAAGCTCTCGCACGTCAAGAAGACCTTTAACAAGGGCACCGTCACCGAGAAGCGCGCGCTCACCGGCGTCGACCTTACCCTCAACGACGGCGACTTTGTAACTGTGATCGGCGGCAACGGCGCCGGCAAATCCACGCTGCTCAACATGATTGCCGGCGTATATCCGCTCGATTCGGGCGTTATCGAGCTCGACGGCACCGACATCTCGCGCCTGAGCGAGTCGCAGCGCGCCAAGTACCTGGGCCGCGTGTTCCAGGATCCCATGCGCGGCACCGCAGCCGACATGCAGATTGCCGAGAACTTGGCCCTCGCCAAGCGTCGCGGCCAGCGTCGCGGCCTTTCGTGGGGCGTCACCAAGGCCGAGAAGGACGAGTACGTTGAGTTGCTCAAGCGCCTGGACCTTGGCCTGGACACGCGCCTCAACGCCAAGGTCGGCCTGCTTTCGGGTGGCCAGCGCCAGGCACTCACGCTGCTCATGGCCACGCTCACCAAGCCGCGCTTGCTGCTGCTCGACGAGCACACCGCGGCACTCGACCCCAAGACCGCCTCTAAGGTGCTCAATCTGACCGAGGAGATTGTCGACGAGAACCACCTGACCACGCTCATGGTCACGCACAACATGAATGACGCCATCCGTCTGGGCAATCGCCTGATCATGATGCACGAGGGCCACGTTATCTACGACGTGGCGGGCGACGAGAAGAAGTCGCTCACCGTCGCCGACCTGCTGCAGAAGTTCGAGGAGGTCTCGGGCGGCGAGCTCGCCAACGACCGCATGCTGCTGAGCTAAAACCTGCCAATAAGGGACAGGTTTATTTTGGCAGGTTTTATCTGCGCAAACGTCAAAACCGCCGCAAAGGAACAGATACCTTTGCGACGGTTTTCGCATATGATGTCGATAATCCGATATTCAACCAGACTTTCTGGCTAAGGACTAAGGAAACTGCCATGAAAAGACTCCCCCGCCTTGCGTTAGCCGCCGCGTTGTTTGCCGGCTCGCTCGCAGGCATCCCAAGCCTCGCTTTCGCGGGGAACCTGCCCGCCGCTATTGACGGCTCCGTGGCCGTCATGCACACCAACGATATCCACGGCAGCTACAAGTACAGCTACAACGCAAGCAAGGGCACCGGCGCTGTGGGCTTTGACGGACTGGCGGTTCTCTATAGCGCCCAAAGCAGCGCCCCCGATCTTTTGCTCGATGCGGGCGATACCTTCCACGGGCAGTCCTTTGCCACCATGAGCGAGGGCAAGAGCATCGCCGAGCTCATGGACACCTTCTATGCAGACGGCTACGACGCGACCACGCCGGGCAACCACGACTGGAGCTACGGCGCGGACAAGCTCCGCACCATGACCGGCTACAGCCCCACCGGCACGCCCTTCGCCATGCTCTGCGCGAACGCGAAGTCTACGAGCGGCGTATGGAGCTCGAGTATCACCAAGACGCTCGATCGCACCTGGGAGGATAGCGAAGATCACTCCACATTCGACTACAAAATCAAGGTCGGCGTCGTGGGTGCCATGGATGAGTCGCTGGAATCCTCGCTGCGCGCGGACCTGGTCGCGGGTACGTCGTTCTCGAGTGCCGCGAACGCCATCAATGCCGAGGCCAAGCGACTGCGCGAGACAGAGGGCTGCAACGTTGTCGTCTGTATCGCGCACACGCTCAACGCCAAGACCTTTGCTGCAAAGCTCGTTGGGGTCGATGCACTGGTCGCGGGCCACGAGCACATCAACTTAGACGAAAACGTGACGGGGGCTGACGGCAAGTCGGTCCGCGTCGTCGAGGCGGGCAGCGCCTTTGCCGAGGTGGGGCTGCTTTCCATTCCGTACAAGTACGACACGAATGGCACCGAGACGACCGACGATGACACGGTGGCGGTATACGCAGGCAAAAGCGACGAGAAGCTCTATACCGCCAAGGACGTAAACGTTCTTTTGACCGACCCCAACAAGGGCTCCACTTATCAGAGCATCCTTGATGAGGTCCACAACAACAAGATCAAGCCGCTCGACGATGCCTTTAGCGCCGCATCGAGCGAGGTGCTCGGCACGAGCTCTACCAATTATTTCTACGGCGAGAACGCATCTGGCACGCACGGCTGGGAGATGGTGCGCACCACCGATTTCCGCCCCAGCAAGGAGGGCGACACCACCAAGGCCCAGACCATCGGACATGTGATCTGCGGCTCCTATCTTGACCTGACGGGCGCGGACCTTGCCATCGAGAACGCGGGCGGCATCCGCGGCGGCATCGCTGCGGGCGATGTGACCGCCGGCAACGTCATCGCTATCTCGCCCTACGGCAACACCGTGGAGACCTGGACCATGACCGGTGCGGACTTCCTGGCAGCGCTCGAGCACTCGCTGCAGATCAGCGACGAGTGCAATCACAGCTACGAGCTTCAGCAAGCCTACGTAGCGGCCGGCCACACCGAGCAGGAGGCGCAAGACATGTACAAGTGGCGCGACGACTCCGGCAGCGTCCTTTCCTTCGGCGGAATCAACGTGACAATCGATTGGACGCAGCCCGAAGGCAAGCGCATCGTGAGCGCCACGCTCACCAAGGATGGCAGCACGCTCGACCCCGCCAAGACCTACACCGTCGCCACCAACAACTACATCATCACCAACACGACCGACTTCCCCACCTTCGCAAACGCCACCAAGCACACCGAGTGGGGTACCTGCGAGTCAGCGCTAAGGGCGCTAATTGGGCAGAACGGCTGGGAGAGCAAGATGGCCTCGCTCGCGGGCACCATCAGCTTTGGCTCCGCTGCCGTGGACCCCACGCCCACACCGGCCCCGACGCCTGAACCCTCGCCACAGACGGACACGACGACCACGACGGTCATCACCAAGAAAGCCACCGGTAAGCTCGCCGCAACGGGAGACCGCACGCTGGCTGTGGTAGGCGCATGCCTCATCGGCGGCATCGTCATCATCATTCTCGGCATTATCTGGAAGCGTCGACGCTAAGCTACACCGCCGGGCCTTGCAGCCCCGCCGCGTAAACCTTATATCGAGCACAGAAGCCCGTCCGAATTTGATCGGACGGGCTTCTTGGTGGGTATCATGGTTGGATGATCATGAGGAGGTTTCCCTACATGGAATTGTTTGAGCCAATTCTTCATTTCTTTGCACAACGATGGGTCCACAACATCATCTGGGCCGGTATCTTGGCCATCGGCACCGCCGTTGCCGCCAAAATCGCGTCCAAGACCCTGCACCACCTGCTTAACCGCGATGATAACCCGCTCCCAGCATCGAGCATCTTCATCAACATCGCGCGCGCCGTCATCTGGATGATCGGCGGCAGCTTTATCCTCGACAACTGTTTTGGCATTAATGCAAACGCCCTCGTCGCCGCTCTTGGCGTCGGCGGCATCGCCATCTCGCTCGGCTTTCAGGACACGCTGTCGAACCTTATCGGCGGTATGCAGGTGACCTTTATGGGCATTATCAAACCCGGCGACAATATCGAGGTCGGCGGCGTGTCGGGCGTGGTCCAAGACATCACCTGGCGCCACACGACCATCGAGGACGCCTGCGGGCAGACCATCATTGTGCCCAACTCCAACATCTCCAAGAACACGCTCGTACATCTGATGCCCTTTGGGCGCGTGGCCGTGCCCGTTGCCGTAAAGGACACGTCTAAGTGGGCTTCCCTTGACGCGCTGGCAGACGAGCTCACGAGCGCAACCAAAACGGCCGTCTCGCCCATCTCTGGCTTTGACAAGGAGCCGTACGTGCTTTTTAGCGAGATTGGCGACTTTGGCATTAAGGGCAAAATTATCTTTATCGTCAGCGACGATAGCACCACTTTTACGGCAGCCGACGCCTGCATTCGTGCCATCGCCCCCATCATCGCCTAAACCACCACAAAGGGGACAGGCACCTTTGTGGTGGTTTCGCATCGTGGTACCATGGTTCATATCGTTGTTTAAACGACTAAGGGAGTAGACACCATGGAAGAGGCCTATCGTCAAGCACGCAAGCGCGGCGAGCAGGGACGTCGACGCGCCATCAGCCAAAGCGAGCATCCATACCTTACGGACCTCGACAGTTTGGTTGCTCAGCTCCCCTTAGGTCAGCGAGAGAGCGTCGGCCTGCGGGATATTCCACTCGAAATGGTCGTCGGCACGGTCACCAAGGGCCGTCAGTCTGCCTTTTCGTGCAACTTTATGCCCCTGTTGCCATTTAGCACCGAGTTCGCCCGCAAGTGGTCCAACCTCTACGACATCCAGGTGACCGAGGGCTATCGCGACCCCATCATCGTCACCGAGTTCATGCATCGGTTCTACGTCCAGGAGGGCAACAAGCGCGTCAGTGTCCTCAAATTCCTGGACGCCCCGACGGTTTCGGCCAAGGTCACCCGCCTCTACCCCGGAAAATGGGATTCCGTCGAAAGCCGCCTCTATGGCGAGTTCTGCGCGTTTTGGCGCGTCTGCCCCCTATACGAGATCGAGTTCTCGCGCGAGGGAAGCTACGAGACGCTCGCCAAGATGCTCGGTCAGGACCTTGTCGAAAAATGGCCGCAGAAAAAGGTCGACTACCTGCGCCACACCTTCCTACTCTTTAAGCGCGCCTACCTGCGCGCCGGCGGCGACCACCTGGACATTACGCCCGCCGACGCCATGCTCGTCTACCTCAATGTGTACAACCAAGACCGTCTACTGGATACGCCGACGGACATCGTCGTAAACCGCCTGTGCAAGATTTGGCGCGAGCTGGTCATTGCCGGCAAAAATGACGAGGACAAGGTCGATCTTGTCGAAGCGCCGAGTGTCGATGAGGAAGAGTCGCCCGCCAAGTCCACCTCCGGTGTGCTCAACTTCTTTATGGGCAAGACCGTCTATTCGGCGGCCAATCCCCTGCGCATCGCCTTTATCCATGAATTCCCTTGTGCAACGTCGAGCTGGGACAGCCTACACGACCAAGGGCGTCAGTATCTCGACGAGCACTTTGGCGGTATCGTGCGCACCGAGGCGTTCGAGGACTGCCACGATCCGGACGTGTTCTACGCCGCCGTGGAAACGGCTGTCAAACATGGAGACAACGTCATCTTCTCGACCTCGCACCGCCTGATGGAATACACGCTCAGGGCAGCCGTTGAGTATCCCCAGGTTCGGTTCCTTAACTGTTCTATCGGCCTTCCCCACCAAAGCGTCCGTTCGTACTTTGGCAAGATGTACGAGGCCAAGTTCCTCCTGGGCGCCCTTGCGGCTAGCATGGCGGACAACCATCGCATTGGCTACCACGCGTCGGTCTTTGCGTCGGGCGCGCTTAGCGAGATCAACGCCTTTGCCATCGGCGCCTCGCTGCTCGACCCTCGCGCGCAGGTAATCCTCACCTGGGGCGATGTACCCGCCGGCGGTCTTGCCGAGGCCATGTGCCGCGAAGGCGTGAGTGTTATGACCGGTGTCGACATGTCCAAGTCGCTGGAGGACCCCACGGCCTACGGACTCCACCGCCTGGTCGATGGCAAGGTCGTCGGCATCGCCATGCCGGTATGGAACTGGGGCCGTTACTACGAGCTTATCGTGCGAAGCCTGCTGCATGGCACCTGGGATGAGACCAGTGACAACAGCCAGGTTCGCGCCGTCAACTACTGGTATGGTATGAGCTCGGGCGTTATCGACATTCGCTACGCTCCGGGCCTGCCCTATCAGACGCGCAAGCTTGTTCAGCTACTGCGCAATGGCATCGTCGAGGGCTCCATCAATCCATTTGGCGGCGAGCTCCATAGCCAAGACGGCGTGGTGCAGATCGAGGGCTTTCCCCCACTGCCGAGCACGCAAATCGTCGAGATGGACTGGCTGGCCGACAACGTGGTGGGCACCATTCCGCAACTCGACGATGAGCCGAAGGTCCGCGCCCTATGAAAATCCTTGCCATAGCCGATACCGAAGAGCGATGCCTGTGGGAGTGCTTTCGCAAGGAGCGCTTTGAGGACGTTGACCTGATTCTATCCGCAGGCGACCTGGATCCGGACTATCTTGAGTTTTTGGTCACTGTCATCAACAAACCGCTTGTGTACGTTCGTGGCAACCACGACGACCGCTACGCGCGCCATGCACCGGGCGGGTGCATTTGTGTTGAGGACAGCGTATATGTGTACCGAGGTATTCGCATTGCGGGTCTGGGCGGTTCCATGCGCTACCGCGACGGCGCGAACATGTATACCGAGCGCGAGATGGCAAAACGCATGCGCAAGCTATCGCGAAAAATCGCACTGGTAGACGGATGCGATATTCTACTTACCCATGCACCCGTCGCAGGCATGGGCGACCTGGACGACCTGCCGCATCGAGGATTCGAGTGCTTTAATGCGGCTCTTGAGTCTTGGGGTCCCGACTATATGATTCACGGGCATGTGCACCAAAGCTACGGCCCCAACTTTCAACGCGAGCGCCAACACCCATGCGGAACGAAGATTGTCAACGCCTGCGGCTATACCAAGATCGAAATTGACGAGGCGCGCTACCCCACGCGCGGTTGGAAGGCCGCTTGGCTCAACTCGCAAACCATGCGCCGCGAGCTCAAACGCCACGAAGCAATCGAGTCTTCAACCGCCAGAACCCCCTGGTAACTGCCAACAACCACCACGAAGGGGATAGGCACCTTTATGGTGGTTTTGCTGACTCGTCCGACCTGTCCATCACGGTGCTTGTGTAATTAACGAGAACACTCATTGTTTTGTAAGGACGGCGCTCACGTGCCGTCTTTTTTTTGTCAACTTATGCAGTCTCGACCGTGTTGTATGTAGAGGGACCTCGCGAGACGCCTTCCCTATATCCACCACGACCAATTGGAGGTGACACTATGCCTGCACGCCGTAACCGCAATAGCACGCTCCGATGCGATGCCGATCAGATCGAGCGGGAAGCAAAGCGCTTGGTCGACACGTATTCCGACCTCATCCTTCGATTGTGCTATTCGGCCCTTGGATCCGCTGACGACGCTCAAGACATCTGCCAGGACACGCTGATCAAGATTCTCCAACGCACTCAACCGTTCGACTCGCTCGAACACGAACGTGCTTGGGTGATCCGAGTCGCACTGAACGCATGTCGCGATATCGGCCGTACGCACGCGAATCACCCGGTTGTCGACCTCGATTCGCTCCCCGATTTCTGCGCACCCGTAACACATACCGAGCAAGAATTCGCGCAACGCGACTGCGCCATTCTTTCCGCTGTCACGGCCCTGCCTCAAGCACAGCGCATCGCCATCTTTTTGCACTACTACGCAGGCATGAGCATCAGGGAAATCGCAGACGCCGTTCACGCGACGCCAGCTGCAACCGCCCAGCACCTTAGCCGCGGACGTGCGTCACTTCGGCTTTCCTTGAAAGGAGACCACAATGACTACGAATTCGAATGACTATCGCCACGCCCTGGAGCACATTTCGTTTACCGATAATGCGAAGCAGCACATGGCAAACTCGATTGCTCAGTCCGTCGCCTCGAGCGATGCGGCGACCGCTCAAAGCAACTTTAATGGCACGCGACGCAAGCCGCGCATCGCCCGCCATCCCGTAAGAACAGTCGCTCGCATTGCCGCTGTAACGGCAGTCCTCGCTATCGTCATTGGAGGCGCTGGCACGGCTATGGCAACAGGCGTCCTGCCGCTTCCTTCTGACATGCTTTCCGACATCTTTGACGGACCTGCTTCTCAAACCGAGATCATCGACCGTATTGGCCGGCCCGTCGGTGCTAGCTGCTCCAACAACGGAGTCACCGTGACCGCCGACGCCATCATGGGCGACAAGGATATGGTTACCATCGCCTATACGCTTACGTTCGACGATCCCGCTGCCCTGAAAAAGCTTTCCGAGCCGGGCGAGAACGGAACTATCGCCGGAAGTGTCGATGGAAACGTATACGTTGATGGCGAGCATGGCGGCCAAGGCCAATCATGGCTCATTGACAAGAACCCCAATGACTCCAGCATTCAATACTTTGCACAGTTCAGCGTTGAATCACCCGGCCTTATGGGCAGGACCGTCCGCACGCATATCAACTCTCTCGTTGTGCCACGTGCTGGCAAAGAGCTTCCCGAGTATAAGAAAATACTTACGGGCCCATGGGATCTTAAGTTCCAGCTGAATTACGAAGATACATCCGTTACGATTCCCGCGCCCAAATCGGTCAACTTTAACGGCACCAAGGCGACGATTCAAGAGGCCACCGTATCCTGCGTTGGCGTTTCAGTCCGCTACAACATAGATCGTTCCATCGAACACGACAACAACAGCGGCAAGATGTCTCAAAACATGGAGGAGTCTATGGATGCCGTTGGCAACATACCCCTCATCGTGACGTTCAAAGACGGTCATGTTGAGGACGCAACCAGCCACAGCGGCTATTTCGCAAATAAACTGGATAACGGCACCACTGATGTCCACAAGACCTGGCCGTTCTCGCAAGTTTGTGACACAGACAAGATTGCAAGCGTACAAATTGGCGATACGGTCATTCCCATGAATTCGTAACGCTACGCGGCTCGTATATGCACCCGGTTCCGCACTTCGCGTCTAAAGATGCGCTGTCATCGAGCAGCGTGAGCGCAAGGCCGCCCGTATGGTCGGCTGGGAACACCTCGTTGCGCTAAAAACCACCACGAAGGGGACCGGCACCTTTGTGGTGGTTTTGCTGACTCGTCCGACCTGTCCCAACGGTTTGTCTCAATCTGTAACAGGTAGGGCCCAAATAATCGGTTAGCTGTTACAGATCGAGACAGACCACGGATGCTCGGCCGAAAATCTCAATCTGTAACAGGTAGGAACGATTTTGCCCCTTAGATGTTACAGATTGAGATATTTGACAGCTTGAATCGGCATCGCCTACAGCGCGGCGACGACCTTGTCGCCCATCGTCGTGGTGCCGAGGATCTTATCTGCCGGGGTGTTGACATCGGCGATGTCACGGGTGCGCCAGCCCTCGTCGAGCACGCGCGCCACGGCGCTCTCGATCCACGCGGCTTGCTCGCCCATGTCGAGCGCGTAGGTCAGCAGCATCGCCACCGACAAGATTTGAGCCAGCGGATTGGCCACGCCGAGCCCCGCGATGTCAGGAGCGCTGCCAGCGCTCGGCCCAAACAGCGATACGCCATCATCCAGCGAGGCAGAGGCAAGCATACCGAGCGATCCGGTAATCTGAGCCGCCTCATCGGACAGGATGTCGCCGAACATGTTCTCCGTCACCACGACGTCAAAGTCTGCCGGTCGACTGATGAGCTGCATGGCGGCGTTGTCGACGAGCAGGTCCTCAAGCTCCACGTCGGAGTACTCCTCGTCTTGCACGCGATGCACGATCTCGCGCCACATGCGGCTCGTCTCCAGCACGTTGCGCTTATCAACGCTCGTCACCTTGCCGCGACGTTTGCGCGCCGCCTCAAATGCCTGGCGCGCAATGCGCTCAATCTCGTACTCGCGATACTCCATCACGTCGACCGCACGCTGACCGGCCGCACCCGCAGCGCCCGCGCAGGTCACGGATGCGGGCGCCAAAGTCCCACGGCATGTTGTAGCCCATCGTATCGGGGATGTTCACGACCGTGGCACCGGCCTTTACGGCCGCCTCGATAATGCGCACCAGAAACTCCTGATCGGAGCGGCCGGCATCCTCGGCATAAAACTCAACATCGTCAACGAACTTGCGAGCATGTTTGACGGCATGGATCGCTCACTCAATTGCCCTTTCCTCAGTCATATGGAGCTTGTCGCGCAGGTGACTGGTGCTCACACCCAGCCCTGTATGGATACGGGGCCTCTGGGCCGTTTTGAGCGCCTCTGCAGCCACTTCGATATCCCTGTCGACAGCGCGCGTCAGGCCGCATACCGTGCATCGGTCGCCCGCAATCTTGCCAATCTCCTGTACGGAGCGAAAGTCACCAGGACTCGAGATGGGAAAGCCCGCCTCGATAACGTCCACGTTCATGCGCACCAGCTGGCGGGCGATGAAGAGCTTTTCCTCGGTATTCATGCTGGCGCCCGGCGACTGCTCACCGTCGCACAGGGTGGCGTCAAAGATTGTGATTTTGCGGCTTATATGTTCCTCCTGATTGACCGTTTTATGACAGATGGCTTTCAGGAGAGAGAGAAGGCCTAGAGATAGAAAAATACCCGTGTCGCTCATCACGCCTGAAAGCGGCAGACGATAGCGCACCCGGGCACAACAAATCGTTATAGCGAGATTACAACCCTAGCGCGCTATCCAATCTAGTAGCGCTAGGCCTAGGAGCTGATGCGTGTTCTTAAACATGTTGGGCTCCCTTCGGCCTCGGGTAGTACTACATCGCGCTAAAGTACAACACAAGTAAAACCACCACAAGGGTGCCTGTCCCCTTCGTGGTGGTTTCGTTGACTCAAAAGCAAGAGACCCGGTCCTGCACGAGGCAGAACCGGGTCTCTTTAGCAATGCTTGCTTTGCTCAGGCAGTAACTGTTAGTTACTCAGCCAGGAAGTCACGCTGGACAGCGGGATCGACCTTGACGCCAGGGCCCATGGTGGAAGACACGGAGATGGACTTGACGTACTTGCCCTTAGCAGAAGAGGGCTTGACGCGCAGGATCTCGGTGTACAGAGCAGCGTAGTTCTCAACGAGCTGCTGCTCAGAGAAGGACTTCTTGCCCAGGGGCACGTGGCAGATACCGTAGCGGTCGGCACGGTACTCAACGCGGCCAGCCTTGAGCTCGGAGACCATCTTGGCGACGTCCATGGTCACGGTGCCGAGCTTGGGGTTCGGCATGAGGCCACGGGGACCAAGGATCTTACCGATGCGGCCAACCTTGGCCATCATGTTCGGCGTAGCGATAGCGGCGTCGAAGTTGATCTCGCCCTTCTGGATCTGGGCGACGAGCTCGTCGGAACCGATGATGTCGGCGCCGGCAGCCTCGGCCTCGCGGGCCTTCTCGCCCTCGGCGAAGACGGCAACACGAACGGTCTTGCCGGTGCCGTGGGGCAGGGAGATGGAACCACGGATGTTCTGGTCAGCCTTACGAGTATCGATGCCCAGACGGAAGTGGGCCTCGACGGTCTCGTCGAACTTGGCGGTGTCGAGCTCCTTGAGGAGCTTGGCAGCCTGAAGGGGGGTGTAGAGCGTGGCGCGGTCGATCTTCTCGGCAGCGGCGTTATAGCTCTTACCATGCTTAGCCATGTGCATTACCTCCTGTGGTTAAACGGGCGTGAGCCCTCCCACATCGTATCGTGTGCCCTATTGCACACATTTAACGGGCGCCCCGGTCGGAGCACCCGTCGTTACCATAAGAAATCGCTACTCAGCGATGGTGACGCCCATGGAACGGGCGGTACCGGCGATGATCTTCTTGGCGGCGTCAATGTCGTTGGCATTGAGGTCCGGCATCTTGATCTCGGCGATCTTGGTGAGCTGCTCCTGGGAGAGCTGGCCAACCTTGTCGGCCTGGGGCTTAGCGGAACCAGACTTAAGGTTCAGCTCCTTCTTGATGAGGTGAGCCGCCGGCGGGGTCTTGGTGATGAAGGAGAAGGACTTATCCTCGTAGACGGAGATCTCAACGGGGATGATGTCGCCCTTCTTGTCCTGCGTCTCGGCGTTAAAGGCCTGGCAGAACTGCATGATGTTCACGCCAGCAGCGCCCAGGGCGGGGCCGACGGGAGGAGCGGGGTTAGCTGCACCAGCAGGAATCTGAAGCTTAATGACGTTGGCAACCTTCTTCTCAGCCATGGTCATTCCTTTCGAATCACGAGTGTGAAGTACTTGCTATATCGTAAGCACGCACGTGTTAGAAGCACTCCTGAGATGAGCAGTCACAGAAGAAGCACGCTCGCGCGAACGGACGAAAACTTAAGCGATGACAGCGACCTGGTTAAAGTCGAGCTCGACCGGCGTCTCGCGGCCAAAGATCATCAGCGTGACCTTGAGCTTGCCAGCCTCGGTGTTAACCTCGGAGACCTTGCCATCAAAGTCGGTAAGCGGGCCATCGGTGACGCGGACGGACGTGCCGACCTGAATATCAACCGAGGTACGCTTGGGCGAATCGCCCTTACCGGGACGACGAGTCATCTTGTTGTACTCGTCGCGGGAAAGCGGAGCGGGCTTGCCGTTGCCGCCTAGGAAACCGGTGACGCCGGGCGTGTTGCGAACACACGTCCACGCATCGTCATCCATCTCCATGCGAACCAGGACATAACCCGGGAAGATCTTAGAATCCTTGGTCTCGCGCTTGCCACCCTCTTTGATCTCGGTGACGCGCTCCATAGGAATCTCGATATCAAAGATACGGTCCTGCATACCCATGGTCTCGATACGATGCTCGAGATCGGACTTTACGCGGTTCTCGTATCCGGAGTAAGTGTGAACGACGTACCAACGCTTAGACATGGTTTAGCCCCTCAATCCAGAGAACAGAGCAAGAGCCTCGCCAAAGCCAGCATCGAGCAGAGCGATGACGACGCCGACGACGACCAGAGAAGCGCAAACGACGACCGAGTAGTTCACGAGCTCCTTCTTATCAGGCCACGTGACACGCTTCATCTCGGACTTGACCGAAGCGAAATACTTCTTGGTGCGGGCGAAGAAACCAGGCTTCTCGTTCTTCTTGGACTTCGCAGCCTTCTCGTTCTTCTTGGCAACGGCCTTCTTGGCCTCAACCTTGGAGTTGGCGGCAGCGCTGTTGGCAGGTGCCGGCTGCTGAGCCTTCTTCTTGTTCTTCTTGTTGGCCATTTGGGTTACCTCCGCGCAATGCGCTTATACATGAGTAAACCGTAAGCCCCCAAGTGGGAGCTTACGGAATAATGACTGGCACGCCAGGAAGGACTCGAACCCTCAACACTCGGTTTTGGAGACCGATGCTCTACCAATTGAACTACTGGCGTATGTGACTAGAGACTAGCGAGTCTCTTTGTGCAGCGTGTGGTGACGGCACCAGGGGCAATACTTCTTGATCTCCATACGATCAGGCATGGTCGACTTGTTCTTGGTGGTCGTATAGTTGCGGCGCTTGCACTCAGTGCACGCAAGAGTAACTAGAGTACGCATGTATCCTGAACCTTTCATTTCCGCCCCGTACGGGCACGAGTTGTTACTTTATCAGCTCCACGTAAGTGCTGTCAATGAAAACCTCGAGTCAATTGGTTCTCGGTGGATCCATTCATATTTGGAACACATCAATGAAGCCATCGAGATCTAATCGACGGTGCATCCAGGACCATTATTGATCCTCTCGACACCAGCAACGGCTCAATATCCATTGCAGAAAAGAACCCGGCACCCAAATAAGTGCCGGGTTCTCTAAGTCAGCTATATCAAAGAGCTAATTTACTCAATGATCGTGGAGACGATGCCCGAACCGACGGTGTGGCCACCCTCGCGGATAGCGAAGCGCAGGCCCTCTTCCATGGCGATCGGGTGAATGAGCTCGCCCTTGATCTCCACGTTGTCGCCCGGCATGACCATCTCGGTGCCCTCGGGAAGGTGGGCAACGCCCGTCACGTCCGTCGTGCGGAAGTAGAACTGCGGGCGGTAGCCGTCGAAGAACGGCGTGTGGCGGCCGCCCTCTTCCTTCGTCAGGATGTAGACCTGGCCCTCGAACTCGGTGTGCGGGGTCACGCTACCGGGCTTGCAGAGAACCTGGCCGCGCACGATCTCCTCGCGCTTGATGCCGCGAAGCAGGCAGCCGATGTTGTCGCCGGCCTGGGCCTCGTCGAGCAGCTTGCGGAACATCTCGATACCGGTGCAGACCGTGTTCTGGGTCTCCTTGATGCCGATGATCTCCAGCGGGTCGTTCACATGGAGCGTACCGCGCTCCACACGGCCGGTGGCAACGGTGCCGCGGCCGGTGATGGTCATGGTGTCCTCGACAGCCATCAGGAACGGCTTGTCAACGTCGCGCTCCGGCGTGGGGATGTAGGAGTCAACAGCGTCCATGAGCTCCCAGACCTTCTCCTGCCACTCCTTGTCGCCCTCGAGGGCCTTCAGAGCGGAGCCGCGGATGATCGGGGTGTCGTCGCCCGGGAACTCGTAGCTGTCGAGCAGCT